>CABQIF010000136.1 GCA_902464115.1 uncultured Ruminococcus sp. | reverse complement strand
GTAATAATCACCATCATCAGAATCTCAAAGTTCATACCAGTCAATCCCATAATTTGTACAGGAATTTTTTGCAGTTACATGCCATGTGTTACCTAAACTGCTCCGCACCATTCCGACTGACCCGCCATTTACAACATAATCTGTAGTAAATCCTGCAACTGTTCCGCCGTAACAATTGATATGTCCTTTCATATTATTTACAGGAGTTGAAGTGCCACTTATCTTAATTGTCCCACTTGAAGTTGTTGGGATTTTGCAAGTAATCATATTTCACGCAAGACCTGAATCATTATAGGTTGTAACATAAACAATACTCTTTATTGTGAATCTGAATAAAAACAGTAGCAAAATCATTACTTAAATATAAGTGAATTTTTGTACCGTCACGACCCAAAAGAACATATGTTTTTACATAACCATCTACAATTGATTTATCTGCTACAATTTCTTCTGGACAGAGTACTTCTATTGCACTTGTATCAGAAATATCATCTTGCATAATCAACCATGACTTCAAATCTTCCACCATGCTTACGCACTGCGTACACTATATTGGGGTCAGTTTTGGGGTCAAAAAACGAATTCTTTTTTGATCCGTTCGATTTTGCAAGTGTGATGCTTCTCTTTATCATAATTCACGCCAACCAAAAGAACTTCACCGTGGTAATTCTGCAAGCAATCCAGATAATCTTTTCGCTTGATTTGTTCCACTGCCTCTTCTGCGGAATGCCCCCACTTCAATTCAACAATCAGAGCAGGCAGATTACAATTTCGATTTGGCTCAAATACAATATCTGCAAACCCTTTTCCAGCTGGCATTTCCCGATGCAGGGTATAGTTCTTTTGAGCAGAGTAGTATGCCAAGGAAATCACACAAGACAATGCATTTTCATCGTTGTATTTCAAGATAGATACGTTTGCTTGATGCACTTGTTCGATTAGTTCTGCAACTGTTTGTTCATCACCAGAAAGTGTTGCCTGCAATAACTTTTCGGAAGAATGAATTGCCTGTACAACTGGTTCCCATCCGCCGTCTTCAATGGAGTTGATAAATTCTTGTCGAACTTCTCCGTTTGGAATCCATACGACACGATTCTGTTCATTATAGGTCAAGTATCCCAGATGTACCAACAGCGTGAGAACATCATCCGCACTATAAAATGTAGTCATATCATTCTGAAATTTATCCGGATTTACAGGAACTGTTTCTCCTGCGATCATCTGTATAATTTTGTCACGCAGCCCATCTTGATTCAAGTCGATATAGACTTTTAGTGCTTCGTATGTTTCCGTCTTTGTCCAATAGTTGTTGAATTTTCCACGTAGCATGGCTTCTACGACGGACTTTGGATTATAAATCGAAACCCCATCGACACAGTATTCGTCATACCATTTTTTTGTTTCAGAGAATGGCATTTTGTATTGTTCGCATAACTGCCGAACTTCCTGTTCTGTAAAGCCTGTAAACTCTTCAATCGGGGAGGCATCCGTCATAGAATACTCATAGAATACATTGATAGCAGAGTGTTCCCCATATTTTTTGATAGGCAGAATGCCAGTCATATAGGCAAGAGTAATATAGCTTTTATCTTTTAACAAATCCATCAAAAAGTCCAGGTATTTTGTTTGCTCTTCCAACTGATTTTTCCGAGAACGGAAAATGCAATCCCATTCATCAATGATAAAAATAAATGGAACTTGATAGTTTTGATAAACGTCATCCAGCATAAAAGTTAAAACGGACTTGTCCAGATAGTCTATATCCGGATATGCTCGCAACAAATCTCGTCCAACAGCCTTTGTGACCAATGCAATCATCTGTTCAATGGTTTGTGTTTTACTCAGAAAACTCTGCATATTCAGATGAATGACATTGTATTGATTCAGATGCTTTTCAAAATCTGGATGTGTTGCAATTTTCAGCTCTTGAAATAATTCTTTGGAATCGCAGCCTCGGCTGTAGTAAGCCGTCAGCATGTTTGCTGCCATCGACTTTCCAAATCGACGTGGACGGCTAACGCAAATATATTTTTGTTCGCCAAACAAGACAGAATTGGTGTATTGGATTAACTCTGTCTTATCTACATAAATTTGAGAGTGATTAACAGCGTTATAAAAGTCTGTATGATTCGGATTGAAGTAAATTCCCATTCTATGCCCTCCTTGCTGTGCCATCGTTCCATTATTGTTATTATATCATAAAAATAATGGAAAAGCAACGAAAATTCTTTCTGCATGGAAAGAAAAAGCCGCCTCCTGATTTGTATCCTGTAGATACGCAGGGAAGCGGCTTTTGATTTAGATTGTATAATTATTTTTCAGTAGGCTGTACAGGCAGGTCATCAATCAGCAGAATAATAAATTGCATGAGAGCAGTTGTATCCTGATCATTCAAAACGCCATCCTGACAGCAGTCCGCATTTGCCATTTGAGCATCCGAAAATTGTATCAGTGTTGCGAGATATTTGTTCAAGAAAATTGCATCTACAATATCTACCTTACCATCCAAATTGACATCGCCATAGGATGGAATGGCTGTGTTTGTAGTTGTTGTAATCGTTGTAGTTGTTACCTTAGTTGTGGTTGTCTTGCTTGGTTTGGTCGTAGTTGTTGCATTTGTTGTGGTCGTCTTACTCGGTTTGGTCGTAGTTGTTACCTTAGTTGTGGTTGTCTTACTCGGTTTAGTTGTAGTTGTTGCATTTGTTGTAGTCGTCTTACTCGGTTTAGTTGTAGTTGTTGCCTTGGTTGTGGTTGTCTTGCTCGGTTTGGTCGTAGTCATTGCATTCGTTGTGGTCGTCTTGCTCGGTTTGGTCGTAGTCGTTGCCTTGGTTGTGGTGGTTTTGCTCGGTTTTGTTGTAGTTGTTGCCTTGGTTGTGGTAGTAGTTGCTTTTGTGGTTGTAGTCGTTGTTGTCTGTGCATTTACGACAACTGTTCCTGTCACTGTATGATAATTGTTTTCATCTTCCGGGGTGAATTTCCATGTTAAAGTATTTTTTCCGGCAACCAGTGCTTTTATCTCGCTGACAAGTTCCACAACACCCTTGGTGCTATTTCCACTGAGAATCAGTTCCAAATCTTTCACCAGATCGCCTTCTGTGTGTGAATCGCCACTTACAGCAACTTCAACAGTCGGATCAGCTTTTGCCACCAAGAACAGCAACGTCAAGTTTGCGGTATTGCCGTTTTCCGCTGTGAATGTAAAAGTCACTTCTCTGCCGTCCTCGTATGCCTTTGCAGGTTTGCCGGAGAGCTTGCTACCATCCAGTTTCATGCCATCCGGCAGCGTAGAACCGGTGGCAACCTTGACCGAAACCTCACCCACTACATCGGTATTTTTCACATAGTCCCGCAGGTCGATCTTGTTCATATCCTGACCGTAAACGCATTTGATTGGCGTGGTGTCTGTGGCAACTTGAACTAAAGCAGGAATCATGATTTCCGAAAGTTCCACTGCCGTTGCGGTTTCTGGGTTGGTATCATCCGATAAGAAATACTTTCCACAGTGTTCACAAGTCCAGTATTCCTTGTTGCCGTTTTCGGCATAAGTTGCAGCTTTTGCTGCTATTTTCTTTAATGTGTGCGATGTATAAGAAACCAAATCCGCTTGCCCACCGAAATCACTTCTTTTCAAGGAAGATTTGCAGCTCAGAGAAATGGTTGTCAAGTTGGTGCAATTATCAAACGCAGACTCTCCAATGCTGGTGACGCTATCTGGAATTGTGATGCTGGTTAAGCTGCTGCAATTCCTAAACGCAGAAATTCCAATGCTGGTGACACTATCTGGAATCGTGATGCTGGTTAAGCTGCTGCAATTATAAAACGCAAAACTTCCAATGCTGGTGACACTATCTGGAATCGTGATGCTGGTTAAGGAACAACCAGCAAACATACCATATCCAATACTGGTGATGCTACTTGGAAGTGTGATACTGGTTAATCTTTCGCAACTATTAAATGCACTCTCTCCAATGCTGGTGACGTTGTTTGGAATCGTGATGCTAGTCAAGCTTCTGCAACTAGCAAACGCACCATTTCCAATGCTGATGACACCGTCTGGAATCGTGATGCTGGTTAAGTTCAAGCAACCATAAAACGCAGAATTTCCAATGCTGGTGACACTATCTGGAATCGTGATGCTGGTTAAGCTGCTACAACTATAAAACGCCTTATTTCCAATGCTGGTGACACCTTTTTCAATCACTATTTTTTTAACCTTCGAGTTGTTGTATGCAGGGCTTGGATTGTCATCAGCGTTGTAATCTTTCATCGCCCCTGTGCCGCTGATGGTCAGTGTGCCGTCTTCATACAGTTTCCAGGTCAGGTTATCTTCGATCCAGTAAGTATATCCCTTTTCCACAACGGTATCGCAGTCTGGACAATAACGGTCACCGGAATAGCCGGGGGCTGTTTCTGTCGGTTCTGATGCGTTCTGGATGATGGCGTTTTTGTGGTTCAGAGCAGGAGTGATAAATTCTGACTGTTCCACTGCCTTAGCCGTTTCCGGATTGGTATCATCCGATAAGAAATACTTTCCGCAATGCTCGCAAGTCCAGTATTCCTTGTTGCCGCTTTCGGAACAGGTCGCATCTTTCGCTTCTGTTTTCTTTAATGTGTGTGATGTATAAGAAACCAAATCCGCTTGCTTGCCGAAATCACTTCTTTTCAAGGAAGATTTACAGCTCAGAGAAATGGTTTTCAAGTTGGTGCAACTATCAAACACAACCACTCCAATGCTGGTGACACTGTCTGGAATCGTGATGCTGGCTAAGCTTCTGCAATACCTAAACGCAAAATTTCCAATGCTTGTGACACCACCCAGAATCGTGATGCTGGTTAAGCCGGTGCAATTCCAAAACGCAGAATTTCCAATGCTTTTGACACTACTCGGAATTTCAATGCTTGCTAATTGGCTGCAACTGGAAAACGCAAAATCTCCAATGCTTGTGACACCACCCAGAATCGTGATGCTGGTTAAGCCACTGCAACCAGAAAACGCATATTTTCCGATGCTGGTGACACTTTTCGGAATTTCGATGCTTGCTAATTGGCTGCAATTCTTAAATGCACGCTCTCCGATGCTTGTGACACTACTCGGAATTTCAATGCTTGCTAATTGGCTGCAACTTTCAAACGCAGA
>CABQIF010000135.1 GCA_902464115.1 uncultured Ruminococcus sp. | reverse complement strand
ATTTGCTTCGCAAATGTGGGCTACTCGCCCACACCTCGCCAACATTTTTGAAAAATTGTTGGATCAAAAAACTTTTTAACTGCCTGCGGCTCGAATTCTGCAACCTGTTTTCAATGCATAAAAAAGCCTCCCTTTTATGGGAGGCTTTTTGTTATGATTCTGCATGTACATTTGCAGTTGGTTCTTCTGATACGCCAACTTCTGCTTTAATCTTTGCAATCCAATTCTCTTCAATCAACAAAACGGTAAATCGAACCGAATCATAAGTCACCACTGGCGTTTCCTCTGCATCGGGAATCCGTCCCAATAAGTCCACTAAAAATCCACTCATGGTATCGAATGTTTTTCCCTCCGGTAAGCGAGCTCCTAACTTTGGCAGAACATCTTCTGGGTCAGCAGAACCCTGAATGATATACACATGGTCGGAAACCATCCGCAATTCCTGCTCTGCTTCTTCTTCGTCATATTCATCTCGAATGCTGCCTACGATTTCTTCCAGAATGTCTTCTACGGTTACAATTCCAGCAGTTCCGCCGTATTCATCTACAGCAATCGCCATCTGGGCATTGTGTCGAGTCATGTCAGTTAAAACATTCTTGCATTTTGCCGTTTCTGGGACATAGAGTACTTCTCGCATGAAATGTTGAATGTTGAAATGCTCCACGTGTTCTGCTCCGACCAACGCCAGTAAATCCTTGACAATCAGAACCCCAATGATATTATCAATGTTTTCCCGATAGACGGGCATTCTCGAATAGCTTTCGTTGACTGCTAGATAAACCACATCTTTAATTTTCGTGTTGATTTCAACTCCAACAATGTTTCTTCGGTGGGTCATGACATCGGAAACATCCACATCATCGAATTCAAGGATGTTGTCAATCATTTCTTTCTGTTGGGTGGCAATCAGACCGTTTTCTGTTCCGGCATCTACAATGGAGAGAATTTCTTCTTCGGTCACAGTTTCCGCAACCGCATCTTTTCCGCAGACGGCAGAAATTAAAGCAGCGATCACAGATTCAAGCGGCTTTAAAAGACAGAGCAGAAAAGAAAATGCTTTCTGATGGCTGGTCAGCCGCCGTTCTGGGTCTTTACAAACTCGCAGCGGAAGTGCTGCACTGAGAATAAAAATCAAAAGCGAACCAACTGCCGTTGCTGCTAACAAAATTGCTGCAAAACCAGCGTTTGTAATCCAGTCCGGCAGGGAAAGCCGGAAAATCGGAGCAAGTCCACCGGCAAGCAAGCAGGGAAATAATGTATGAAATAAAATCTGCTGAGCCGTTCCGGTGCGTTTCAGCAACTTCGGCTTTTTCAGGAGATTTTGCAAGGTTGGGGAAAACTGCGGCAGGGCAATGGTTTTCCATTTGGGACGCAGTTCTTTTAGGGCAGCAATGCCCGAAGCAATCCAAAGGTGTAAGAGCAGCAACAGAATCGCTGCTGCAAAAAATCCGAATATCCATAATCGGACGGTGTCCATAAAAAATCCTCATCTCTTTCTTTTGGTTGTGATTGTATTTGTGGGGGGGCTCGTTACGCAAAAAAAGAGCCGATACGCAAAAACGCTGCCGGCAGGCGGCAGCGTTCCGTTTCGGCAGTGTTTAGCGTTCTTCGCAGATCAGCTTGATTGCGGTTCGCTCTTCTCCATCAATTAAAATATTTGCAAATGCCGGGATGCAAACGAGGTCAACGCCAATCGGAGCCAGATAGCCTCTTGCAATGGCGATTGCCTTGACAGCCTGATTCGCTGCACCAGCACCAACGGCCTGTACTTCTACCATTTTCTTTTCACGGATGACACCGGCAATTGCACCGGCAACAGAGTTCGGGGATGAGTGGGATGATACTTTTAAGATTTCCATAGAAAAACGTCCTCCAGTCATAACAAATTTTCAATCCTTCATTGTTTTTTGCGGTTGTTTAGCGTAACGCATAACCATTATACAATAGCAGCAGCAAAAAAGCAAGCCCTTTCTTCAAAATTTGTGCATTACCGAAAAATTAGACGCTCGATTTTCGTACATTTGCCACAGGATGTATCTAATTCGAGCAGAACCCCGTTTCCAAAACAGGGGGCAGGAGCTTCGGTGAACCGCTGTGCAAAGCGGAAGCGGAAGCGGTCGAGGGCAGGCTTGACGGTAACACCAAGAATGGAATATTCTCCGCCAGTCATACCAACATCGGTTAAATAGCCGGTGTGATGGTTCAAGATGGCTTCGTCTGCGGTCTGTACATGGGTGTGCGTGCCGATGACAGCAGAAACCTTTCCGGTGAGAAAGTGTCCCATTGCTTTTTTCTCTGCGGTTGCCTCTGCGTGAAAGTCTACAATGATGTTCTTTGTCGGCAGGGTTGGCAGAAATTCTTCTATCACGGTAAACGGATTGTCGAGCGGATCCATATAGGCAGTGCCCATCAGATTGATGACAGCGACTTGATAAGGGCCATTGTCCCAGATGGTGCAGCCGTGACCGGGACAGCTGTCTGGAAAGTTCAGCGGACGCAGGACGGTTTCTTTCTCATAGATCGAGAGAGCCTCTCGCCGTTGAAAGCAGTGGTTTCCGGTTGTAATAATATCCGCACCAGCGGAAAATAATTGTTCCATGGAGTGCTTGGTGATGCCGTTGCCCTGAGCGGAATTTTCACCGTTGACAATGGTTAAATCCACATGATGGGTTCGTTTCAGCTGGGGCAGCCGTTCCTGTAAAAAGCAGCAGCCGGAATTTCCGACTACGTCACCAATGAGTAAGATGTGCATAGTTGGGTTCTCCTATTCTATGGTTGGGGAAAATTGTTTGTAAGATTGTTGATATGGGTTTTCGCATCGTGGAAAAAGATTGCGTTGATTTGAGTATAGCATAGCAGACAAATCGCTGTCAAGGGGGTTCTTGCAGGATTTTGTCAGCAGTTGTTCAGGCATTTTTTTCTTTCAGTAGCCGTTCGCATAAATGATCATGACAGGTTTGTTCCAGCGTATCATCCAGCGGTGGCAGCTGAACAGCTGTTCCTGTTTTCCGTTCCAGACAGGTTTTTAAAATATAGTCGGATAGCTTTGGATTCTTGGAGAGCAATGGTCCATGCAGATAGGTTGCAATGACTGTTTTTTCACAGTAGCCCTCTTCTTGACACTGGAACTGATTGCCGTTTCCATATAAGACCGTTCCAAATGGGCTGGATACGTCATGCGTCTGTCCGCCGTGATTTTCAAATCCTACAACTTCCAGCGGTTCGCCGGTAAGCTGTGTGCGGATGATGATATTTCCAATGCAGCGATTCCGGCGGCTGTGGGGGGCGATGGTATAATAGTCAAATAAGCCCAGTCCCGGCAGTTCGTTGCCGTCTGCATCCCGATAAAATTTTCCCATCAGCTGATAACCGCCGCAAATCATCAGGAAAAACACACCGTCTGCATGGGCTTGCTGCAAGCCTTTTTTACAGCGGAGCAGGTCAGAGGAGAGCATCCGCTGTTCCATATCTGCACCGCCGCCCAGATAAATCAAATCATAGTCGGAGAAGTTCGGAACGGGGTCATTTAAACGGTAGTGGTCGCACACAAACGGGATCTGCCGCATCTGGCAGCGGTAGCTTAAAATTTCCATGTTTCCGCTGTCCCCGTAAAGGTCGAGAATGTCCGCATACATATGCAGGACTTTAATTGGTTTCATGTGCAGCACCTCCATGATGGGCGATCCAACGCTGTAAAGCGGAGCGAGTCGGCTGTACAGCGGTATAGTTGGCGATGACGAATTTTTTTCCTTGTGTGGTATTGAGTTCTGCAACCGCTTCATCCAAGTCTGGACGAACCACAATATTTTTGGCATCATAGCCGGAACATTTGATGCGAACGGCAATGTCATAGGCACGTGTGCCGGAGGTGACAACACGGGTGACGTTGCGGAACGTGCTGAAATTGATGTCCCAGATCCAGGAAACATCCAGTCCATCTGCGATGTTGTCATTTAAAACGAACAACAGTTCTTTTTCGCCCTGCATTTCATTCATGACACGCAGCGTCATATTTGCTCCGACTGGATTTTTGGCAAGATTCAAGGTCACATCGTTGCTGCCCATCTGGAACGCTTCCATGCGTCCGTTGTTGACAGTGTAATGAGAGAGGACTTCTTGCAGAATATCGGAATCAATTTGATACCGCTTTGCGACCGCAGCGACCGCAGTCATATTATAGATATGATAGATGCTGTTCAGAGCAGTGGTATAGGTGCGGTTGCCGATGCGGAACGAGGGAACATTGAGGTTTATATCTTCTGCAACAGTATCCGGTGTTTCCGTGCCATATCCGCAGTTTGGACAGTGAAATTTTCCAATGTGGGAATACTGATAATAATCATAAACCAATTCAGTTGCACAGAACGGGCAGAATTTTCCCTCTCCGGCTTCAAATCGTTCCCGTGTGGCGAATGCATACGGTTCAACGTGAAAATATTTCACATTGTGGTTGTTGGGGTTTGCCCGTCCGAGCCGAGCCGTGTTCGGGTCATCGCCGTTGAGAATCAGCGTACCAGTAAAGGTCTTGCAGAAATCGTTTACTTTTCGAATGAGGGTTTCGACTTCGCCGTTTCGGTCGAGCTGATCCCGGAAGAAGTTCAGAACAACTAATGTTTCCAGATGCAGTTGAGAATAGACAACTGGAACATGAGATTCATCTGTTTCTAAGATGAGGTAATCTGCTTTTACGTTGCCCCGCCAGTCGCAGTTTTGTAACAGCAAGGAGCAGATGCCTGTATCTAAGTTATTTCCGCTGTGGTTGGTAATGATAGTTGCCCCTGTTTTTTCAAAGAGTTGTGCCACATAGTTGGTGACGGATGTTTTTCCGTTTGTACCAGTAACAGCAATAATGGGGCAGTCAACAGTAAATAGACTGACACAGCGGTGTTTTGTGAGTGTCCAGAGGACACAACCCGGCAGATTTCCGGCATTCTTTCCGAGCAGCTTCAGAATTTTGACCATGAGCTTTCCGAAAAGAATCAATAAGGTTTTCATAGTGTTCCGATTCCTCCGATTTTTTTATAAGGTTCTTATTAAAATGATACCGTGGAACGGCAAAAAAGTCAATAGGGAATTCATAAATTCCATTTCAGGTGATTGGAAAATTTTTATGGAAAAAGACAAGAGCAGTCAAATTTTGAAGGGTGGCTGCTGAGATACGAGCCGCAGGCAACTGAAAAGTTTTTCGGTGCAGCAGTTTTACAAAAATGCTGCCGAGGTGTGGGCGAGTAG
>CABQIF010000134.1 GCA_902464115.1 uncultured Ruminococcus sp. | reverse complement strand
TGAAGATTTCAAAGGAAAATTTGTTGTTGAAGAGAGTCATTATGAAATTAATGGAAAACGTCATGCATCTCCACATCTTTTCCTTATCACGGAAATAGAACAGGGAATTTTACTTTCTTCTTATGAAATTCCCAAAGGAGAAGATAAAAATACATTTTCATATGATTCTATGAAGAATGTTGATTACTCTAAATTAGAAAAATCTGAAAAATTTACTCCGGCACTTTATCATGAAAAGGACGGAATCTGGGAGGGAGGCAGCACAAGCCAGTTCTCTCCGGTAATGACATTCAAACTTTTGGAAAAGTTTTCCAACAATTTTCTGGAAGTATCGGAAAGCATGGAAGTTAATGGAAAGAGAACTTTTGGATATGATGAACCAATAATTTATAAGCGTGTATAATCAAAGGTCTGCATATTTGGATAAGAAAGCAGTTCTTAAATGTAGCATTTGTACCGGAGAACAGGTGGCTGGATTTAAAGATATTCATACCGGACACTTTGACGAGATTATGTTGATTCGGAATGCAGCGGACCTGGATGCATTTATGGAAATGTATGATGTGGCAGCAATTTCTAGGGAATATTAGTAATCATTAAGGAAAGGAAAATTTGAATTTAAGGAGCATATATGAAGAAACAACAACTTTCAGCGGAACAAAAAAGATTAGAAACAGATCTTTGGATTATAGCTTTGGTAACATTGGGAGTTTTCCTATTTTACGCTGCAACAGGTAAACAACTAATGAGTTTTGTTACGAACAGCAATATTTCAGTTATTCCAAGATTATTACTTAATGCAGGAGTACAATTTGGCGTAGCTGGATTGGGAATTACAATCGTTTGCATTTTGCGAAAAGAAAGTTTCACGCATTTTGGATTGATACGAAAAAATATTTTCAAAGCAATCATCGGGACGATTATATGCTTTGTCCCGTCCATCTGTTATATTTTTTTATCAGGTCAATTCAATGGCTACCAACCTTTCAGTATTTTAATCACAGATGATGTAATTGCAAGTGGTATTCCATTTTCAATATTAGGAATGGCTCTTATCGTTCTTGTGTGGGGCTTTTTTGAAGGATTTAATTATGTTGTTATTTGTGACAAAATCAATAGAAGATACCCTACTACAAACGAATGGTTAGATTATGGAGCTATTACTTGTGCAATCGTGTGTATACTTTTCCACCCATTTAGCACTTCTTTTTGGGGGATTGTAGAAATAATTACCACAGTTATTGCAATTTACGGAATGTTAATGGTAAAGAAGAAAACTGGCAACGCATGGGGGTGCGTATTTGCCTTTTGTTTTATTTGGAATGCCATATAAATTCCAGTTTACTGCACAGCAAAGAACCAACATCCAGATAAATTTTCTGGATAGCTGGTTCTTTTATTTTCCATGCAAATTTTATTTCAACTTTTTCTTCTGCACTTCATAGGTGATCGCAGAAAGCCATGCATGCGGCACAAATCTTGCCCCAAACAGTGCCAGTTTCATTCCAACGCCCGGAACGATCAGCAATTTCCCTTCCATCGTCTTTTCCAATGCATACGCTGCAACCTGCTGGCTGCTCATCGGCGGTACACTGAACGAAACTCCTGCACGAGCATTGAAATTGGTATCGACTGGCCCAGGGCAAAGAATACTCATCGTAACCGGACTATGCTGCCGGCGGAGTTCCTCTGCAATCGCCAAAGACAACCGCACGACATAATTTTTCGAGGCATAATAAGAGGACAGCAACGGCCCTGTCAAAAATCCAGCACTCGAAGCAACATTCAAAATCCGACCATGTTTCTGAACCTGAAACTTCTTTAAAAACAGTTTCGTCAGAATGTGCAAGGCTCGCACATTGACTGCCAACAAATCCATTTCTTCCTGCAAATTGGTTTCTGTAAACCGCCCGAAAATGCCAAATCCGGCATTGTTCACCAGCAAATCTACCCGTTTCTTCTTGCAGAAATCAAATAACCGATAGGGGGCTTCCTCCTCTGCCAAATCCAATGGCAGAATCTCGACTGCCGTCGGCAGATTCTTTTGCAGCTGCTCCAGAACCGTTTGATTTCTACCAGTCAGAACCAGACTCCAGCCTTCCTGTGCCAACTGACATGCCATTGCTTTTCCAATGCCGGATGTTGCACCAGTGATTACCGCTCTCATCAAAATCATCCTCCTATTTTTTATTTTATCGTCTTATACCAACAACTGATAATATACAACGTCTAAATACCGCCCGAACTTCTTTCCCATCTCTCGCAGTGTTCCGCAGTTCTGAAATCCGAACTTTTCATGCAGCCGTTCACTGGCTGCATTTCCGCCTGTAATGATAGAAACTATCGCATGCGTGCGGACATCTATCCGAGCCATCGCTAAAATCTCCTCCATCAAGGCACTGGCAACGCCTTTTCTCTGGGCAAACTTTGCGACATAAACAGAAAGTTCTACTGCGGAACAATATGCCTCTTTTTCCGCATAAGCAGAAAGACTTGCATATCCGGCAATCGTTCCATTCAGTTCCGCAGTCAGTAACGGGTGATTGTCCTGATTGTGCTGGTCAAACCAGAGCTGCCGTTCTGCAAGCGTCTTTGGATGCAGGTCAAATGTTGCCGTTCCGTGCAGTACCTCTTCGTTATAAATCTCCAGCAATGCTGGCAAGTCTGCCTTCTCTGCAACCCGAATCGAAATCATTGCGATTCCTCCTGTAAAAACTGCCGAAAAGCAGTGGGCAGTGTCAATTCCGCCTGCAATTCCGCTGCCGTTTTCCAGACAAACCGTTCTGGCATAGCGGCACAAGTCAGATAAACGCCAAACATCTGCCATTCAATGTGCGTGAAAATATGTTTCTTGGCTGCGGTTTTTTCAATAGAAATCGGTTTACAACCCCAGTCTTTCGCCTGCTGAATCGCTTCGGCTTCTGTCATTGTTCCCAGCTGATTCGGGAACTCCCACAATCCCGCCAGCAGTCCGCTTTCTGGTCGCTGACAAACTGCATACCGTTCCCCACACTGCAAAATCCAGACCACTCGCTGTTCGTTTCGTCTGGCAGCTTTTTTCTTCCGAACAGGCAACAAAGCTTGTGTTTCCTGTTTCCGGCTGCGGCAGAGTGCTGCAACTGGGCATTCCTGACAGTGTGGTGCTCCATTCGGAACACAAACCAATGCGCCCAATTCCATGAGAGCTTGTGTAAACATTCCACATTTTCCAGCTGGATAGCAGGTTTTCAACGCCTCTGTAACAGCACGTTTCACATCTGGTCGATCAATCTCATCAAATGCATCCTGCAACCGCATTACCACGCGAAGGACGTTTCCATCTACCGCCGGCGTTGGCTGTTCATAACAAATCGAACAAATTGCCCCTGCCGTATACGCCCCGATTCCCGCCAAGGAAAGCACTTCTTCGTGTTTGGTCGGGAATGTTCCGTGATATTGTTCTAAAATCTGCTGTGCAGCACGCTGCAAATTTTTCGCTCTGGTATAATAGCCCAGCCCTTCCCAGCATTTTCGCACCTGTTCCGGATCAGCTTCTGCCAATGCCTGTATCGTTGGAAAAGTGGTCAAGAATCGCTGATAATAGCCTTTGACTGCCTCGACACGAGTCTGTTGCAGCATAATTTCTGAAATCCAGACATGATAGGGGTCTTGGTCTTTCCGCCACGGCAAATCTCTTTTGTGAATCGCATACCAATCCAACAGTGGTGCAACCATCTGCGACAAGATCGCCTGCTGTTCCTGCCGTACCTGTTTCATCCGTGCAATGAGCTTTTCATAAACCGGCAGCATATGCGGTTCTTGACAGAGTTCCGACAGTTCAGCAATCGGCTTCCAACAGACTGCACTATTTTCCGTTGGCTGAATCCGCAGTGGCTGTTTCGGGTCTGCGAGCAGTCCAAATGAAATGCAATCGTGAAAATGGGCAGCGACAGGCTCACCACGTCGAATGTGTGCCTTTACCGGCAAGCGGTCAATGGACAGAATTGCACTGCAAAGCGGCTGCACCTGCTGCAAGCCGGTTTCTTCCTGTGCCTCTCGAATGGCGACCGCTAGAAACTCAGATTCTCCATCTGCATGACCGCCTGTCCAAGAAAAAGACTGGTAAATATTATGATACACCAAGAGCACTTGTGTCATGGTTGGGTCTAAAATCATCCCCGAACAGCAAATATGGCTGCCACTGGGGGAACTGCGTTCCAGCACAGCCGTTCCATATTTCTGTACATCGTTCTGCAAAGCAGCCTTGTCAGCTGCTTCCTGCGGTGTCTGCGGAACATACTGTGCAAGCTGTGTCATCCAATTCATGAGAAGTTCCTCCTTTTCCAATCTGTAAGCCATCACTGCCAGCCATGTTCCATCACCCAAGCAGCCGCCATCCATAGGATTTCCAAAATCCAGAGCACCAATCCCACCCAAAAGAGCGATTGATTGACTTTTCCGCCGGCTTTACAGAGATAAAAGCAGATTTTGCCCCGTTCAAATGGAAAAAACAGCTGAATTTTTTTGCAGTTAAACAAATCTAATGCAATATGCGTTCCCATGCCGCAAATAAAATACCATACGGCTTCCGGCAGTATGATAAAAACAGCAAGTCCGAGCGTTGCAACGCCTGCCAGAGAATGCGTAAAGGTGCGGTGTGGCTGACGTTCTCCATATACACAGATGGCGATGAACATCGCAAATCCAGCCAGACTTTGCAGCAGTCCATTTTTCTGCTGAATCATCGTCCAGATACCGGCGTGAAAAATACCGTCCAGCACAGAAACTACAACAATTGCAAGCCCAATTAAAATCAAAATCCGCTGCAAGCCCTTATGGCTGCCGGAGGTACTAACGTCAATATCACTGACACAAGAGCCGACCGCAGCAGCCCCCATGCAGAGTAAGAATGATTTCCAGTCAGATGGCTGGGTAATGAGAATGGTTGCGGCAGTTCCAACCGTAAGATGGGTTTTTCCTGTCAAGTGAAGAGCCTCCTCTATTTTTGCAAAATGCCCCATACGCCGTTCCGACATATGGGGTCATTTTATTGTAGCATAAACCGACAGAAATGTCAAATGATCCGCCAATCTTGCCAGTATCCGACAGCTTTTTGAAAAACAGGTGCTCCACTTGCGTATGATTCGGCAAAGCTGAGCACATCTTCCAGCAATCAATATGATTCTTAGGGAAAACAATCTCTCCCATCCGGCAAAAGGGGGTTCCACCCCTGCTTTTGCCTACCAGCATGCTGCAATTG
>CABQIF010000133.1 GCA_902464115.1 uncultured Ruminococcus sp. | reverse complement strand
CTGTCCTTTAGGCATAAAAATGCCCCCTTTCGTTAGTTTCAATTTCGGTATATTTATATGATACCACTTGTCTAACAAAAGGGGAGCATTTCAGTTTTTATATTTGCTGTTTTATTTCCTTTTTACAGGGAAGAAACTGCTGTTTATTCTGTTACAGCATTCGGACCCAAGTCATCAACAATCAAGAGCAAGAACTGCATCAACATATCTGTATCTTCATCAGTTACATTGCCAAATTCCGGTGCTACGTCTGCATTGATCAACGCATTTTCTGACAACGTGATCATACCTGCCAAATACTTGTTCAGCATAATGCAGTCACGCAGGTCTACGATACCATCAAGGTTTACATCACCATAGAACGGATCAAACGGTTCCTTGGTTGTTGTAGTTGTTGTGGTTGTCGTGGTAGCCTTTGCTGTAGTAGTGGTTGTTGTGGTGGTGGTCGTTGTAGTAGTGGTTGCAGTTGTTGTGGTAGTCACTGTGGTTTCAGCGTTAACTGTTACCGTTACCGTTTCCTTCTGACCCTTTGGTGTTTCAACATTGATGACAACAGTTCCTGCACCAACGCCAGTAACATTACCGTTCTTGTCAACGGTTGCAATGGTCGGATCTTCAGAAGTAAAGGTGCAATCCTCTACATTTGTCGAAATCTTCTTGGTTTCGCCAACCTTCATCATGATGTTCTTCGGGCTAACGCTCAATTCCTTTTCAAACAAGTCTTCCTTGGCAGTGTTCTTTCTGTTGTCAACATCATAGTAAGCAGAAATGCTCTTGAGGTTGACAGAAGTCACTTCCTTGCCCTCGTTGTTATCTGCATAGTACAGAGCAATGGAGAGGTGGTCGCCTTCCTTTTCGGTGCTAACCTTGTTCAAGAGGGACATAATCGTGCCATCTTCGCCGAGGGTTACATTTGCAACGTCGGTCGGCATAATCCACATATAAGTGTATTCATGGTTCTTGTCATCGGATTTTACCAGTGCGATCGAACCGCTCTGATACCAATAATCGCTTGCCTTATCAACAACTGTTGTACCGCTGCCCAATACAAGCTGTCTTGCGTCAACCTTGCTGTCCAGTGTGAATTCAATTGCATAAACATCGGCAGTAGTTTCATAGGTCATGCCGAGGTCAGAATACAGGATTTCCAGCGGATCTGCACCGGTCTTTAATTCCTTGTTGATGGTGAGTTCCTTGGTCTGGCTCTTATACGGGAAGGTCATTTCTTCAGTATAAGTCAGCATTGCACTGTCAACATCCAGAGAATCCAACGGTGTGTATTCTTCTGCTTCGATTTCACCATACCACAGCTGGAACGAAATGGTCTTGCCGGAAGCAGCATCTGCATACTGTTTTACATCTTCCGGAACGTCCCAAGTTACCTGTACATAATCACCGAAGCTCTGTTCCTTCAGATCCTTACCATTCTGAATCTGTACCAGACCATTTTCTGTATCTGGAGAACCAACCTTATAACCAACATTTTCGAGGTTCTTTGCAACATCATCATAGGTATCTGCACCAATATCATTATACCAGTAACCAGCATTTCCATCTTTCTTAAAGCCTGCCAGGGAATCATCGGTTACATTGCCAGCTTCATCTCTACCAATCTTTGCCTTTGCCTTTTCGGTATCTGCCGGAGTACCAGCATTTACATTCAAGCCGCCGCCGTACATGATACGAGTAACATTCTGCTTATCCTTTGCACGCATCACAACGGTCAAAGCTTCTGGTGTGATCTTTGTGGTTTCATCGCCAGAACCAATTCCGAAATCATCATAGGAGAACTTATGGCTGTTCAGCGGGTCGCCGTTCTTCCGGATGGTTGCTTCGGAGTTTTCATCGCCGTACTTTTCAGAATAACCATCTTCGCTGTAATCTTCACCCTTCGGGCTTGGTGTCAAAGTGATCGTATCTGTGCCGTACTGAGCCTGTGCGAGCTTCTTCAGGTCGTCTGCATTCAGTTTCTTGGTGATGGTAGATTTTACAGTTGCTGTGCCATCCTTATTATCTACGAACGAATAGTCACCACTCTGTTCATTCTTACTGCTGTAGAAGCCGCCTTCACCAGTGTTCGGGAACTGTGCTTCCTTGTCCTCACCGCCTGGATTATCCGGATTACTCGGGTCAATCGGCTTTGTGCCGTTGCTGGTGTCAGAAGTGCCGTTTACCGTAATGGAGGTCAAGGTAACCGGAATCTTTGTTTCACCGTTTGCCGCATAAGCGTTCTGGAATTCGAGATGACGGTCAGAATGGTACTTTTCATCAATGCAGTAGCCAATGTTCTGTCCCTTCAAATCCAAATCCTTGACGTTTACAACAACGGAGAATTCCGATGCATACGGGGTGCATTCCTTGCTCAGTCCTGTCCACCACGGTGCAGCATCCAAGTTAATGCCAAAATAATAAGAGAAGTTTGTAACTTCTTCTTCAGCCTTGAAGTTGAACTGCAACGTGGTAAATGTTGTGTGGTTTTCACCAGATCCGAAAATATCGGACATCAGACCGGTATAGGTGCAAGCATCCTTGTTCGTCGGCGTATCTGGATCTTTCGGATTTGCAATTGCAACTTCCAGTGTTTTGTTTACCGAGATTTCGTTTCCAGCAGCCCAAACGATCGGGGTTGCAGCCATTGAAGTTCCCAGCATTGCTGCACTCATCACAGCAGCGAATGCACGTCTTTTCCATGTAGTATGTACCATAATACAATACCATCCTTTCTCTACTCTTTAAATCTGAATCATAACGGGTTTATGCCTATGTTATAAACGTTTCATTTCGGATTGTTCTTATTATACCACGATGTTTCAATAAAATTGTAGATTTTTTATTAACATTGCGAAGAAATGGGCATTTTCGCTGTAGAAATTCTAGTCCCTATTTTTGTGCAATTTACACAAATTCCAGACGAATTATTGAAAGATGTAGAAAAACAGATGCAATTTCAAATACAGAATTCACAAAACCGGACAACAATCGCTGTCCGGTTTTGTTTCATTTTTTGGTCGTTGTAGTTGTTTCCGTTGTGTGAACAGTCACACGCTCCGGTGTTGTAACCGTTGTTACGGCAACGGGCGTATCGACCTTCACGCCTTTCATATAGACTTTGTTGGTGTAGTCCCCGACTGCCCAGACCCGATCCCATTTTTCACAAGAAATGGTCGGTGTATAACTGAACGAAACCGATTCACCTTCCATCTGCGGTGCACCCAGCAGATTGACAGTTACCGTCAAATCCGCAGCAGACAGATGTTCAATCTGGTTCTTAGGTCCAATCATTTTTACAGTGAGCTGACTGGTGTCTACGGTCATATTATATGTGGTTGGTGCGTTCATAATGCTGATGTCTGTCACAACAAATTCTTTTTCTACCAAATTCGAAGCATCCAATGCCAGATTTACGGAAGTAACACCTGAGAGATTTTCGTAGTTCTCCGGAATCTCCAACGGGAAGTCCTTAGAATAGCCAATTCCAATATCAGAAAGTGAGATCTGTCCAATGCTGAACGCTGTTTCTGCATCCAAATTGGCATCAGAAGTTGCCAGCGTAATATGGTCTTCCGACTGTTTCAGCAAACTCCGCAGGTATGCTTCATCAAAGTTGGTCGGCACATTTCGCAGCTGGTACGTAATATCCAGTGTCTGCGTATACTGCACTGGAATTTCTACCGCATAATTGGAAAGCGTGTACTCCAAATACGTGCTCTCTACTGGGGTATCGTTTTCATCCCGAAATTCCAGCTGGTCGGTCGTCAAAATGGTCGTTGCGGAAAGTTCCCGTTCTTTCGGAATCACCGCTGCTGCATAGCTGATTCGATTCATAATGGTTTCCGGCCCTGTCACTTCCACTTCATTTGGTGTAACCTTGACATCTTCCGTGTTAATCACACAGGTATTGGAACTGGTGATTTTTCCGATGTCGCCTTGAATCGGATACTTTTTCGTGACCATCTTATCAAACCGCACATTGACGGATTTCGGTGAAATAGATTTCACGGTGAATTGTGTGCCGTCTTTGCTGGAAACGCTGATATCCAGCGTCTTCACGCCCGAAGAGGTAACATTTTCCACGACTGGCGTTGCAATCATATCATTTGCATCTAAGTTTCCGACTTGCGAACGGTTGCCCTCAATCTGCACAGTAACTTCTTTCACGCTGTAATCAATGACACTGTATCCATTGAGTTCCGCCGCTGTTCCCGTAATATCCACCGTCAAGGGAATGTGGGAGATGGTACGGGGTGTGGTGGGATACAAGTTAATGGAAATCGCAAACCAAAGAAAAATTGCCGTGATGATTGAAAAAATCATCGTTCCCATACGGGTATTGAACAAATAGGAAAATAAGCGAAACCGTTTTTTTTCTGGATTCTTTGCTGTCTTCATGGCTGCTCCTTCTCCTTTTTCGATTTAATAAACGGAATTTTCCGAGCAGCTTTCCGAATTGCAGAATCGGTGTCCGTCTGAATCAGGCGGTCTGTCAGCAATTGTTTCAGCTGTTCCCGTGTAAATCCGCTTTTCAGCAGCCCGTTTTCTGCAACGGAAATCGAACCGGTTTCCTCCGATACCACGATGACAATCGCATCTGAATTTTCACTCATGCCGATGGCTGCCCGATGGCGAGAACCCAACTTCTTATTCACAAGTTCTTCTTTCTGCGGCTTCGGCAGGAAGCAGGCAGCTGCTAAAATCATGCCATCTCGCATAATGACTGCCCCGTCATGCAGCGGTGTTTTCGGATAAAAAATATTCCCGAATAATTCTTTGCTGGGTGTTGCATTCAAAATCGTTCCGTTGTCGATCTGTTCGCCCAGACGTGTCTGCCGCTCGACAACGATCAATGCACCGGTGGAAGTTGCAGACAGTTCCACGCAGGCATCACAAATGGCTTCAATTGCCGTCCCCCAGACGGCTGCATCTCCTGTGGGCGTAGAGAGTCCCAAGGACAGCCCCCACTTACTATTCCCCACCTTTTCCAATGCTCGCCGCAATTCCGGCTGAAACATAATCATCAGGGCAATCAAGCCAATACTGAATGCCTGCTCCATCAGGTAGGAAACGACTTTCATCTGTAAAAACTTTGCAATGATGTATGCAATAAATAATAGTACGATGCCTTTCATCAACTGTCCGGCACGGGTTTCCCGTACCAATTTAATCACCCAGTAGACCAAATAGGAAAGCACTAAAATATCAAATACATCCACCAATTCTGTGGTTTTCAGGATACTGAACAAACTGTTGATTGCATCCCGACACCACGTCATCAACTCTGTCCATCTCACTGGTTTGTTGTCACACCCTTCTCCATTCTGCAAGCCTTGCAAAATTCTCCAATTTCCGCCAACTATAACCAAATTTTTGCTTTCATTTGGTTGGTTTCGGATTCTTTTTT
>CABQIF010000132.1 GCA_902464115.1 uncultured Ruminococcus sp. | reverse complement strand
GAATAGCGAGGAAAGTAGTTGTGAAAATCAAAAAAATTAGCTAAAAAAGAATTGGCATTTGCAACGAATCACAAAAAATGTGGATGATAATTGTTGAATATGTGCAAAACAGCTATGCGAAATTTGTTCAGAAAAGAGAAAAACATGATTTTAGCTAAAAAATAGTTGACATTTACGGAAAAATAAGCTAAAATAAAATCACAGATTAAGTAAACATGGAACGCCGATAAGGAAAGGAATGGTTTCTCATGAAAAAATGGATCGCACTCGCAACAGGTTTATCGCTGATGCTCAGCGGATTTGCAGCAGCTGGATTTCAGCCCGGCAAGGTACAGGCTGCCGACCGGACAGGTTTTGTACAGACTGACGGCACACAGTTTTTGTTAGATGGTTCTACCTTCTATTATGCCGGAACGAACAACTATTACCTGAACTTCAAGCCGCAATATGAAGTGGATCAGGTCATGGAAGATGCTGCAGCAATGGGCATGAAAGTCATTCGGACTTGGGGACATTTGGATGCCGGTGTCAAGACCGACAAGGTCAGTGAAGATGGATATACCGTTTTCACGGACAGTGTAGACGGTTCTGGGGAAAAGGAAGGTGTTTATTATCAGTACTTTGATGCCGACCTTGGAAGACCGGTGGTCAATGAGGGAAAAGATGGCTTGCAGAAGTTGGACTACGCCATCTATAAGGCAGAGCAGGAAGGTGTCCGGCTGCTGATTACGTTCACCAACAACTGGGAAGCATTCGGCGGGATGAGCCAGTATGTAAAGTGGGCACAACTCGCTGGAGAAAATGTCACAGGGCACGATGATTTCTATACCAATGAAACCATCAAGGGTTGGTATAAAGATTATGTGAAAACTCTGCTGAACCATACCAATGTATATACAGGCGTTCAGTATAAAGATGACCCGACCATCTTCTCTTGGGAACTGGCAAACGAACCACGGTGTGAATCGGATGCTGGATGCACGAATCAGGTTGTAGCAAAGTGGGCATCTGAAATGAGTGACTATGTAAAGTCCATCGACTCCAATCATATGTTGGCAGTCGGCGATGAAGGATTTTACAACTATGGTTACAATGATTTTCCGGAGGGCGACCACAAGTATGTTTATCATGGCAGTTCCGGTATGGACTGGCTGAGCCTGACAAATTTGCCGAATATCGACTACGGAACGATTCATGTTTACTGCGATCAATGGGGCTTGACCAAGGAACAGGGAAACTTCTGGTTCAAGAAGCATGGCGAAGATGCAGCAGCAATGAATAAACCTGTTATCGTAGAAGAATTTGGCTGGAAGGACAGGAGCGAACGGACAGACGTTTACAACGAATGGTTCGACATTTTCGAGGGGAACACCTATGAGGGTGTTGAATATGCCGGAACGAATTACTGGATGCTGGCATCTCTGACCGGAGATGGGACACTGTATCAGGATTATGACGGCTATACTGTTTATTATAAGGGCGATGCAAATGGCAACCCGACACAGGATGCTTGCGATGCCATCATGGCACACGCACAGCGGATGGATGCCAAGAATACACAGAACAGCGTTTCCCCAAAGAAAGCAAATTTTGATATTGTAAAGCCGGCAGACATCCAGCTGCGGACAACGATGGAACTGGGCAGCGTTTCCGGCGTACAGTTTGGCGACAAGATGTTGACCGAGGGCACAGATTATACAATAGAAGATAACCTGATTACGATTTCCGCAAAGGTTCTGGAGGGGCTGGAACTGGGCAACTATAAGATTACCATTTTGACCACCGACGGCAATCAACCAACCGTTTTGGTGAGCGTGATTGACTCCAACGCCGAAACACAGGCAAAGAGTGTGATTGACAACTTTGAAACCTATGCGGACGATGCTGAATTGGCATCTGCATACCACCGGAACAGCAGCGGCGATTCTCTGACGGTTTCTCTGGATGCCGAACACGCCAAGAACGGCAACTATGCAATGAAGTACGAATATTCTGTTGCAGACGGCGGAGCAGGTTACTGCGGAACGACCAAGAAGCTGAACGGTGCAGATTGGACAGGCTTTGACGGCATTCACTTCTGGATTTTGTCCGATGGCAGCAATCGGGATACCACCATCCAGTTCATTGATGGAGCAGGTGCTTACTGGGAGAGCATTCAGAAAGTAACCGCAGAAACGGGCTGGCAGGAAGTCAAGATTCCGTTCTCGGATTTCCATGTCCAGCAGTGGGGCACTGCCGCAGAAACTCCGACTTTGAACGGCGTTACCGAATTCTCGATTTATACCGGACAGAACGGCAATCCGGGTACCGGCGTTTGGTATTTCGATGACATCGGTCTGTATCAGGATGGTGCAACTGTTCCGGATGCAGAAGTTGTAGAAAGCAGTGCAACCTTCTCGAAGCAAGCTCCGGCAGATGTGATTTTCACCATCATTACCAATGGACATGCAGTGACCGGCATTACAGAAGAGGGCGAAGCATTGCAGCAGGGCGTGGATTTTGCCATCAACGGCAGCCAGTTCCGGTTCAATCAATCCTATCTGGAAACCTTGTCCGAGGGCGTTCACACCTATCATGTGGGCTTTGCAACTTGCCCAGATTTGGTACTGACGATTACCGTTACCGGAAGCACGATTACAACCACGGAAACCACAACAGAACCAACCGAAACCACAACGGAAACGACCACGACAACTACAACCGATACAGCAGCAACGGTCAACTATGGCGATGTCAACTTGGATGGCATTGTCGATTTGATCGATGCGATCACATTGAACAAGTACTTTGCACAGCAGTTGGTACTGTCTGATCAGGCAATGCAGAATGCAGATGTCAATCAAGATCATTTGGTAGAAGATAGCGATGCCACAGTCTTGATGCAGTTTTTAATTCAGATTATTCCGAACTTGCCAGTATAAAAATCAAAACGGGGAGGTATTTTGAACATGAAGGGTTTGCAGAAATTTGCGGCACTTTGCACCAGTGTGGTATTAGGTGTATGCGGAATGGATTCTGTTCTGGCACAGCCGCTGACAGCCGATGCAGCAACAGCATCCACCGTTCCAGAGGGCTTTGTCTATGTCGATGGAACACATTTCATGTGCGATGGAGAACCGTTCTACTTTGCCGGCTGTAATTCTTATGATATGTTTACACTGGGCGATGGTTCGAGCAACGATTCGACTGAGGCAATCGAAACAAAGTTTATGAACAAGGAAGCCATTGATGCCAGAATGCAGCAGATGGAGGACAATGGCGTTCGGGTTTTGCGAACATGGGGCTTTTCCAATGAAACATGGCATGGTTTTGAACTTGCACCGGGCGAATACAATGAAGCAGAATTTATGCTGTTCGATTATATCATGTACTCTGCCCAGCAGCACAATATTCGTGTAATTATCACGCTGGAAAACTACTGGGAAGCCTATGGCGGAATTGACAAGAAACTGAGTTGGGCAGGTGCTGGCAGCGGCGGCAACCACAAGAGCCGTGCAGCATACTTTACCAACGAAACCTGTAAGCAGTGGTACAAGGATTATGCAAAGCACTTTGCAGAACGCACCAACTATTTTACAGGTGTGCAGTATAAAGATGACCCAACCGTCTTTGCGTGGGATTTGATGAATGAGCCACGGTATCAGGATGCAGGCGAGGACAGCACAGGCTTGACACTGCGTGCTTGGGTCGATGAAATGGGTGCGTATATCAAGGAAGTTGACCCGAACCACATGGTTTATGCAGGGCTGGAAGGACACGGTGTAGACTATGGATTTGGCGGAGATGAAGGAAATCCATTCGTCTATATCCAGCAGTCCCCATATATTGACTTTTGTTCGGCTCATCCATATCCGGATGAACACTGGGCAAACATGACACCGGAAGACACCAAGAATACCATGGTGCAGTGGATTGAAGACGCTCATCAGGAAGTGGGAAAGCCGTTTGTAGTCACAGAATTTAATGTGCATAGTTCTTTGCCGGAGGCAGAATATGAAGACTATTGGAAAGCGGTTTTCGATACGATTGAAGAATACGATGCAGCAGGCGGTCTGTTCTGGGAATTCAATGACCGCAAGCTGAGTGAATTCACAGTCATGGACGGCGACCCGATTCTGACCTACTTTCAGCAGCATGCTGCTCGCATGGAAGACAAAACCCCGATGAATAGCCTTTACACAAAGAATACGGTTGTGGACAAGGATGCACCAATTGATGTTCTGCTTTCTTATGAGATGCAGAGCGGAACAGTGACCGGTTTGCAGCTGGATGATACCATCCTGACCGCTGGAACAGATTACGAACAAACAGAAGATACGATTACCGTTTCTGCTTCTGTCTTTTCTGATGTTGCAACAGGAGAACATACGATTCAGCTGCTGACCTCAGAGGGCAACCAGCCAAAGGTAAAAATTCGAGTCTACAGTGCTGCGGAAGAAGAACAGAAACGCAGCGTGATTGACGACTTTGAATCCTATGGAGAAGATGCAGCCCTTGCAGCTGCTTATACAACAAATGCGAATGGTGATAGCTTAAAGATTTCTTTGGATGCCGAACACGCCAAGAACGGCAGCTATGCGATGCAGTATGATTATTCCGTTGCAGACGGCGGAGCAGGTTACTGCGGAGCAACCAAGAAGCTGAACGGTGCAGATTGGACAGGCTTTGACGGAATTCACTTCTGGATTTTGTCCGATGGCAGCAATCGGGAAACCACGTTCCAATTTGTAGACGGAGCAGGTGCTTACTGGGAGAGCATTCAGAAAGTAACCGCAGAAACGGGCTGGCAGGAAGTCAAGATTCCGTTCTCGGATTTCCATGTCCAGCAGTGGGGCACTGCCGCAGAAACTCCGACTTTGAACGGCGTTACCAAATTCTCGATTTATACCGGACAGAACGGCAATCCGGGCACAGGCGTTTGGTATTTCGATGACATCGGCTTATATCGGGCAGGAAGTACCACAACCACAACGACGACTACGACCGGAACAACCACGACAACTACGACAACCACCACAACGGTTACAGAAACCACCGCTACCACTGATGCAGAAGCCACTGTCAATTATGGCGATGTCAACTTGGATGGTGTTGTGGATTTGATCGATGTCATTGTTTTGAATAAGTACTTTGCGGGACAAATCGCATTGTCTGAACTGGCAATGCAAAATGCAGATGTCAATGCAAATGATTCGCTGGGCGATGAAGACAGTGATATCTTGATGCAGTTTGTATTGACCATCATTCTGGATTTGCCCTATGTAGAATAATGTTTTTCAAACCAACTCCTTAAATAGAATATAGACCAAAACTCCATCACGATGTACGTCGTGGTGGTTTTTTGGTTTCGAATCAAAATCAAAAGAATTCTTTCTATCAATAAAATGTTCTAATTTTAT
>CABQIF010000131.1 GCA_902464115.1 uncultured Ruminococcus sp. | reverse complement strand
AACAATTTTTTAAAAATGTTGGCGAGGTTCAGGGCGAGTAGCCCTGATCGCTGCCAGCAGGCAGCGAAATCCCCGTGCCATGCTTTTGGCACACGGAGGGGGTGGTGAGAAAAGCGAGAGCTTTTCGAGGCGGGGCGAACAAGACCGCACCGCCTTGTGAAGCCATATCGGAAAACAAATATTTTCCAACTGTTCCAGTGGAACAGTTGGAACGGAAAACTTTTCTGAAAGTCCTGCTCTTAGAGAAAACGATTTTCAGCGTCCGGCAAAAGGGGGTTCCACCCCTGCTTTTGCCTGCCAGCATGCTGCAATTGCCCCGTTGCCTTGTCCGAATTTACAACTTGTTTCATAAAGACAATCAAGCTGCGAATTGGAAAGTTTCAAAAAGTGCAATTGCAGCAGGAATACCAATCTGCAAATACAATTTGCTTCGCAAATGTGGGCTACTCGCCCACACCTCGGCAGCATTTTTAAAAAACTGCTGCACCGAAAAATTTTTCATTTGCCTGCGGCTCGCTCCCGGAAAGTCATACTGCTTCTACTGCTTTCCATTTTCCATAAAACAAAAAACCGCCCCTCCCGGAACGGTTTTTTCTCATGCAGTCGGCTCTTCTTCCGCTGATTCCATCGGTTTCGGCGGCTCTGTCTTTCGGCGGTAGTCCATTGCTGCCGTTCCAACCTCCGGCATCGCCAAATAAAAAATATCGGTTGCCTTTGCATCCAGCGATGCACAGCGACTTGCTGCCGGATTCAACTTGCTTAATTCTTTCAGCGAATGCGAGAACGGGATTCCTCGACTATCCTTAGAACACCGCAAAATCTGCCGTCCCATATCATTAAACGCCAAAATTCGACCATATGGCGGTAAGCCCTTGGTATCACTTTTCCGGATATCCAGCAGAACATGAATCAAGATCCGCCGCAGCCGTGCCAATGGATAGCGTTTTGTTTGCAGAATTTCCAGCAGATTTTCCAGACTGGTAGCGGAACGAGCCTGATAAAGGCGATGCTCTAACCCCTGCCCGATTTCTGCAATCGTTCTCAAATTCTCTACGGAAGTTGTCCGCAGCTGATAGAGCAAAACCCGTTCCAAATAGTGAATATCTGCGATCTGTCCGGCTTCTTCCATCTCCTGCAAGGTCTGGTAACAATATTCCGGAACAGTTCGCCGACAGTCAACGCCATTCTGGATACAGTTCCGGATATAGGTTGCACTGGCAATGCCAGCTGTTCCCTCTTCCGGTCGTTCTTCACCCAGCAGTAAGCTGTGATGCCCTGCCCCACGACGTTGTACGGTATAAGGTTCAAGCGGACTTTTCAGCGTATGGATCGCATTCAAGTACTCTACTGCTAATGTATTATTCGGTTCGAGCAGCACTTCTGCAACTTCTGTTCCATAGAGCTGTTCCACCATATGCATCAAGACTTCCGGATAGGGGTGTCCCTGTTTCAGGAAATCCTGCATCACATCCCGATATTCCGTCTTACAGAGGTAACAAGCATCTGCCGCTTGCCGGAGCAGTTCCAAATCCCCACATTCACTTCCGAATGAAATTTCTGTCACATTCGGCAATGCAGAAAGCAGAGCAACGCCGCCCAATGCAAACACCTCTGCCGGTGCAACGGCATACGGTACAGGCAATTCAATCACCAAATCCACGCCGGATTCCACTGCCAGTTTTGCACGTGTAAACTTATCCATCACAGCAACATCGCCCCGCTGCATAAAGTTTCCGCTCATGACCACAACAATAGCTTCGGCTCCATTTTTCCGCACCTGCTGAATCTGATAAAGGTGTCCGTTGTGCAGTGGATTGTATTCACAAATAATTCCGGTAATTTTCATGCGTTTGCTGCTTCCTCCCCTGTTGATTTCTGTCGATTGGTTTCTAAAAAAATGTATTTGTGTCCACTCAACAGCGGACACTGCTTTACTATTTTACACGAAATGGTGAAATTTTGCAATGCTATTTCGTAAAAATCCGAAAAATTCTTCTGAAATTCTACAAAGTGTTGCAAAATTGGTAGACTTTTTCTATTTTTTGAGTGATTTTCAAGGAATAAAAAGTGGGAAATGTTTCACGTGAAACGTCATACTGAAATAAAAAGCTTTTCTAATGCGAAATAGCTGAAAAAACGAGCCGCAGGCAACTGCGGTCGAGCTGGCTCAGTTCGGCGGAGAGGGTGATTCCCCACAGTGTGGGGAAATGTCCCGAAGGGACAAAAGGGCAGGGCATCCTTTAAAAGAAAGAAGGACAAGCTGTCCTCCCTAACAAAGGTTGCAATGAATGATATTGAAATCTAAGAGAAATTGACAAATGCTGTTCGCCATCTTGAAAACAAAGAACTTCAAGCAAGTTGTAATCTAAGAAACATTCATAGGCAATTCGGACAACGCAACCACCGGCGAACAGCACAAAGGCAGACAGCGAAGCGATTCTGCCGAACCGGATTCGGTTGGTTTCCCTAGAAGCAATGTTTCACATGAAACAAAGCAAGAATTGTTTTTAGAGAAACCGATTTTTAACATCCGGCAAAAGGGGGTTCCACCCCTGCTTTTGCCTACCAGTGTGCTGCAAATACAATTTGCTCCGCAAATGTGGGCTACTCGCCCACACCTCGCCAACATTTTTAAAAAATTGTTGGATCAAAAAACTTTTGTTTGCCTGCGGCTTGCATTTTATTGCGTTTCTTGTTTCCGATTTTCTATCACTTATGACGAATGTTTCCGATTCTGCAACTGCTTCGGCGAACGTGGATATTGCTTCGGCGTTTCCCGAACCTTCCGAATCACAAACAACCGCCGTGCTTCATTCTGCTCCAGCGAATACAAAAATGTTTCTTCCAGTTCTCCGCCCAGCCGCTTCACATGCTCCATAGCATCTTCTACCGTTTCATTCGGCCCTTTTAATGCCAAAAATATTCCGCCAACTTTTACAAACGGCAAGCAATATTCGCACAACAACGGCATTGCTGCCACGGCTCTGGCACACGCAACATCAAATTGTTCCCGTAAATCCGGCTGTTTTCCGCCAAATTCTGCCCTTGCATGCACGCAGTGCACTGGAATTTGCAACGCTTGGCAGACGGATTCCAGAAAATGTACCCGCTTTTGCAGGCTGTCCAGCATCGTCAGCCGCAAATCCGGCCGTAAAATCCGCATGGGAATGCCCGGAAAGCCTGCCCCTGTTCCCACGTCAATCACCGCTGCCCCTTTTGGAATCTCGACATACTGAAACGGCAAACAGCTGTCCAGAAAATGTTTTCTCCAGACTTCTGCATCTTCCGTGATGGTTGTGAGGTTCATTCGGCGGTTGGTTTCCACCAAAATTTCTTGATACGTTGAAAATTGATGAAATTGTCCTTCTGTCAAGGACAGTCCGCTGTGGGCGAACATTTTTTCCGCACGTTCCCATTTCATGATGGCTGTTCTCCTTTCTGCAAGGCGGTTTCCCACACCAATAACACGGAAATATCTGCTGGGGATACGCCGGAGATCCGGCTCGCCTGCCCGATATTTGCCGGACGATGTGCATTCAATTTTTCTGCTGCTTCCAGCCGTAACCCCCGAATCTGCGTATAATCCACCGTTTCCGGCAGGGCTTTTTCCTCCAGTTTCCGCATCCGTGCAATCTGTGCCATTTGCTTTTCAATATAGCCCTCGTATTTCAACTGAATTTCCACTTGTTCCCCAATTTCTAACGGGTAATCCGGACGTTCTACATCGAACGGTTTCAACAATGCATAGTTTAATTGTGGACGACGAATCAAATCTGCCAGCTTACAGCCTGTGGAAAGCGGTGCTGTTTCGTGTTCTGTTAAAAACTTGTTGAAAGCATCTGACGGAGCAACATTTGTTTTCAACAATCGCTGCTTCTCTGTTTCGACCAGTTCGTACTTTTTCAACATCTCCTGATACCGTGCCTCCGGCAGCAGTCCGACTTTATAACCAATCGGCATCAACCGGAAGTCTGCGTTATCCTGCCGCAAAACCAGCCGGTATTCACTTCTGGAAGTCATCATTCGATATGGGTCTTCACAGCCCTTTGTTACCAAGTCATCGACCAGCGTTCCAATATAAGAACTTGCCCGATCCAGAATCATCGGCGGTTTGTTCTGTGCCTGCAAAGCAGCGTTGATTCCGGCAACAATGCCCTGTGCTGCAGCTTCTTCATAGCCAGAAGAACCGTTGAACTGCCCAGCCCCATACAAACCATGAATCTGTTTTGTTTCCAGCGTTGGACGCAGGGCGGTTGGATCTACGCAATCATATTCAATCGCATAAGCTGGACGCATAATTTCTACGTGTTCCAAACCCCGAATCGTCCGCAAGAATGCAAGCTGCACATCTTCTGGCAGTGAAGATGACATCCCTTGCAGATAATATTCTTCTGTCTGCATCCCCATCGGTTCAACAAACAGCTGATGGCGTTCTTTCTCTGCGAACCGTACAATTTTTGTTTCAATGGATGGGCAGTACCGAGGGCCAATGCCGGAAATCTGTCCGGTAAACAGTGGCGAACGGTTCAGGTTTTCCCGGATAATGCGGTGGGTTTCTGCGTTCGTATACGTAATATAGCAGCGAACCGTATTGTGCAAGCCTTCCCGTGGTGTTGCGAACGAAAACGGTACAATTTCTGCATCGCCGTCCTGCGGTTCCATCCGGTCAAAGTCAATGCTTCTGCTGTGTACCCGGCAAGGTGTTCCGGTCTTAAATCGCCGGAGCGGCAAACTCAATGCCTGCAAACTCTTCCCCAGTGCACGGCTCGGCAGGGCACTGTCTGGGCCGCTCTCATAGGAAACCGTTCCAACGTGAATTCTACCATTCAGATACGTTCCAGTGGCAACAATGGCAGCCTTTACGGCATACTTTGCCCCCAGTGTGGTGACAACGCCGCAAACTGCACCATCTTCCACTAGAATTTCTGCGACTTCCGCCTGTTTGATATACAGGTTTTCGGTTTGCTCGCAGACCTGTTTCATATAGTTATGATACCGAACACGATCTGCCTGCACCCGAAGGCTGTGGACAGCCGGTCCTTTTCCTCGGTTCAGCATACGGCTTTGCAGGAAGCAGGCATCAGCTGCCTTACCCATTTCACCGCCGAGGGCATCAATTTCCCGCACCAAGTGCCCTTTTGCCGTTCCGCCGATGGACGGATTGCAGGGCATGTTGGCGATCTGGTCTAGAGAAATTGTAAATAATACGGTTTTGCAGCCCATTCTTGCACAGGAAAGTGCTGCTTCAACGCCGGCATGACCGGCACCAATGACTGCAACCGTATAAGATTCCATCTCGTACATTGGTAATCTCCTTTTTTGCATCACCTGTATGCATCTATGCAGGCGAACATTTCAAATACTATCGTCATAATGGGAATGTGTGAATGTATATTTCAACCATTTTTTCAAAACTTGTGGAAAGTATGGTTGCCTGAGAAACAAGCCTGTTTGCATGCTGGCTGTAAGAATCGAGCCGCAGGCAACTGAAAGTTTTTCGGTGCAGCAGTTTTTTAAAAATGCTGCCGA
>CABQIF010000130.1 GCA_902464115.1 uncultured Ruminococcus sp. | reverse complement strand
TTCCGGAGCAGGCAAGATGCCTTCTACTCGTGCGAACTGTTCTGCAGCAGCAAATACAGCCGTCTGCTCAACAGAAGTTGCTTCCATCAAGCCCTGATCGTACAGTTCAGACAAGGTTGCACTCATACCATGATACCGCAAACCACCTGCATGGTTCGGAGCTGGCATAAATCCACTACCCAGTGTATACATCTTCTGCAGTGGGCAAACCTTACCAGTATCACAGAAATCATATGCATAAACACCACGAGTCAGACTCGGACAAGATGCCGGTTCAACTGCAATAAAACGATAATCTGCTTCTCCACGCAGCTTTTCACCCATAAACGGAGAAATCAAACCGCCCAAGTTAGAGCCGCCGCCAGCACAGCCAATGATAATATCCGGATGAATGCCGTACTTATCCATCGCTGTTTTGGTTTCCAATCCAATAACAGACTGATGCAGCAATACCTGCGACAATACAGAGCCCAGCACATAGCGATAACCTTCTTGTGTGGTTGCTGCTTCTACTGCTTCTGAAATGGCACAGCCAAGGCTACCATTTGTACCAGGGAATTCTTCCAGAATTTTTCTGCCGACTGCGGTCTTTGTGGATGGGGAAGGGGTTACATTTGCCCCATATGTCCGCATAACTTCTCTGCGGAACGGCTTCTGCTCATAAGAAACCTTTACCATGAATACCTGACAATCCAGTCCCAGATATGCACAAGCCATGGAAAGTGCAGTACCCCATTGACCAGCACCGGTTTCTGTGGTAACGCCCTTCAAGCCCTGCTGCTTTGCATAGTAAGCCTGTGCAATTGCAGAATTCAGCTTGTGGCTACCGCTGGTATTGTTTCCTTCAAACTTATAATAAATCTTTGCCGGTGTACCCAGCTTCTTTTCCAAGCAGTATGCACGAACCAGCGGAGATGGACGATACATCCGGTAGAAATTCAAGATTTCCTGCGGAATATCAATATATGCAGTTGTGTCATCCAATTCCTGCTTTACGAGTTCCTTGCAGAAAACAGCTTCCAACTCTTCTGCGGTAACTGGCTGTTTGGTTGCCGGATTCAACAGCGGAGCAGGCTTTTTCTTCATATCGGCACGCACATTGTACCATTGTTTTGGCATTTCGGATTCTTCCAGATAAATTTTGTATGGGATTTCTCTTGACATTACAAAATACTCCTTTCATAGAAAAGCGGCAAACAAAAATCGCCTTTTGCACACCAGCCGCTTTTTGAATAAAAAGTTGCCGGGACAAAAGACGATTACCATTCGATTCTTCTGCGGTACCACCCTGCTTGATACAGTACTCCGTATCCACTCTGGCTTGATGACGAAAGCCACTCCGTCGCACCTACTACATTTTTCAATGATTCGGATTGCCCTCCAACGTCCATTCCCATTTTCCGTTTGCATTGCATTCCCACCATCTGCAACTCTCTGTGGCAACCTTGAAAATCGTACTTACACGTTATCTACGGTTTCTACTGATTAGTTTACCATAAAAAACGAATATTGTCAATGTGATTTTTTATTTTTATGCAAGTTGCAATAAAGAAGCGATAAAATTTGTGCAAAGTAGCTGTTTATCCCTGTTGAATCTGTGCACGAATCCAAGCAGGAACGGTTTCCGGTTTCATTTCCAACACATAGGAAAATTCCTGCTCTACTAATTTCTTTGCTGCTTGCCGCATCCGTTCTTCTACGATTGGTAATTTCCGATGTTTTTGCATCATATACAGCATAGACAAAATTTCCTGTTCGTTGCCATTCTTCAGAATGGTTTTAAAATGTGCAGTTCGCTGATGTTGATTGGAAATCCATGGTTCATCTTCTTGTACGGATAATTCGTGCAGCATTTCTGTAATGGCTTCTTTGGTCAACAATGGTCGAATCCGAACAGGGTCATTTTCAATTGGAACGAATAGCGTTGTGCCTTTTTCAAAAATCGGCTGCAACACATAATATTTCTGATGTTGGTCTTCGGTGAATTGCTTTTCTTGGATGTCCTGAATTCGGCATACGCCAGTTGTAATATGCATAACAACGCTATGAATCGGGTATTCCATTTACCGCACCTCCTTGGTACTAACGCAAAAAAGCGTAAATCCATTTTGTACGGATTTACGCTTTTCGCAACACGACATTCCTGATATAATACTATGATACCACATCAAAAATGAGATGTCAAGGATTCTCGTTCAACTTTGTGAAAATCGCCAGAAAGCAGACATTTTGATTTTGTGAAAATGTACCGTGTCTTTACAAATTCAAAGATTATTGATTTGATTGAACATTTCCTGCATTTTCAAATCAGTTGCCGCAATGGTTTCAGCACAGTGCTTTAATTCACCCGTCAAGGAACTAGAAATACTAGCATTTCCAATGGATTTATAATGCAACTGATGTTCCAAACTTGCCCAGAAATCCATTGCAATGGTACGAATTTGAATTTCCACCGGAGCAATTTGCTTACCAGTAGAAGTATAAATCGGGACTTCAATAATCATATGAAAGCTGCGGTATCCATTTGGCTTTGGATTTTTGATATAGTCCTTGGTCTTTACCAAGTGAAAATCTTTATGAACAGTCAGCAAATCCGCCAGTGCATAAATATCATCAATATAACAGCAAATGACACGTACGCCTGCAATATCCTGCAAATGTTCCCGTGCAGATTCGGGAGAAACTGCAAAGCCTTTTCTTTGCAGTTTCCCGATAATGCTCTGCGGGGTTTTGATACGGCTTTCTATACTATGAATTGGATTTCTCTGAAAACGCATATTAAATTCGTTGTTCAAAATATTAAGCTGCGTTTTTACAACATTGATTGCAGAATCATACAAGTGTTCAATCTCCAAAAAAGAATAGAACACGTTCTGCAACTGTACTTCTTTTTGTTCTGGTACAATGCCTTTCATGGCATCTAAATAAAATTCTTTGTCATCCATGATTCTGATCCCTCGCAAATGAGAAAAAACAGTCGGATTCGTATGAAAAAGATTATGGAAGCAGGCGGTTGATATCTCTCGGGAACATGCTTGCCTGACGCACGTTGGACAGACCCAACAGCTTCATGACAAACCGTTCCAGACCGATTCCAAGACCACCATGTGGCGGCAGTCCGTACTTATGTGCTTCCAGATAGTAATGAAAATCATCTGGATTCAAGCCCTGTGCAATCATCTTGTCTACCTGTTCCTGGTAGTTGTGGATTCTCTGACCACCACTGGTGATTTCCAAGCCACGGAACAGCAAGTCGAACTTATAAGCCAATCTCGGATCTTCCTTAGAATTCATTGCATAGAACGGCGGCTTGGAAGAAGGGAAGTGGGTAACAAAGATGAAATCACTGTCAAATGTTTTCTTTGCATACTCACAAAGAGCCACTTCATCTTCCGGTTCGAGATCCAGCTTATTTTTAGAGCCCTTGTTTCCGAGGATTTCCTTTGCTTCCAAGAGGGTAACACACGGAATTTCCTTGACAACCGGAACATCTGCGTGCAGCATTTCCAGTTCATGTGCATAGTGTTCCTGCAAGTAAGAGAAGATATAGCGAATGGTTGCAGTTTCCATTGCCATAACATCATACATGCTGTCAATGTAACCCATTTCAAAGTCCAAACCAATGTATTCATTGATATGTCTGGAAGTTGCGTGCTTTTCTGCACGGTAAACCGGAGCAATTTCAAATACCCGGTCAAAGAATGCAACAGCAGTTTGCTTGTAGAACTGTGGTGACTGATTCAAGAATGCCGGCTTGTCGAAATATTCCAGATGGAAGATATTTGCACCGCCTTCTGCACCCTGTGCAACGATCTTCGGGGTGTGAATTTCAGTAAAGCCCTGAGAGAGCATAAACTGCCGGAAACCGTTTGCAACGCCTTCCTGAATCTTAAAGATGGCACGTTCATTCACGTTTCTCAGAGAAACAGCACGGTTGTCCAGATTGATATCCAGCGAGCAACCCAACTTCGGGTTGAAAATCTTCAGCGGAACTTCTTCGTTGGATGCAGAAATCACGGTCAAGTGCGTCAACTGTAATTCCAAACCGCCAACAGCCTTTGCGTTTTCCTTTACGATACCCGTTACAGATACAAAGTTACCTTCCCGAATGCCATCCATTTTTTCTGCACAAACAGACGGGGCATAAATTGCCTGCATGAGATACCGACCAGTTCTCAGAATGATAAATGCAAAGCTACTCATCTGACGAACCTTATGAACGCAAGCCTTCAGGCTAATTTCTTTACCAATCTGATTTCTTGCTGCTTCATAATCAAATTCTGGAAGCAATGTATTGCCATCTACTTGCAGAATTTTGTCCTTTACGGTCGGGCGATAAGCGGCATCGTTGTGATATTCAGTATATGCAACTTCTTCCGGGGCAGTTTCCGTCTTTGCTGTTGCTTTTTCTTCTGCAACCATTTCTTTTGCAGCAACTGGCTGTTTCAAAGCAGCTTCCAATGTTTCCTTAATCACCTTTGGTGTACAAATACCACGCAATGCCTTGGTGCACTGACCCATCAAGAAGCCAAATACCTTCTGTTCGCCGTTCTGATACTGAACCACTGCGGTTTCATTTTCAGAGAGAATCGCTGCAATTTGTTCTTTTGCCTTTGCAAGGTCGTTGACAATCAGCATACCTTGCTTCTTTGCAATGCTTTCTGCATCTTCGCCAGTTTCTACCATAGCACGCAGAATTTTCTTTGCATCATTCTTAGAAACCTTTTCGGTATCTGCCATTTCTACCAGCTTTGCAAATTCAGAAGCTGAGAACGGCAAAGTTTCCATCGTAACTTCGCCCAAATTGATTCGACGCATCAATTCCCCGATGATGAAGTTTGCAAGGCTCTTCGGTGCAGCATAGGTTTTCATAGCATCTTCAAAGAAATCAGAAACTCGCTTCTGGTTTACAATGATTTTTGCATCTGCTTCGGAAAGTCCATAAGAATGAATATATCGCTGCAACCGTTTATGCGGCAGTTCCGGCAGCATATTCTTGATGTTGTCAAGCATTTCATCGGTAAAGTTTACCTGCAAGATATCCGGTTCTGGGAAGTACCGATAATCGTGAGCGTTTTCCTTACTTCTCATAGAAGTGGTTTCGCCCTTGTTATCATTGAACCGGCGAGTTTCCTGAATGACCCGCTTACCAGCATCCAGCAAACGGGATTGCCGCTTGATTTCGTAGTTAATTGCACGGGTGATTGCCTTCAGGGAGTTCAGGTTCTTGATTTCTGCACGAGTACCCAATTCTTTATCATCCGGCTTCATGATGGAAATGTTGACATCACAACGCAGAGAACCCTGCTCCATCTTACAGTCACAAACTCCTGCATATTGCAGCAGCAGGCTGATTTTTTCTACAAATGCCTTTGCTTCTTCCGCAGAGCCAATATCCGGTTCTGTTACGATTTCGATCAGCGGAATCCCGCAACGGTTATAGTCTGCCAGAGAAACAGCGTTGAAATCATCATGAATCAGCTTACCAGCATCTTCTTCCAGATGAATCCGGTTGATTCGGATGTTTTTCTTTCCTTTTTCTGTTTCAATTTCTACCAAACCATCAATACAC
>CABQIF010000129.1 GCA_902464115.1 uncultured Ruminococcus sp. | reverse complement strand
ACGATTTCATGTGTTCCGGCAGAAAGCGGAATCCCTAAAAAGGCAAGATTCACATTTTCATATGCCGTTTTCTTTCCGTCTACCGTCACGGTAAATCCGGTATCATATGGCACGGAAAGCACAAACCAGCCGTCTTTCTCTGTGGTAATCATTCCGGAAATCGTATCGCCTCGCACCTGCTCCGCCGTTGTTTCCAGCGGCGTGACCTGTTGTACTGCCTGCTCCAACACGGTTTCGGGCAGCGTGTAGCCATGCAGATTGGAAACCTGATACGTTCCGGCGGAAAGCGACAATTCCAGCGTATCTGTTACATCTGAGAGCAAATAAGTAAAATGATAATTCTGATTGTGATACTTCCAGCTCGGTGCGGTCAACTTGTTTTTCATGTCATTTATCATGATGAAAACATCATCCGAATCTGCTACTACCGTATTATCAACTTTCATGGAGAGCAGCAACAGCTTTCCGGCACAGGATTTTGGCAGCGAAATGGTCTTTGTCATCGGCTGTTCTGTCGAAATCAACAGTGTCTCTCCGTTTCGAGTCACTGGGAATTCCTGTTCTATCGTTTGCAAAACCGATTCTATCTCCTGTTCGGATATGGTTTGCAGGGAGTCTGGCTGTTTCATTTTCGTGTCAGCGACCTGCTCCGGCAGAACGATTCCCGAAAGTAGATCCAAAACCTGTTCTGCTTCGTTGTGCTGCTGGAAGGTATCCATGGAAATCCAATGGTCTGTTGCATAGCCGATCGGCAAGGCATACTGGTTTTCATAGATACAATAGTCCCCACTCGTGTATTTTGGCTCATAGCCGAATAATTCTTTACCCTTGAAATCCAGTCGATACTTGTCCCCCATCCAGATATGATACGCCAAATTTTTCACCGCATCCACTGCCGCATTGTTTCGGATACTGGTTTCATTGAACAGCTGATGATAATAGAAATTGGAATAGGTTTTATTCTGCACAGAAGCATAGACCGTAGAGAGAAAGCACGTTCCCTGCTGGGTCTGGTTTGCGGTTGCATAGGGCTGCGTGGCATTATAAACCCGATACCAGCTGTCATCTTGTTCTGTCACCTGTTCCCAAAGGGTGTCGATGTCTGCATTTTGATACTGCTGCAAACATTCCTGTTTCAATAGCGTGTGGTCTGTAACATTCAGCAGGAAGCTATAAACCAGCTGCATACTGCATGCCATCCATAGAATACGTTTCCAGTTGTTTGGCATTTTTGGCGTTCGCCAAGGTTGCAATAGACACAAAAACAGAATCGTTTCTACAATCGTCAGCCCCAAGAAAATCCAGCGTTTCGCTCCGTCAAACAGATTCCAAGCAAAGAAGAATCCAGATGCCAGCAGCAGCAGAAACAAGGGGAAAATGGTATTCCATGGAATTTGTTTTGTTTGCAGCGACTGAAAGAAAAATCCGTATACCAGAATTGCCAGCGGCAGCAGCGGAATATAGGCTTTTCCATCCAGATACTGAAAGCCGTTTATCAGATACAGCAACATCGGCAGGCACAACAGCAATAGCAATGTCATGGACAAAAAGCGAACGGCTTTCTTTTTCGTCCAGCAGCCGACCAATATGGCAAACAGTCCGGTAATCGTCAAGCCAACACCATAGGGCTGATAGAAGAAATAGGAAAGCTGCACCGTTGGCACAAACACTTCTAACCAGAACTTTTTATCCAAGTGCGTTTCAGAACGTCCCTGCAAGAGGGCGAGAGCAGTCGGCAGCAAGAAACACATACAGAGCATTCCTGCAAAAAATAAATGCACCAGAATCCGCAGCAAAAATGATTTTTTCAAGCCGGATTCCTGCAAATAGAGAAACCATGCATACAAAAAAATCGTCAGGAAACTGCCGACTGCAAAAAAGAAGCTGCACCCTAAAATACAGATACTCGCTAAAATTAGCGAAATGGAAACACGCGAATGCTTCTGACACCGCCGAACGGCAAACAATGCCCAGAATAAAAACGGCAGATAATTCATGAACATCAAATGCCGATGGCCATGATAAATCAGCGGAGCGGAAAACAAATACAGAAACGCACAGACAAAGGCGATCCGGTCAGAAAAATGCTGCCGGCAAAACCAATAGCACAGCATACCGCTCCCCCAAATCAATAAGATACTGCTGCATTGAATGTAGTCTATCATTGGCACAAATGGCAACAGGTAAGAGAGCAAAAAAATTGGATTGAATAATCCGTAATAGGTAAATTCATAGATGTTCTGCCCTGCTCCAATGGCAGAAGCAAAGTTTGGAAAGAGTTGCCCCGTCTGATAAAACCTTGACCGGAAATAATCCGGGAAAATGATGTGCTGGTTGTTCCAGTCCATCGTAGAACCAAAAATCAAATCTGGATGAATCACCCAGAGCAAGCATAAAAATATCGTCAGGCAGCCTGTTAAAATCGCTGCTGCATAAAAATCTCGAATCGAACCATGTTTCTTTTGTCGGATTCGTTGCATGTTGTCAATCCTTTCGTCCCCGGAAATCAAAATCCACCAATTTCGTCCATTATAGCATAGCAAAAAAAGAAAGTCAACCAATTCTTTCCGTGTTGGAATCTCCTTGGTTGACCATTTCTCCTTTTAAAAACAATGTTATACTTCGGTTGCTTCCCCTTCAATGACATCATCCGGAATTTGTTTCTTTCTTGCATTTGCCGAGATGATGGCGTTAATGAATCGCATCAGACCACTGACAATCAGCATAACCCCAATGATAATCCAAACGACACCGGACAGATAGAAGGTGCAGATCAGAACGGCAACCCCCATCAGGGTAATCAGAATGGAAAATGCCAGTGGAATCTGCCAGTCAGAACTAAACTTTTTCAGCTGGAACGCATCCATCAAACCCGTAATACCACTGATCAAGATAAACAGCCCGATACAGAACGGGATGAATGTATCTGCCAGAAACGGAATAATAATAATGATGCCGCCGATGACCAACAGCCCGATGCCAGAGGCAAGGTAAGGCGGCTTTTTCTCGTACTGTTTGGTTGCATAGTAAACAACTGTGTAAATCAAGCCAATCAGGGCGATGACAATTCCGATTGCCATAAAGACTTGATTCAAGGCATCCCGCCGGCGGATCAGCAGAACCCCCAGCCCCATCAACAGAATTGGCATGATGAATTGCAGTGCCTGCATCATTTTTTTGTTGTCGGTTTTTTTCTTTTTTGTTTTCGTTGCTGCCATGAAAAAGACCCCTTTCGTTTTTAAATAAGATGTTGGATATATTTGAAATACAGCTTCTGCAATGGCGATTTTGCCTGATAAATTGCCGCTGCAAGCTGCTGCAACGCTTGCTCTGCTGCTGCACACGCTTCCGGTGAGGGCGTTGCTCCGCCAAAGTTTACAGCAGAAACCAATTCACAGAAAGATGCGGTGTTGTCATTCGGCAGCTGCTGTTCCTGTAATTGCTGAGCAGCTGTCTTGGAAAATGCCAGAACCGATTCATTTCCAGCTCGAATCGAAACCGTTTCCAACAGTCGCTCCCAGTATCCATACATGGAAAGAATGGCTTTTTTGCGGTCTGCTGCATGGAACTGTTCGACTCGTCTTTGCAATGCCCACATCCGCAGCAGGAACGGTGCAGCAATCACGGCTGCAAGCAGCACCAGCACCAATAAGATCCGCAGAATGGTTCTGCCAACCGAGGCATGATTCTCAGAATCAGTGCGGGAATTTGTACCCAGTTGTGACGGCGTTGAAGTTATAACCGCAGTGGTTTGTGTTGCAACACCAATCGTCTGCTCGGTTGTCTGTTCGGTGGTTGCAATTTCTGTGCGAACGGCTGCCGTTGTTGTTGTTGTTGTGGCTTCCGCAGTGCCCTCTTCCGGTTCTGCTGCTCCGCCGTAGTAGCCCGGCGTAAATTCAAATGGAATCCAACCGTATCCGGTGACGTAAAATTCACACCATGCATGGGCACGGGCATCCGTCAGCGTGACCGTGTAAGAACCATCTTTTTTCTGCTTGGCTTTTTCAAAGTCGGACGGTGTTGCAACATAACCCTCACAATACCGTGCCGGAATGCCGGCATACCGTGCCAGCAGAACGCCAGCCGTGGCAAAATGCACACAATAGCCCTCGTGATTTTCCATCAAGAAATAGTTGACAAAATCTCTCGAGCCTGGTGTCTTGCCCGGAGAAGTGGAGTAGGTCGCATTGTCCGCCAAGAACTGCCGGATGGATTCCAGTACAGCCAACTGGTCGGAGAGGTTCTCCCCTGCACCATTCCGCAAATCTTCTGCGGAAAAATCCGGATTCAAGTTGGTCTGCTGAATAGATGCTGGCAATGCGTTATAAACCGCCTGCAAGGCATCCGTTTCTGTTTTCTGCGTGTACTGCTCATAGACAAACGGACGGTATAAATATTGTTCTGCCAGCATGGATTGAATGGCGTGCTGGTCATATGTTCCATCCTCTTTCAACGCTTGAAAATACGTTGTAACCGGAATAGCATCCGTAGAATCCGGCAGGGAAAGGGCTGCTAAAAACTTCTTTGTATTGCTGTCTGTTGCGTTGAAAATCTCTCGCTGCAAATACATATCCTGAACACCGCTGTTTTGCAGCAAATCAGAAAAGTTTTGATGCAGCGAAACCGTAAACGAATAATTCTTTTTGCTGTCCAGTTTCGTTGCAAAATCCTCTTCATACTTTGCCTGCTCCTGATAAGAAGCATATGGCACATAGCAACGGCGTTCCCATTTCAATGCAGAGATGTCAACGTTGGTCATTGCCGTGGCATCCTGATAATTCTGAAACCAATACGGATACAGCTGCGGATAGCAGAGAAACGTTTCGGATAAGGTCACTAAATCGGTCTGGTCATCCCAATCCGATTGTTTCAACGCCATCCATGCATTGTCATCATAAGTTGTACCGGTAAAGGATTTCAGGTACATGGCAGAATCCGGAAGCTGGTCTAACGTCAACTGCAACTGCGGTTCGTTCTGAATATCAATCGCCCGTTTCCGTCCCAACTTCTGCACCCGCATAGCGTTGGTCAGCCCTAAGGCAGCTCCTACGTTGGAAAGGCTGTCCTGCAAGTCCGCTACATCAAATGTTTGCAGGGAATTTTTGATTTCCTTTCGCTTTTGCTGTACGGCTGTTCGTTCTGTAACCCCAATGAATGTGAAAAATCCCCACGAAAGCAGGAATACCAGTGCCATCAACCCTGCAACAATCATTCCGCAGCGTTCTGCCATCGTTGTCCGCATCGTATAGGCAGCCGTGAAGCGGTTTCCCTTGCGGAAAAAGCCAATCTCCCGCTGTTCCTGTGCATAGCGGAACGAAGTCAGCTGCATGGCAAGCAGGGATGCCCAGTAGAGCAATACCAACGCCATTGCAGGCAGAGAGAGTTCCAAGCCGTTATATAATCCCAATTCAATCGGGAAAAACGTTACAATGAACCCAACCGGGAAAAACGGTCGGTGAATCGTGAACCAACAGATTGCAGCTGCTAAAAAGACCATGCAGCAGATTAAAAAGAACGTGGTACAGGTGGATTCCTCCAATGTGGTATCCATCTGGTAATAGAGCACTTTTGTGTCATAAATCTGTTGGTAGAAGTGGTTGTAGAAGAATTGAAAGCCAGTGATGAGCATCTTCCGTTTCCAGAAGAACCAAAGTGTTCCAACTGCAAGACTGACAGG
>CABQIF010000128.1 GCA_902464115.1 uncultured Ruminococcus sp. | reverse complement strand
CTCGCCCACACCTCGGCAGCATTTTTGAAAAACTGCTGCACCGAAAAACTTTTTATTTGCCTGCGGCTCATATCTTGCAGCCACTTCCCGCTTCACCGAAAAACTTTCCTTTCTGTGCTTTCCTGCCACTTTCCGCCTTTCCACCGCATTTCTTGTTCCCATCGCACGCTTCCTGCCCCTTTTCGTCAAATGCTTCCGCTCTCCGCCCACTTTTCATCGCAAAATATCTGATAAATCCCCTGCGTTTTTCCTCGAAATCACGTCTTTCCAAACGAATTTTTGCGACATTTCAGAGGCAATCATGATTTTTGCTGAAATATTAAGAAAATATTTTGTTGAGATTTCTAAAAAATCATGCTATAATGAAGGCAATCAAAAAGATTCAATAATGACCCATGAAAGGAAAGGAACTTCATGATGACAGGATTTTTAACCTCAACAAAAGAACGACGGCAACGTTCCATTCTTGCCGTCCGCATCAGTGACATTCTCTGTCAACCAGACACCAATCAGCAAGACCCCAAAACATTACAGGCTCTTGCAAACCGCATTACACAGACCGGCATTCTCCAGCCATTCCCCGTTCGGAAAAACGCAGACCAACGGTATGAACTGGTATCCGGCAGCGAACAGTTTCAAGCTGCAAAATTAGCAGGCTTGCAGATTGTTCCCTGTATTCTTTCGGACAATCATTCCCGCAATGCGGAAATTTTAGCACTGGTTGAACAAATTCAGCAACAAAACCTCTCGTTCTTCGAGGAAGCAAGTGCCATTGAACGACTGATTTCCCACTATGGTATGACACAGGAAGATGCTGCTGCAAAGCTGGGCAAGGCTCAAAGCACCATTGCAAATAAGCTGCGGCTGCTCCGCCTGACTGAAACAGAACGGGACATCATCCTGCAATATCACCTGACGGAACGCCATGCACGGGCTTTACTTCGCCTGCGAGCACCGGAAGAACGCCTTCAGATTCTCGATAAAGTCATTAAGCAGAATCTGAACGTGGAAAAAACAGAGGCTGCGGTTGAAGAAAAAATTGGACAGCATCCCTCCAGAGAACCATATCGGAAACGGAATACCGTCTTTCAGAATGTTCGGGCATTCGCCCACACCATTCATCAGGCAGTCGAAACCATGCAGGCTGCTGGCATTTCTGCCGACGCTCAGAAACTGCAATCTGATACACATATTGAATACCGGATTCGGATTCCTGTTCCTCAGCAGAACGTACATAGCGAACAACCGCCACGCAATCGGCTGCCACTCTCTTAATTTTATTTTGCTAGATTCAACATTATTCCACGACTGCAATCTATAAAACACGGGTCGATTCCCCTGACAAGAAAAGAGACAATCCTGCAAAACGAGTTTTTCCTTTCTCCGGCAAAAAAGAAAAAAAATCGCCGGAATTCAGACACCCTCCTCCATTTTCTATCTTATGAAAAACCGACCGCTTCCAGCTGCGTGGAAACGGTCGGTTTTCTTATGATGATTTATTTTTCCAACTATTTTTATGGCTTCTTTTCCAGCAAATCATACACCGTGTAAACTGGTGCAGTTGTTCGCTTCTGGCAAGCCGCTGCAATGGTATCCGGTGACATAACATCTGCCACCAAAACTGCATCTGTTTCCGGATATTGCTCTGCGGAACGAGAAAGCACTGTAAATGGTTTTGGAAACTTTTGCATTTTTTCTCGTTCGCTCTTCGGCAAGTTCTCTACGATAAACCGCACATGAATGCCAGCTTCTTCCAAAATCGGACGCAGATACAAGGTAATTCGATTATGGGCATACAAGCCAATCGTTCGGATTTGCTTCTTATAACAAAACCGTACAACATCCGCATGCTGTTCGAGATACAGGCGGAAAAAGTCCGCATATTTCAAAAAACGATCTCGTTCTGCTTGCAGTCGATTTGTTTTTACATCAACCGCTGCAAACGATTCTTCGATATATCGTGCATAGGTTTCTGTATACTGCATGGTGCAAGCATCACAGAGTGCCTGAATTTGTTCCTGTTCGGTTTCCCGTGGGAGTCCTTTCCGAATCGTTTCAACTGCTTGGAAACAATACTGATAATACTCCGGTGTATAATGCAATCCGCTCACACCCAACCGATGTTCCGTCGCTGCCAGCACTTGCTTCGGGAACGGAATTAGATGTGCCTGCGGCAACAATTCCCATAGAATCCGAAACACTTTCTGCATCCGCCGGTTCCCATCCCGATAAATTTTCTGCGAATTTAATGGAAAAGATTTCACATGATTTGCATGGTCAATCTGCAAAAAGACATGTCGAGTTTCTACCAAAATGATTCGTTCTTCCGGGCAGACCGTCTTGAGCTGGTTTGCATAGACCTGCAACCGATGCCGCAGTTCTTCTTCTGACAGCGATTCAAACGAAAATACTTCTGCATCCAGCTGCGGAAGAATGCCCTGTTTTGCCATTGCTTCCAATGCAGGACGATGTTCTCCATGGCAAATTAACTTCTGCCCGTCTACCTGCATCTGATACGGCTGAAACCGAAACATGACTGTATCCACCAGCAAAAAATCTGCTGGGTCATTCAGATATTCCATAAAACTGCGTTCGCAGTCCAGCCGCCGACAGCGGCGAAAGAAATTCGTCAGTCCGAACGGCTTTAAATCAAATGCTTCATAGGCTGCCCGGTCATAAATCGGAATGGGCGGCTGCTCCAACGCCAGCGGAGAGAAAAAGTTCACATATCGATTGATGCGGTAACCGCCATCTTTTTCATTGCCATACACGCCCTGATAATAGAACGTATCCCGCAAAATGCAAGAGCCACAGATATTCACAACGGGCTGTTGTTTGTTTTCCATAAAAAATCCTTTCTTATTGTTTCACGGGAAACAAATCCCCTATGATTTCCCTTTTTCTGTCCCTTATTTCTGCTTCGGACGGATGCAGTCGGTAAACATATACCGCTGGAGCGGTTCCGGAATCCGGATGCTGCCGTCTGGGTTCAGGTTGTTTTCCAAGAAAGCAATCAGCATTCTCGGCGGTGCAACAACGGTATTATTCAGGGTGTGTGCAAAGTACTTGCTGCCATCTGCTGCCTTGACCCGAATGCCCAGCCGTCTTGCCTGTGCATCGCCCAGATTGGAGCAGCTGCCGACTTCAAAATACTTCTTCTGTCTTGGCGACCATGCTTCTACGTCAATGCTCTTAACCTTGAGGTCTGCCAAGTCGCCAGAGCAGCATTCCAGTGTCCGAACTGGAATATCCATGCTGCGGAACAGTTCTACCGTGTAGCTGTACAGCTTGTGGAACCAGTCCATGCTTTCTTCCGGCTTGCAGACAACAATCATTTCCTGCTTTTCAAACTGGTGAATCCGGTAAACGCCACGTTCTTCCAGACCGTGTGCACCCACTTCCTTCCGGAAACACGGAGAATAGCTGGTCAGGGTCTGCGGCAGGTCGCCTTCCGGCAAAATGGTATCAATAAATTTCCCGATCATGGAGTGTTCGCTTGTACCGATCAGATAGAGGTCTTCGCCCTCGATCTTGTACATCATGCCTTCCATTTCTGCAAAGCTCATAACGCCAGTCACAACGCTGCTCCGAATCATGAACGGCGGGATGTAATAGGTAAAGCCCTTGTTGATCATGAAATCCCGTGCATAGTTCAGAATGCAGGAATGCAGGCGGGCAATATCACCGCACAGATAATAGAAACCGTTACCACTGGTCTTTCTGGCGGAATCAATGTCAATGCCGTTCAGGTTTTCCATGATGTCAACGTGATAAGGAATCGGGAAATCCGGAACAACCGGTTCGCCAAAGCGTTCTACTTCTACATTTTCGCTGTCGTCCTTACCAATCGGAACGCTTTCATCAATGATGTTCGGGATAACGAGCATTCTCTTCCGAATTTCTGCTTCCAGTTCGGTTTCTTTCTGCTCGAGTTCGTCCAGCTTTGCACCGATGGCAGCCACTTCCTGCTTGACGGATTCTGCTTCGTCCTTTTTGCCCTGTCCCATCAGTGCACCGATTTTCTTGCTGATGGTCTTTCTCTGGTTCCGGAGGTCGTCACAAGTCATCTTGGTTTCCCGGAACTGCTTGTCCAGATCCAATACTTCATCTACCAGCGGCAGTTTTTCGTCCTGAAACTTCTTGCGGATGTTTTCCTTTACCAGTTCCGGATTTGTCCGGATTAATTTCATGTCAATCATGAGAATGTTCCTTTCTGTTTTAAAAAATAAGATTCTGTTTTCCCGGAAATCGGCAAAACAGAATGCATGGGTTTAATTTTCTGCTGTAACATCTTCCAGCACAATTTGCAGCGTACCTTCTCGCTGAAAACATTCAAAGGTCAGAATCAGAGATTCTGTCAACCGATAATCAATTTCAAATCCCGCTCCGTCCTCGTCTTCATAGAAATCGGCGAACGATTCAGAAAACGGTGCAACCGTTGTTTTCTGAAACCGCAGCACCCGTTCGATTTCGCCCTGTAATTCTTCCATTGGGAGGTCGGAACGGGAAAGCAAGGTGGGAATCGCTGCATAATGATTCTGTGCAATGGCTGTTACCACTGCCTGAATGGTTTGCAGGGCAGTTTGTTTTTCATCAGCTGCAAGCATCTGTCATTCTCCTTTGCTCAGAATTCCTGTTCTGCCAGCTCTGTGAGCTGTTTTGCCAGTGATGCAAGGTCTTCTTTGTTGTAAAATTCCAGCATCAGCGTTCCTTTTTTTCTGCCATAGGTAACCGAAACTTTTCGCTGTAGTCGGTCGGTCAGTTCCAGTTCCATTTCTTTGTAGTACTGATCCGTCGTCTTGCGTTTCTTCGCAGGCTTTTCTGCTTTTGCCGCCTGTTCAGCTGCCAGCTTTTCCACTGCCCGCACAGTCATGCCATCTTCGGCACAGCGTCTTGCAGTTTCCAGCTGCAAATCTGGGTCGGAAATTGCCAGCAATGCCCGTGCATGTCCGGCAGTAATTTTTCCGCACTCCAGCAGTTCTTGTAATGGTTGCGGCAGCTGCAACAGCCGCAGAGCATTTGCAACCGCACTACGGGAACGACCAATGGACTTGGAAACGGCTTCTTGTGTCATATCAAACTGATCCATCAAATCACGGAAACCAGCTGCTTCTTCGAGCGGTGTCAAGTCCTCCCGCACTAAGTTTTCAATCAATGCGATCTGCATGGTTTCCTTGTCGGAAAACTCCTTGATGATGACTGGAACTTCTTCCAGTCCCAGCAGATTTGCAGCCCGCCAACGCCGTTCTCCGGCAACGATCTGATAAGTCATGCCGTATGGACGAACGAGAATCGGCTGCAACATGCCATACTGTCGGATGGAATCCGCTAAAGCTGAGATGGCTTCTTCGCTGAATGTTTTTCTGGGCTGTTCTCGGTTCGGCTCGATCTCAGAGAGCCGCAGGGTTCGTTTTACTGGTACTTCTGCGGTGTTTTCGTCAAATAAAAAATCCAGACCGCTGCCCAGTCCGCCAATTGCCATAAATACCCGCCCCCTTTCTATGAAAATGATTTTTTGTGATATTTTATGGGAAACGCTGCCCACGATGAGCCGCAGGCAACCAAAAGTTTTTTGATCCAACAATTTTTCAAAAATGTTGGCGAGGTTCAGGGCGAGCAGCCCTGATCGCTGCCCGCAGGCAGCGAAATCCCCGTGCCATGCTTCTGGCACACGGAGG
>CABQIF010000127.1 GCA_902464115.1 uncultured Ruminococcus sp. | reverse complement strand
AAATGCTGCCGAGGTGTGGGCGAGCAGCCCACATTTGCGGAGCAAATTGAACAATATCAAAAACAGCAAACCAAATTTAGTAACCCCTTAAAATCCACTTTTCAGGAAATGCAGTTTTTGCAAAAATCAGAAAAAATAGAAAAATTGCTTTTGCAATCAAGAAACTTTGTGAATTTCTTGACAACAGACCACGAAATCTGGTACAATAGGCGTATAGGAAGGAAATCAGTTTCCTTTTTTCCGGCGAGCATCTGGCAGAACCACCGGAAATAAGCATAAGAATCGAAAGGACTTGATGAACATGGGTTTGACATTAACCGAAAAAATCCTGAAGGCACATCTGGTAGAAGGCGAAATGAAAAAGGGTACCGAAATCGGAATCCGCATTGACCAGACCCTGACACAGGACGCTACCGGTACAATGGCATATTTGGAATTTGAAGCAATGGGCGTTCCAAGAGTACGGACAGAACGCAGCGTTGCGTATATCGACCACAATACTTTGCAGAGTGGTTTTGAAAATGCAGACGACCACCGCTTTATCGGCAGTGTTGCCAAGAAGCATGGTATTTATTTCTCCCGTCCGGGCAATGGTATTTGCCATCAGGTACATCTGGAACGGTTCGGCGTACCGGGTAAAACCTTGATCGGTTCGGACAGCCATACCCCAACTGGCGGCGGTATCGGTATGATCGCAATGGGTGCTGGCGGTCTGGACGTTGCAGTTGCAATGGGCGGCGGTACTTATTATATTACCTGCCCGAAGATTGTAAAGGTAGAATTGACTGGGAAACTGTCCCCATGGGTTGCCGCAAAGGATGTCATTCTGGAAGTGCTGAAGCGACTTTCTGTAAAGGGCGGCGTTGGAAAAGTCATTGAATACTGTGGTGAAGGCGTTAAGACTCTTTCCGTTCCGGAACGTGCAACCATCACCAATATGGGTGCAGAACTGGGTGCAACCACTTCTATTTTCCCATCTGATGAAGTTACTAAGCAGTTCCTGGAAGCACAGGGCAGAGGCGAAGTCTGGTCAGAACAGAAGGCTGACCCAGATGCCGTTTATGATGAAGTTGTTACCATCAACCTGAGCGAATTGGTGCCGCTTGCTGCATGTCCGCATTCTCCGGACAACGTAAAGAGCGTTGCAGAAATCGGCAAGCTGAAAATCGACCAGGTTTGTATCGGTTCTTGTACAAACTCTTCTCTGTTGGATATGATGAAGGTTGCCTATATCTTAAAAGGCAAGACCGTAAACCCAGATGTTTCCCTGTCCATTGCACCGGGTTCTAAGCAGGTTCTGACTATGATGGCAGAATTGGGCTTGCTGGAAATTATGATTGATGCAGGTGCAAGAATTCTGGAAAGTGCTTGCGGCCCGTGCATCGGTATGGGACAGTCCCCGAACTCCGGCGGTATCTCCCTGAGAACCTTTAACCGGAACTTCCTCGGACGGTCTGGAACAAAGGATGGACAGATTTATCTGGTTTCTCCGGAACTGGCTGCTTATTCTGCATTGACCGGTTACCTGAGCGACCCAAGAGAACTGGGCGAAATGCCGACCTTTACCTTGCCAGAAAAGTTCAAGGTTCATGATAACATGATCGTAAAGCCGGTACCGGCAGAAGAAATGGACAGCGTAGAAATCCTGAGAGGGCCAAACATCAAGCCGTTCCCGGAAACTGCTCCGCTGGAAGCAACCATTTCCGCTGGTTGCTCGCTGAAGGTTGGCGATAATATCACCACTGACCACATCATGCCGGCTGGTGCAAAGATTCTGCCGTTGCGGTCGAATATTCCGGCAATCTCGCAGCACTGCTTTACCGTTTGTGATGAAGCATTCCCGACCAGAGCCAAGGAAATGGGCAAGAGCATCATCGTTGGTGGCTCGAACTATGGACAGGGTTCTTCCAGAGAACACGCAGCCCTCGCTCCGCTGTATTTGGGCGTGAAGGCAGTTCTGGTGAAGAGTTTCGCAAGAATTCACCGTGCAAACCTCATCAATGCTGGAATTCTTCCGCTGACATTTGTCAACGAAGCAGACTATGAAAAGATTGCACAGGGCGATGAACTGGAACTGGCAGATGTTCGGAAGCACATTGAAAACGGCGAAACAACCCTGACACTGGTCAACAAGACCGCAGGCGTTGAAATTCCGGTACTGTGCGAACTGACCGGACGGACAAAGGATATTATTCTGGCAGGCGGTCTGTTGGATTATACCAGAGATGCACTGAGCAAGTAAGCAAAACGGGAAAGGAAAAACGATGGCAGAACCGAAAAATACCGGAAAGGGAAAAGGAACGATTGGCGGTATTGTCATAGCGGTAATCATCTTTTTGCTGGTTGCATGGAGAAGGCAGCGAACCGTTCGCAACTTTTTTCATCTTTTTCAGGAAAGCCCTATCACCGCAATTGTGCTTTTGTTGATTGCAATTGCAGTGGTTGCAGGCATCGCACTTTTTCGGAAATATCGTGAGAAATCCTGACTGAAAGGGATTCTACAATGACCAAATTGCATTCCCTCAATCGAAATGAATTGAAATATCTGGTCATCATCGCCATGTTGATTGACCATATCGCATGGGCATTTGTCCCGACTGCATCGCTGTTGGGGCAAATCATGCATATCATTGGGCGGCTGACTGGCCCGACGATGGCATATATGTTGGCGGATGGGTATTATTACACCCACAGCGTGAAAAAATATGCGTGTCGGCTGGGAATATTTGCGTTGCTGTCCTGGATTCCGTTTTCCTATTTTGAACTGGGGTATATCGGCTTGCAGTTTGGTGTGATTTATACGTTGCTGCTGAGTCTGCTTGCCATCTGGCTATGGGATAAAGGCAGGTGTCCGCAGCCTGTTAAGGTGTTGGGCATCATCGGGCTTTGTATCCTGTCCCTGTTCGGAGATTGGGCAATTTTTGATATTCTCTATGCGTTGTTCTTTTTCTGTTACCGGAATGATCCACGGAAAAAGTGGACAGCATTTTGTATTCTGACGCTGTTCTGCTGCGGAAATATGCTGGCAACAACACCTTGGTGGTTGGCATTCTTTCAAGTCGGGATTTTTCTGGTGTTTCCACTCATTCAGTTTGGATACAACGGAAAGAGCGGCAGTAAGAAACCGTTTCACAAGTGGTTTTTCTATGTGTTCTATCCGCTGCACCTGTTGATTTTGGGTGTATTGCGGTGGGTGGTGTTTGCATAAATGGCACGAAATGCAGAAAATCGAACCGACCGGCAGATCGAAACGGCATCGAAATCGCAACGCTGGAAAGAATGGCTGATTGCCATCGGTGTAATCGGGAGTTCTCTTTTGATTGGCATTCCGATTATCGGATATGGTATAAAGAGGAGAACCAAATCACTGTTGGAATTTTTCCGGATTTTTCGAGAGAATCCCGTTTGGACGATGGGATTTTTGGGAATTCTAATTCCCATGATCGGTATTTTGTATATACTGGCTCGAAAAATCACAAGAAAGCCGCATGCACATTTGCTGGAAGGTTGCATCATACTGGCAGGGTTGCTGATGGGCATCGGATTTATTGCGATTCAGGAACTGCTCTGAACGGACATCACAGAACGACAGGCAAGAAATCGACAGACATTTTGTAGAAAAAAGCGTGTCGGCAAGGACAACCATGCCGACAGAACCGCTTTGAAAAAATTGTTGCAGCGTCAACAATGAGAAAATCTGAGGAGGAAAAACAATGGCAAAGATTCAAATGACAACGCCGCTGGTAGAAATGGACGGCGACGAAATGACCCGCATTCTGTGGCAGTGGATCAAAGACATCCTGCTGACACCGTATGTAGACCTCAAGACGGAATATTATGATTTGGGTCTGGACTATCGGGAAAAGACCAAGGATCAGGTTACCATTGACAGTGCAAACGCAACCTTAAAGTATGGCGTTGCAGTCAAGTGTGCAACCATTACCCCGAATGCTGCAAGAATGCCAGAATATCATCTTTCCCAGATGTGGAAAAGCCCGAACGGTACGATTCGTGCAATTCTGGACGGTACGGTATTCCGTACTCCGATTCTGGTAAAGGGCATTGAACCGTATATTCCGACTTGGACAAAGCCGATCACCATCGCTCGTCATGCTTACGGCGATGTTTATAAGAACACCGAAATGAAAGTGAAGCAGGGTTCTAAGGCAGAACTGGTTGTCACCAATGCAGAAGGCGAAGAAACCCGTCAGTTGATTTTTGATTTCAAGGATACAGACGGCATTGTTCAGGGTCTGCACAACAAGAACAATTCCATCGCTGGTTTTGCACGGGCTTGCTTCAACTATGGTTTGGATTTGAAGCAGGATGTTTGGTTTGCAACTAAGGATACCATTTCCAAGCAGTATGACCACACCTTCAAGGACATCTTCCAGGAAATCTTTGATGCAGAATACAAGGAAAAGTTTGCAGAAGCAGGCATTGAATACTTCTACACCCTGATCGATGACGCTGTTGCAAGAGTCATTCGTTCGCACGGCGGTTATATCTGGGCTTGCAAGAACTATGACGGCGATGTGATGTCCGACATGGTTTCCACTGCTTACGGCAGCCTGGCAATGATGACTTCTGTTCTGGTTTCTCCGACTGGCATTTATGAATATGAAGCTGCACACGGTACGGTTCAGCGGCATTATTACAAGTATCTGAAGGGCGAAGAAACGTCTACCAACTCCGTTGCAACCATCTTTGCATGGACAGGGGCTTTGCGGAAGCGGGGCGAACTGGACAACCTGCCGGAACTGATGCAGTTTGCTGACAAGCTGGAAGCTGCAACCATTCAGACCATCGAAGACGGTGTTATGACAGGCGATCTGTACTTGATTTCCAAGTTGGAAAACAAGAAGAAGGTTAATTCCAAGGAATTCCTGGAAGCCATTCGGGAACGTCTGGACGCAGCGATGCAGTAAATTAATAGCAGTATAAAAAGAATAGGAGTGCAATCCAATGATGCTGAAAGAACCGGTTTCTGACTCTGTTGTTCGGAGACTGCCACGCTATTATCGCTATCTTTCGGAACTGGAGCGAGCAGGTGTCGAACGCACTTCCTCGCAGGCACTGGCAACACAGCTCGGCTCGACTGCATCACAAATTCGTCAGGATCTAAATTGTTTTGGCGGATTCGGACATCAGGGCTATGGCTATCATGTATCAGACTTACGGACACAATTGGGCAGAATCATCGGGCTGGAACAGTGTATGCCGGCGGTTTTAATTGGAGCTGGTCATTTGGGCAGCGTGATTGCCGTCAACATTGATTTTCCAGCATATGGATTCTATCTGACAGGCATTTTTGATATTGTGCCAACGGTTTGCGGGCAGGTGCTGGGCGGATTGACAGTGCAGCATATGACGCAGCTTTCTGATTTTTGCGAGCAGGTGCATCCAGCAGCAGCGGTACTTTGTATTCCGGAACACGCTGCACAGGCGGTTGCGGATGATTTGGTGCATCTGGGCGTTCATGGATTTTGGAATTTCAGTCACTGCGATTTAGAAGTTGACCGAAACGAGATTCAGGTTGAAAATGTTCATCTGGGAGATAGTTTGATGGCGTTATCCTATCGGCTGCACCAAGATGGCAAAGACGAATAATATGAAAAAAGCAGGGACTGACAAAGTGCAGTTCCTGCTTTTTTTGGAATTCATATCAAAATATGTAAAATATTACAAGGATAG
>CABQIF010000126.1 GCA_902464115.1 uncultured Ruminococcus sp. | reverse complement strand
GGTTGTATGTGCCAATCCGATATAATAGAAAAAATATTGTAAAATCGTCTGAAAAAGGCTGATGATGCCAATTTTCGGAATGGTTTCTTTCTGCGGGATCAATGCTTGCTTTGCAACGATACTACCGCCAACCAGTGCCATGATTCCGGCAATTGCAAAGCGGATTCCAGCAAACACCATCTGTGCTGCCCAATCCGCCGATGCAATCTGAAACAGTTCGTATCCAATTTTGACCCCAGCAAAAGCACTCCCCCAGAGTGCAGAGCATAGAAAGGCAATGCCAGCAACCACCCACGTTTTTTGTAAAAATGACTTTTGCATATGTTCCTCCTGTAAAATAAAATTTCTTTTATTTTACCACGATTTTCATTCAAAAGTCAAGAAATGTCACGATTGATAGAAACTTTGCATTTTTTGCAGTTCTTCTCGCATTTCATCCACCAAGCTTTGTGGAGAAAGCACTTTCACCCAAGCCCCTTGCGATAACAGATACATGATAATTCCCCTTCCGTGATTCACCTCTGCTTCAATGATGCTTTCTTTTCCGTTCTTCTCTACTACTTTTGCAGTCGGCAAACGGTCTAAGATTGCTTGCACGGAAAGCCCAGAAAACGAAAACCGGATTTTTTCTGTCTTACCAGGAAACATAAACTGATTCTTTTCTCGTAAGTCACCCTCATCAAAATCATATTCTCGTTTTAAAGAGAACCGTTCCCGATGCGTTACAATGGACACGATCCGATCTACTCGAAAATATTTTGCACGACAAGTTTCATCATCTGCATCATAGGCAATCAAATAAAAATAATATTCACTGAACAAAATGGATGCAGGACGGATTTTCCGTTTTACCTGCTCCCGGTTCATTTTGTAATAAGTGATAGTCAAAATCTGCTTATCTTCAATTGCCTGAATCAGTTTCCAAAGATAGTCTATGACCATATTACAATCCGACTTAATTTCATGATAATGATAGAGTTCTTTCCGAATGAGATTTTCAAATTGTTCCCGGTCTTTTGGCGTAGTCATTCGCTTTAATTTTGCAATGAGATTCAATAAATCCTCTTTTTGAAAGCAACGACAGCCTAAAACCACTTTCACAAGAGCGAATAACTCCTTGTTTTCCAAAAAATCATCGGCGTGCAGATAATATGCTTTCTCTTTGTGAGAATATAGCAACTCTGCATTCTGCATCAATTCTCGATTTTCGGACAAAAATTGCTGAATTTCATTGATGTATCTGCCAATGGTCTTTGTAGAAACTTGATATTCCTCAGCAATCTTTTTTACTGAGATCCATTCTCCTCTCAGTGCTCGATAAAAAATTTCTAACGTACAACAATTTTTCGCTGATTCCATTTTCGTATCTCCTATTACCTTTTTTCTGTCTGGTAGATGTTTTTTGTAACTCTATTATAGCACATTTGACAGACAACCATCTGTCTGTTTAAAAATAATTTACAGATTCCAGTACCATCAAAGTCCGTATTCGTTCTACATATAACTGCTGAATCGCTGGATCAGCACCAAGCCCCTGTAAAATTGCTTCTGTCTGATAACCACAGCGTTTTAAAACCTGCTCCCACGAATTTGGATTTTCTGTTCCAATCATCTCCGTTTGTGCATGCCATCCAGCAACAAGCATCAATGGAACAAGGACTACTTTTTGATAATTTGTATGTCGTATTTCTCTTAGAGCCGCATCAAAAGATGGTTCACCTTTCAATGTTGCAAGGAATACATTGGAATATCCCTGTTGTTGAATCCAGTCTTTTAATATCTGATAAATCGGATGTGACCCATGTCCCATCCAAAGATAGGCAACATCAAAGCAAGAACAAATATGCTGAATTGCATTCCAGAAAGCTGAAATTGCTTCTTGGTTTTCTAATAAGGGCTTCCCTACCTTAAAAATAGAAAACATTTTCTGAAATGGTTGCACATCTACAGAGAGCTGTGCATTTATTTTTCCAGTTGTCAAATAAAGTGGCTGACAATAAACATTTTGATAACCAGCTTTTTGTAGATACTCCAATACTTCTATAACAGAATGTACCGTTTCTCCCTGCTCTTTTCGTTTCTGAAGAATCACACGGCTAGAATATGCCGGATAAACATCACAATTCGGAAAAGCAGCTTGAATCTGTTTCTCAATAGCAACAATCGTTTTCTCTTCTTCTTTCCTCTCACGTGTTCCAACACTCACAACAACAATTGCAGTTTGACATGGGTTCTTGATATAATTCAAGTAGGCAGCTGTTCCCCGCTCTCGATAACAAGTTAATGCTTCCGGAGTAGATAGACTGGATAACAGTTGTTTTCGCTTTCCAGCGTCAAAAATCCATGCTTTCCACTCTTCTCTTATCTGTGCCTGTAACGAACAAAGCGGTTCATAAGTAGAAAGAATTGGCGTTACTTCCTTACAGATCGCCGCTGCTAAAGAAGGACTACATCCATTTGTACTAATCGCCGCTGTCAGATTCCCAGTTGCTATATGAGCTGGTACAGAAAAATCAGTTGTAATCCCATCTGTAACCGATGAAACTAAGATTCCTTGTTCTTGTGCTTCTCGTACAATCGTTTGATTCAACTGGATGTCATTCGTCGCTGCAAAGACCAGCTTCATATCTTTTAGAAAACTGGTCGCATAGACAGCCTGTAGATATTGCAATGGTTGATGCTGTAATGAAAACGGAATGGGTTCTGGTGCTAATACAGTTACATTGGCTTCCTGCTCTAACAGTGAAAAAATCCGCCGCTGTGCAACTGTCCCTGCTCCAACAACCAAACATGAAACTTGTTTCAAATGTAGGAAAACCGGATACATAAAAAAACCTCCTTCTAAAAATGCCGCCAGATGATTCCCCTGACGGCATTTTCTTTCATACAAAAATTTTCTTATTCGCAATCTTGCAGCATACAAGCAGCAATTCCTTCCGCAGTTGCTTCTTTTGCGGTTGCAAATACAGGAATTCCAAGTGCTTCTGCCGTTTTTGTTGTAACAGCACCGATCGAAATCACTTTTACAGTATCCGGTAAGTTCGTTCCATATATCTGTATGAAGGCTTGTACCGCAGAGAAACTGGAAAATATCAGATAATCCGCTTCCGGCAAATGCTGTTTCAATAGTGTTTCCTTTTGCAACAGTGGCTTTGTTTCATACAGGGAAATACTGTCTACCGATTTCTTCGCAGCTTTCAGCATATCTGGCAATACAGTAGAACCATTCTTAGAACGAATCAATAAAACACGGTCATGCGGCTCTAGTTGTGGAATCAAGGCTTCTGCTAGATAGCGACTTTCAAACCGATGTGGTACACAGTCTACAAAAATGCCCTTTGCCGCCAATTCGCACGCTGTTCCGTTTCCAATTGCTGCAAATCGCAAATGCAACAACATTCGCAAATCAATGTCATGCTGTTGCAAACTGTCAAAAAAGATATGCACACTATTCGTACTGGAAAACACGATCCAAGTATAAGCGCCCCAATCAACTGCCTTCAGCGGAGCATCTGCAATTGGGACAGTATCAATCAAGCTGATTTCCATTGTTTCTGCACCATATCGCTGAAAATGTTCCGAAAGATGTCGGCTATGCGGTGGCGTTCCAGTAATAAGAATCCGTTTGCCGAACAATTTTCCTTGCTCAAACCATTGCAGCTGTTCTCTCAGTGTAACGACTTTTCCAACCACAATCGTTGCTGGAGCTTGGATATGCTGTTGTGCAACAAGGTCTGAAATAGTAGAAAGTGTTCCTGTTACGGTTCTCTGTCTAGCAGTTGTTCCCTCTTGAATAACAGCAACTGGCATATCTGCGGACATTCCATTTTGCATTAATGCTGTTGTGATATGCGACAGATTCGCTAATCCCATCAAGAATACCAGTGTTCCATCTAATTTTGCCAATTCTGCATAATCTGGCTCTTGTTTCGGGTCTGCTTGCGTATGTCCCGTAATAACATGAAACGAAGAGGCATAATCCCGATGTGTAACCGGGATTCCAGCATAAGCAGGAACGCCATAGGATGCAGAAACACCCGGCACAATGACAAACGGAACACTTGCAGCAGATAAAGCCTGTGCTTCTTCTCCCCCTCTGCCGAAGACAAATGGATCACCGCCCTTTAAGCGAACAACCTGCTTACCTTGTTTTGCTGCATCCACCAACAGTTGATTGATTTCTGCTTGTGGAAGGCTGTGGTTTCCTGCTCGCTTTCCAACGAAATAAAGTTCACAATCCGGACGAACATGATTGAGAATCGAAATCGATGCCAATGCATCATAAACAACCAAATCTGCAAGCTGTAAGCATTGCTGTCCTTTTTGTGTAAGCAGTGCCGGATCGCCTGAACCTGCTCCAACGAGATAGACCATTCCTTTTTTCATAGGAACTCCTCCTTTATTTTTGGATTTTCTGCACGGCTTGGATGATTGTCAATGCTGTTATTTATGAGAAATCATCTGAAAAAATGATTCTGCATCAGAAAGTGTTTTTGCAATATCTGCTTCTGTATGTGCAGCAGATAGAAAAATCGCTTCAAACTGGCTGGGAGCAAAATAATTGCCACGTTCCAGCATAAAATGAAAATACTGGCGGAACAATTCTGTATCTGCCGTCTTTGCAAGTTCATAGTTGGTAACAGTCTGCTCAGTGAAATACAGGCAAGAAAGAGAACCAACCCCAGTAACCGTACATGGCATATGATAACGGTCAATCAACTGTTTCAGCCCATTTCGCAGCTGTTCTGCCCGTTCTGTAAGGTATGGGTATACTTCCGGATGCTGCTTCAAATACCGCAGCTGTGCCAATCCTGCACGCATAGCAACGGGATTTCCACTCAATGTACCAGCCTGATAAACAGACCCCAACGGAGAAACTAACTGCATAATGTCTTTTCTTCCGCCATATGCTCCAACCGGCATGCCTGCTCCAATGATTTTTCCATACGTCACCAAATCCGGCTGAACATGATAAAATCCAACTGCACCATCTATTTGCAGTCGAAATCCAGTGATGATTTCATCAAAAATCAGCAATGTTCCATACTGATTGCACAGTGTCCGCAACTGCTGCAAAAAGCCTTCCTTTGGAGGAACGACCCCCATATTTGCTGCAACTGGCTCTACAATCACGCAGGCAATTTCGTTCGGATATTGTTCTAATAACGCTTTTACGCTCTCTGCATCATTATAGACAGCAGTCAATGTATCTTTTGTACATCCACTTGGAACACCGCTGGAATCAGGAATGCCTGCTGTCATGACACCAGAGCCAGCCTTCACCAACATTGCATCTGCATGGCCATGGTAACAACCAGCAAACTTGATGATTTTATCTCTGCCTGTAAAGCCTCTTGCAGCCCGTACAGCACTCATAACCGCTTCTGTTCCGGAATTGACCATCCGAATCATTTCTACACAGGGAACAATTTCAGAAATCAGTTCTGCCATTTCAACTTCTAAGGCAGTTGCTGTTCCGTAACTTAATCCATACTGCATTTGTTCTTGCACAGCCTGTAACACAAAATCCGGATTATGTCCTAAAATCATCGGCCCCCAAGAACCAATATAGTCCAGATACTCGTTACCATCTAAATCATAGAGATGATTACCCTTTGCTTTACAAATGAATCTCGGTGCACCGCCAACAGATGGAAATGCACGCACGGGAGAATTAACGCCGCCCGGCATCTTCTCTTTTGCCCGCTGAAACCCTAATTCTGATTGTGTTG
>CABQIF010000125.1 GCA_902464115.1 uncultured Ruminococcus sp. | reverse complement strand
ATTGTAACAAGCTTCCGCCAGAATTGCAAGGGATTTCACAAAATTTTCATGGAAATTCCCGTCCGCACGTTTCTGCAATCTCCGCATAAAATAGTAGTATCCGAAAAGAAGAAAGGGGGAGAGAATGATGTTGGAATGTCAAGTCGGCATGCAGTCCGACACCCAAGCCCGAAAGGCACAAACCATCTTACAGCGATATGGTTATCCCTGCCGGATTCAGCGGCAAATACACGCCACACCAGAGGGATGCAGCTATCTATTACAGACAAAAGGAGCCTGCAAACCCATTGCTGACCTGCTGGAAGAAAACGACATTCCCTTTTTATCTCTGCGGAATGTGCGTGATGTACAGTGATCAACTTTGACAACGCTGCAACGACGTTTCCAAAGCCACGTTCTGTTCGGCAGGCAATGGAAACGGCGATGCTGAAATACGGCGGAAACGCTGGTCGAGGCGGTCATCAGCTCACGGAACGCACATCAGAACAGGTTTTTGCTGCAAGAGAAGAAGCTGCTGCCTTTTTCGGCGGAAAGCCGGAAAATACCATCTTTTGTCTGAACTGTACGCACGCTTTAAATCTCGCCATTCAGGGCATCGTACAGCCAAACGATCATGTGATTATCAGCAATCTGGAACACAATGCTGTATTGCGTCCAGTAGCGGCAATGGTACGGGAACGAGGGGTGCAGTGCAGTATTGCTCCGGTTTCGGTCGATGACAAAGAAACCGTTGCTGCATTTCAGGCACGCATTCGCCCCAATACCAGAGCCATTATTTGCACACTTGCCAGCAATGTTACGGGGCAGATTCTTCCTTATCGGGAACTGGCCGCTCTCTGTAACGAGCATGGTATTTGCATGATTGCAGATGGTGCACAGGCTTGCGGAACATTACCCGTACAGATGTCAGATGGGATGAATATCCTCTGCACCGCCGGACACAAGGGGTTATATGGTGCGACCGGAACAGGTTTGCTGATTACTGACACCAAATTTCCCATTCAACCATTGTTATATGGCGGAACGGGCAGTCTTTCTGCAAAACTGGAAATGCCGGATTTTCTGCCCGACCGTCTGGAATGCGGAACGCTGAATATTGCCGGAATCCTGTCTTTGCGAGCAGGAATTGCCTTCGTCAAAAAAACCGGAACAGCTGCGATTTTTCAGCATGAAACGACCTGCTGCAACAAGCTATTATCCATGCTGCAAACCATGCCGCAGGTGACTGTTTACCGACAGCCGGGGGCTGCTTATGCACCCATTGTTTCATTTAATATACAGAATTTATCTTCCGAAGAAACAGCAGAATTACTCGACCAAAAGGGCTTTTGTCTACGGGCAGGGCTGCACTGTGCACCGCTGGCACATCGTGCAATCGGAACGATCGACGGCGGAACGGTACGGTTTGCACCTTCTATTTTCAATACGCTGCCGGAAGTTGTTGCACTGGGCAATGCCATCCGGAACTTATAGAAAATCAGAAAACCGATGCAGAATTAGCGATGTTCTGCATCGGTTTCTTTTGTTGCACACTTGACCATCCCCCCCTTTCGTGCTATACTGGTCTTATCGATCAAACCAAAGAAAGGACGGAATTCTCATGACTTCCTTACCAGATACTTCCGGTATTCTCGTTTGTGCCGGAAATGCCACCCGTATGCAGGGACAAAATAAAATTCTCCTGCCGCTCGGACAAACCAACGTCATTGGCATGTCCATGCTGGCAATGGAGCACTGCGACCGCATTGCAGAATTCATTGTGGTTGCCCGTCCCAGCGACCACGCTGCCATTCAAAAAACCATTGCAGATTTACAGCTGAAAAAATGCTCTGCCATCGTTCCCGGCGGAGCGACCCGACAGGAAAGTGTCCTGAATGGTGTTCGGGCTGCCTCGAAAGGAACAAAACTGTTCGCCATTCACGACGGTGCAAGACCGCTTGTAAAGCCAGAACAGATTGCCGCTGTCATTCACGATGCTGAAGTGTTCGGCGGTGCAACGCTCGGCGTTCCGGTAAAAGATACCATCAAAGTCGTCAATGATGGGCTGATTGTCGATACGCCCTACCGCCCACACCTTTACAGCACACAGACCCCGCAGGTGTTCCAGAAGCGAATCTACTTTGAAGCCGTAGATTTTGCACTGGAACACCACCTTGATTTTACAGATGACTGTCAACTTGCAGAGGCCATCAACTGCAAGGTTTACATGACGGTCGGCGACTACACCAACCTGAAAATCACCACCCCTGAAGATATTTTCATTGCTCGGATGCTGCTGGAAAAACGAATGGAGGAATCAACATGCACAAAATAAGAATTGGTCACGGATATGATGTACACCGCCTAGTCGAAAATCGCAAGCTGATTTTAGGCGGCGTGGAAATTCCCTTTGAACGGGGGCTGCTCGGGCATTCGGATGCAGACGTTTTACTCCATGCCATTTCTGATGCGTTGCTGGGAGCAGTCGCACTGGGCGACATCGGCAAACATTTTCCAGACACTGACCCCCGCTATGCTGGAGCAGATAGCATGCTGCTTTTAAAAGAAGTCGTTCTGCTGGTTCGGAATGCGGGCTATCAGGTCGGCAATCTGGATGCAACGATTTTATGCCAGCGTCCGAAATTAGCCGGATTCATCTCTGCAATGCGGGAAAACATTGCTGCCTGCTGTGAAATTCCGGTTTCAGATGTCAGCGTCAAGGCTACAACAGAGGAAAAGTTAGGCTTTACTGGTTCTGGAGAAGGCATTGCCGTTCATGCAGTGGCATTGCTGGAACACATCGACTAAATCAAAGCGATAAAACACAAAACCGCCGCAGGAAATCGTCCATCCTGCGGCGGTTTTTGAGTCAAATAGAAAAATGATTGATGCGGTTTACTTCTTTCTCTTGCTGATGAATGCAACCACACCAGCAGCGGTCAGAGTCAGACCAACAGCAACTGCCGGAACGGTCGTTGCGTCACCGGTTTTCGGTGTGCCAGAGGTATTCTTTGTAGCAGTGGAAGCAGGAGTGTTGCTTACAGAACCGTTGTCGGTCTTGCCGCTGTTCGTTCCACTATTTGTTCCATTTGTTGCTACAAATGTATTGGTTGCTGCATCATAGGTATATGTGGTGCTGTCAACTGTAGCCGTATAGCTATCTTGAGAATTATACCATTCATAAAGACTTCTGTTGATTGTAATGGCATCCCCATTAGAAGACAAACAATCGTTTAATTTCAACTTGGAATTTCCTGCCCAATCAAAGCTTCCATCTTCCATCTTTGTATACACAGCACTGCCAACCTGCAATCCATTGATATTTGTTACAGACAAATTCCCATCTTTATCATAAACATAGATAGTCAGATAGCTACGAAAATCTGCATCTGAAGCAGGACGAACAAGCTGAGCATAGAACTGGTATCCATCGCAAGTGAAATCTGTGCTTTCAAATCCATACTGCATTCCGCCCATTCGTACACTGTTGATCAGCGTTGCTCCATCTTTTGTTACAAAGAATGTCTTAACAACTTTTTCATCTTGATCTTCTACAATGATTGTGGCAGAAGTCAAAACGCCATCCACAATATGGTATTCTACTGTTTCATATCCGCTGACAGCCGGCTTATACTTTGCAGCATAAACTTCATACAAAGCCTTTTTCGCTGCTTCCAAATCGGCTGCACTTGTTGTTGTGGTCGTCGTCGTTGTGGTTGTTTCAGATGCGGTTGTTGTAGTTGTTGTGGATGCCTCACCAAACAGTACAAATGTACCCGTTGCCTCATTAAATGTATAAGTAACTGGAGAACCAAAAACAAAGTATGGTGTTACAGTTACTGTATTTACGCCATCAACGGTAAAAAAGCTATCCGGATCTTCACGGATCGTATTAGAACCATCCCCATTCATCGCAGTATTTACAATCATACCAGATAAATTTGTGATGTTTCCATCCACATATACATCCATACATTCAACTGGATTTCCAGAATCATCCAATGTTCCGTCACTATAGAGAACTACTTTTACCGCATGAGCTCCCATTGTATATTCTTTTGTTGCATAAATTTTTGTATCCACAGTTTCTGTTTCTTCCGTAGTTTCTTCTTCTGCAACCGTAGTTTCTGCAACATTTGCAACTGTTTCCGTTGCAACTGTTTCTGTAGTAACAGTTTCCGTTACCGGTTCGGTTGTGGCTGCGTCTTCTGCACCAACGGTCAGACCAGTTGTTCCCAATACGCTCAGAGCTGCCAGAATTGCCAACATTTTCTTCATTTTCATTCTGAATTCCTCCTATTTCCATAATTCAGATGCAAAGATGGACGCATTATGTTCTAACCCGCCCACTTTTTGCCATCCAATTGTCTTTATTATAGCACGCCGTTCCGGAAAAATCAACCATTTTTCATTTTTTCTGCAAATTTCCACAAATTCCCCGATTCATTCTGATGCCTTTTGTCGATTTTGATACGAATTCAAGTAGAATTGTCGAAGTTCGCCGATAAAATCCCTGTTTTATTGCAAAAAGCCGCCGCAGAAGGGGTGGTTCTGCGGCGGCTTTTGATTTACAAAATAGAAAAATGAATCAATTTTTACTTATACTTTCTGTTCAGGAAAGCAACTACACCAGCGGCGGTCAGGGTCAGACCAACAGCAACTGCCGGAACAGTGGTTGCGTCACCGGTTTTTGGGGTGCTGTCTGTTGATTTCTGTACGGCAGCAGTCGGGCGTGCCGAATCATTCGGCTTTTTGGAATCATCATCAAATTCAAAGGTCGGAATCTTGTCAACCTGCTGGATTCCATCCTGAGAAATTGCATAGAATGCCAGCTTTCCATCTGTCATTTCTACAACGACATACATGGTTGGATTGACCCCTGCATCAGTTGCACAATAAAGAACATAGTAGTCACTTGTATTCTCCAAGGTTTTGTAGAATGTTGTGAACTGCACATAAAATTCATCATAAAACGGATTGTCCGAGCAAACCAATGCATCATTGTGATCGAAATCGTCATAGTAGGTCATGTAGAAAATATCTTTTGTTCCATCCGTCTTTACATAATAAACGACTTGATAAGTATAGCCCTCTTCGTCAACATAGTATGTATGATACGTGCCGATCCATGTTCCATCCTCCAGCTGAAGAATGTTATCGCTCGAATAGTCCGGGAGCATCTCTACATTTTCTTCATCCGGAAGCAAGTCAGGATTAGAGCCGGACTGGATCTCATCGATCAAATTATCGATCTGCTTTTGCAGTTCTTCCATAATTTTTGAAGTTTCTTCTGCGGAATACGTGGTCGTCGTCGGAACAGAAGCGGATTCTGTTCCAGTTACTGCTACTGTTGTTTCAACACCATCTGCATCACTTTTTACCGCAGTCGTCGTGGAGATGGGTTCTTCGGATTGTACAATTGTCGTGGTGATTGCTGTTTTTTCTGTTACCGTAGTTTCGTTGACTTCCATTTTTGCTTCATCCACAGCAGTGGTTTCTGTTCTTGTTTCTGCAATTTCCGAAACGGCTGTTTCTGATTCGGCTTCCGTTGTAACGACTGTTTCCACTGCTGGTTCTGTTGCAGCAGTGTCTTCTGCTCCAACGGTCAAACCTGTTGTACCCAGCATGCTCAGAGCTGCCAGAATCGCTAGCATTTTCTTAGTATTCATTCTGAATCCCTCCTGTTTTCATATTCAGATGTAAAAAAAGTCATTTTATCATCAGCCACAACTATTTTTTCATCTGTCCAATTTTATTATAACATGT
>CABQIF010000124.1 GCA_902464115.1 uncultured Ruminococcus sp. | reverse complement strand
AATATATATTTCGTATGGAATCCATACTTTTTTGCTATAGGAGGAAATCATGGACTTCCACCAGTTACAATATTTCGTGGCGATTGCCGAGAGCGGCAGCATTACGGCTGCGGCAAAGAAACTTTTTCTCTCACAGCCGCCGTTGAGCATGCAGATGAAACGACTGGAAAAAGAATTGGGCTGTGTATTATTCTTACGGGGTGCACGGGAGGTGCAGCTGACAGAAGCCGGAAAGCTGCTTTATACTCGTGCAAAATCCATGTTGGAGCTGCGACGAATCACCGAAGAAGAATTAGCCGTCTGCTCCGAACAGACCAGCGGAACGATTCGGCTGGGCGTTATTTCATCGGTTGGCTGTTCCCTGCTGCCGCAGTGGCTGAAATCGTTTCACTTCCAGTATCCGCAGATTCATTTTTCCCTCTATGAATCCGATACCTACCAAATTCTAGAAAAACTGCACCAAGACCGAGTAGAATTAGCTTTGGTGCGTTCGCCATTCTCCGCAGAGGGCATTCAGAAAGTTCCCCTACAGACAGAATCGCTCATTGCAGTGGGGCATCATTCGTTCTTTTCCGAGGCAGACACCATTTCCCTGCAAGAACTGGCAGAACGTCCGCTGATTATCTACCGCCGCTGGGAACACATCTTAAACCAGACATTCCGCACGCTGGAACTGCCCGTTTCTTATTTCTGTGTGAATGAAGATGCCCGTACAACCATCTGCTGGGCAGATGCCGGGCTAGGAGTTGGAATTGTTCCAGAGTCTGCCTGCTCCCTGCTGCAAAATCCGGAAACCCGAATTGTTTCCATCTCCGATTCCCTACCAGATACGACGATTTATCTGGTACGGCGAGAACAGGCATACCTTGCTCCCCATACAAAATTCTTCTGGGATGGCTTACAGGAACTCTGCAAGCGTTAAACCAACAGAAAAACCCCCATGCATGGCATTTGCTCCACGCATGGGGGTTCGTTGTATCAATCAGAGTGTTTGCAATTTATTCAGAAACGATCAGGCTCTTGCCAGTCATTTCTTCCGGCTGCGGCAAGCCAAGTACTTGCAGCATTGTCGGAGCGATGTCAGCCAAAACGCCGCCGTCACGCAGCTTGCAGTCTTCACCAACAACGATAAACGGTACTGGGTTGGTGGTATGTGCGGTGAACGGTGTGCCGTCCGGTTCACACATCTTATCTGCATTGCCGTGGTCAGCGGTGATCAGAGCAACGCCGCCCTTTGCCAAGATGGCATCTACCATTCTGCCAACGCAGGTATCAACGGCTTCGACTGCCTGCTTTGCAGCATCAAAGATACCAGTATGGCCAACCATATCGCAGTTTGCATAGTTCAGGATGATGACATCATACTTTTCTTCTTCGATTACCTTTACAACTGCATCGGTTACTTCGTATGCACTCATTTCCGGCTTGAGATCGAACGTCGGTACATCTGGGCTCGGAATCAGAATCCGTTCTTCGCCGTCAAATACCTTTTCTTCGCCACCGTTAAAGAAGAATGTAACGTGTGCATATTTCTGAGTTTCTGCAATTCGCAGCTGGGTCTTTCCGCACTTGCTCAGATATTCGCCCAGTGTCATATGCAGCTGTTCCGGCGGATAAGCAACGGTTACATTCGGCATGGTTGCGTCATACTGTGCCATGCAAACGAAATGCAGCGGGAAGAAGCCCTTTTTCCGTTCAAAGCCCTTGAATTCTGGGTCAACAAAGCTTCTGGTGATCTGTCTTGCACGGTCAGGACGGAAGTTGAAGAAAATCACGCTGTCCTGTTCTTTGATCAAGCCATTCTTGTCCAGAACAGTCGGCAGCATAAATTCGTCAGTGACTTCCTTTGCATAGGAATCTTCGATTGCCTGAACTGGTTCTGTTCCGGTTTCACCCTCGCCATAAACCATAGCAGCATATGCCTTTTCAACACGATCCCAAGCATTGTCACGATCCATTGCATAGTAACGGCCGGAAATGGTTGCAATCTTACCAACGCCAATTTCCTGCATCTTTTCGCAAGTGGTCTTCATGAAGCCAGCTGCGGACGTTGGCGGTTCATCTCTGCCGTCCAAAAATGCATGAACATATACATCCTTCAGACCATGCCGCTTTGCCATTTCCAACAGACCGAACAGGTGTTCCATGTGGCTGTGTACGCCGCCCGGAGAGAGCAGACCCATCAGGTGCAGAGCCGTTCCGTTCTTCTTGCAATTTTCCATTGCATCGCACAGAGCCTTATTTTCAAAGAATACGCCGTCCTGAATGTCCTTTGTAATCTTGACCAGCATTTGATAAACGATTCTACCAGCACCGATGTTGGTGTGACCAACTTCGGAGTTGCCCATCTGTCCATCCGGCAGACCAACGTCCAGACCGCTTGCACCAATCAAGGTGTGCGGGCCTTGCAAATACTTGTCGATATTCGGCTTGTTGGCAGCTGCAATGGCATTGCCAAAGGTATCCTTGTTATAGCCGAAACCATCCATGATAATCAATGCAACTGGTTTTTTACTCATGTTTTTTCTCCTTTTCAAAAACAGGCGGTCATCAAAAACCGCCTGTCTGATTCATGCAATTTTTCCTGAGAAGAACTTGCTTACTTAGAAGCTTCTTCCAGCAGAACACCGAACTTTTCAGCAACCAGAGAAGCACCGCCAATCAAGCCGCCGTCGATGTCTTCCTTAGCCAGCAGTTCTGCACAGTTCTTTTCGTTCATAGAACCGCCGTACTGAATGGTCATGCCGTCAGCAACTGCCTGACCGAACAGACCAGCAACGGTCTTCCGGATGAAACCGCAAACTTCTTCAGCCTGTTCTGCGGTTGCAGTCTTACCAGTACCAATTGCCCATACCGGTTCATAAGCGATGATGACATTCTTGATGCACTTTTCGCAAGCGTCATGCAGAGCAACCTTTACCTGCTTTGCAACAACTTCTTCTGTGATGCCCAGTTCCCGTTCTTCGAGGGTTTCACCAACGCACAGGATAACCGTCATGCCAGCCTTCAGAGCAGCAGTGGTTCTCTTGCGAACGGTTTCATCGGTTTCGCCGAAGTACTGTCTTCTTTCGGAGTGACCAACGATAACATACTTTACGCCCATTTCTGTCAGCATATCTGCAGAAATTTCACCAGTGAATGCACCCTTTTCTTCAAAGTGTACGTTTTCAGCACCAACTTCAATGTTGGTGCCTTCTGTCAGCCGCAGAGCGGTTTCCAGGTTGGTGAACGGTACACAGATAATCACGCCACAGGTCTTGTCTGCTGCGATTGGCTTCAGTGCTTCGATCAGTTCCGCAGCTTCCTTGCGGTTCTTGTTCATTTTCCAGTTGCCGGCAATAATTGCCTTTCTCAGTGCCTTATTCATAATTGAATTTGCTCCTTATTCATCATAATTTTCGCCGTCTTGTTCCGGCAATTCCCGTACAGATTCATCCGATACCCGATGATTGCAATTGTTATAGCTGCCGATGACAATGCCCTTCGAGAATGGAACTGCAAGCAGCCCAATCAAAATCCCACAGGCAACCCCACAGGCAAACGGCAATGCAACCTCTTTTTTCGGGGAATTCGCAATCTGTTCCCATGTTTTTTTCAACATTGGCAGTTCCTTTCTGTTGGAACAGCCGCTCTTCTACCGGAACAGAAAAGCGGTCTGCTTCCCAGAAAACAAAATCTCTTACTTGTTGGCGATAACTGCAACGCCCGGCAGTTCCTTGCCTTCGAGGTATTCCAGAGATGCACCGCCGCCAGTGGAGATGTGGCTCATCTTATCAGCGAAGCCCAGCTGCATAACAGCTGCTGCGGAGTCACCGCCGCCGATGATGGTCGTTGCATCGGTATCAGCCAGAGCCTGTGCAACCGCAATCGTGCCCTTTGCCAGAATCGGGTTTTCAAATACACCCATCGGGCCATTCCAAACGACAGTCTTTGCAGACTTTACAGCATCAGCGAACAGCTTCTGTGTCTTTTCGCCAATATCCAGACCCATTCTGTCAGCCGGCAGGTGCTGTGCATCATAAGTTTCTACTTCGATTTCTGCATCGATCGGATCCGGGAAAGCCTTAGCGGTTACAGTATCAACCGGCAGGAGCAGCTGCTTGCCGTTTGCCTTTGCCTTTTCGATCATTTCCTTGCAGTAATCCAGCTTGGTATCATCTACCAGAGAAGTACCAACTTCATAGCCTTCTGCCTTCAGGAAAGTATAAGCCATACCGCCGCCGATAATCAGGGTATCGCACTTTTCGAGCAAGTTTGAAATGACATTCAGCTTGTCTGCAACCTTTGCACCGCCCAGAATTGCAACGAACGGACGAACCGGATCTTCAACTGCATTGCCGAGAAACTGGATTTCCTTCTGCATCAGGTAACCAACTGCGGTCGTCTTTACAAACTTGGTAACGCCAGCAGTGGAAGCGTGTGCTCTGTGGGCACTACCGAATGCATCCATTACAAATACATCTGCGAGGGAAGCGAGTTCCTTGCTGAATTCTTCGCCGTTCTTGGTTTCTTCTGCACCACGGAATCTGGTGTTTTCCAGAACGATGATTTCACCGTCCTGCATTGCATCGACTGCAGCCTTTACGCTGTCATCTACAACCTTATCAGACGGTACGAAAGTAACCTTTGTCGGAGCAACCAGTTCTGCAAGGCGTTCTGCAGCGGCCTTCAGAGAGAACTTTGCTTCCGGGCCATTCTTCGGCTTGCCGAGGTGAGAGCAGAGGATTACCTTGCCGCCTTCGGAAACGAGCTTCTGAATGGTCGGGAGAGCAGCCTGAATCCGGTTGTCGTTTGTGATCACGCCATCCTTCATCGGAACATTAAAGTCTACTCTTACCAGTACCTTTTTGCCCTTTACATCAATATCGTCTACTGTTACTTTGTTCAAACCTGCCATTTTCTGACATCCTTTCATGAATAAATGTAAACCTTTTTGCAGTGCAAATGCACCGTACTTTTTTATTTTACACTATTTTACTGCATTTTGCAAGTACTTCTCCAAACATTTTAAAAAACTTTTCGGAATCTTTCCGCAGTGCCATGCATTCCTGTGCAAAATGCCGGATAACAGACCAAAAAAGCCGCTGCACTGGTTTCCCAGCACAACGGCTTGTTATAACATCAAAGAAAATCTGTTATTCCGGCAAAGTGCCATTTGGCACATAAACCGTATTCGATTCCATAGAGTCGCCCGGCTTATTTGGATCCTGAACCACAATTTTTACAGGCGAATAATAATACTGGCTTGCATTTTCCTCGTTATAGATGGCATTTTGACCAGCAGCTTGCCGCACATAGCCATACAAAATATAGCAAGCGTCATAATTATCCACTTTTCCATCAAGGTTTGCATCTGCCAAATTCATCTGTATCGGTGTCCAATCTGTTTCCGTTCCGGCAGCAATCTTTGCAGAATAAATGATGATGTTCTCTGCATCCATCAGGACTGCACGACCATCCATGTCGGTATCGCCCAACCGATAAACCTGCATTTCGTGATAGAGTTTATCCGCATCTGCCTGATCCACAACCCCATCTTCGTTGACATCTGCCAACTGCAGCTGTTCGTCCGTCAGCGAATAGGTATCGTCCAGCACATAGCGAGAAACCATTGCGGTATCATGACCGGTTACAACCCCGTCCATGTCCACATCGCCCAAAGCGTATGTTGTTTCTGCAGCACTTACACCCAATACTGGCAGAGAAGCCAGTGCCAATACGGCTGCCATGCATACACTCAATGTTTTTTTCATAATCATCCTTCCTTTCTTAGTAAACAGTCA
>CABQIF010000123.1 GCA_902464115.1 uncultured Ruminococcus sp. | reverse complement strand
TGCTCGCCCACACCTCGCCAGCATTTTTGAAAAATTGCTGGATCAAAAAACTTTTATTTGCCTGCGGTTCGCCTTAGAAAAACCACCCGAATCCGGTTCGGCAAGGCTGGGGCACATCCCCAGCTTGCCTTGGGAATCGCAATTGCCCCTGAAATCTTATACTCTCATTACAACCTCTTGATTTGAAAGGCAATTGCGATTCGTTCCGATTTTTTTAGATTTCAGTTGCTCGTTTCTTGTGTAGTTTTTATTTGCTCCGCAAATGTGGGCTGCTCGCCCACACCTCGCCAGCATTTTTGAAAAATTGCTGGATCAAAAAACTTTTTATTTGCCTGCGGCTCGTTACTTACAGCCTTATTTCATCAAAAAAGGAGTGTTTCGCATGACTTGCCCTTACTGTGGTGCACAGCAGCAATCGAAATCTATTTATTGTGACAACTGTGGGCAATTATTGCCGGCACTACACACAGAAACAACCGTTCCACAGAAACATCCGTTTCGATTTTGGTTGGTGTCATTGATTCTGCTCCCCATCCTATTAATTATCGGCATTGCTCTGTATGCGATGCATACACCGCAGCCAACAGAACCGGAATCTTCTGCTCTGTCTGCTCCGCAAGTCTGGAATGGTGGAACAGCAGCCCTACTCTGGTCAGAAGATGTGATAGATTCCGAAGCAGACCGACAAGCCCTCTGTAATCGTTTACAGGAAGTCAGCACGATGATTCAAATGCCAGTTGGCGTTCAGCTTTCAGATGAGCCAATTCCAGACGATGACACCGCACGAGAACAGGCGATTGCAGACTTTACAGAGCAATTCCCCGATGCAACAGACGGGGTATTTCTCTACTTAGATTTGACTGAACCAGAACCGGGGCAAACATACAATTCTCACGACTATTTTCTAACCTACGGGGCAGCACAGTTATATTATACCAATGCACCCGATTACAACCGGATTACAGAGATTTTCGCTCAGGTGAATGCAGCATGTGAAGTGGAACAGGCTACCACGTTGCGGAGAGTGGAGTTGTTCTGTACTGCATTGGAAGAAACCTATCAGGAGGGCATTCCGGACGGATACTATGTACAGGACAGCGACACGGGGCAATATCTCTATGAATCCGATGGGGAAATTGGCTGGCATGATACCTTACCGGAAGCATAAAAAAAGCACCTTTCTGAAAATGAGAGGTGCTTTTTTTCTTGTTTTGTGTAATTTTAATATATCCGGAGAAGAATAAACGGGAACGCTGTGAGAAGCATTCCCGCTTGTTGTATGGTTTCAAAAACAATTCGTGGTTTAGAGCGTAATCGGGTCAATCTGCCAGATGTCCTTTGCATAACCAGCAATGGTTCTGTCAGAGCTGAACTTGCCTGCATTGCAGATGTTCTTCCACTGCTTTGCAGCGAAATCCATCCGGTTCTGATAATCCTGATTGCACCGCAGCTTTGCAGCCACATAGCTTTCCAAATCGCCCAGCAAGTAATAATGGTCTGGAGCGTGCCAGCTTGCACCATCCAGCAGAGCATAATACAGTTCCCGGAAGTCACCGCTGCCGCCGTCAGAGAGTGTACCGTCAATCAGGCGTTCTACAACACGGCGAATCTTCGGATTTTCAGAGAAAATCTTGCGGCTGTCATAATTCGGGAGAATCGTTTCCAGTTCTTCGACCTTTGCACCAAAGATATAGTTGCAATCCTCGCCAGCTTCTTCTACGATTTCGACATTTGCACCGTCATAAGTGCCCAGCGTTACAGCACCATTCAGCATCAGCTTCATGTTACCCGTACCGGATGCTTCTGTACCAGCAGTAGAGATCTGTTCAGAAACATCAGCCGCAGCAACCAGCTTTTCTGCATAGGATACATTGTAGTTAGAAACAAATACAACCTTGATCAGCTGGTTCACATCTGGGTCATTGGCAATCAGCTTGCCAACTTCATTGATGAACTTGATGATTGCCTTTGCACGGCGATAGCCCGGAGCAGACTTTGCACCGAACAGGAATGTAGTTGGTGTGAAGTTCTGAATGCTGCCGTCCTTGATGCCCTCATAGAGATACAGGATAGAGAATGCATTCAGCAGCTGCCGCTTGTATTCGTGTAACCGCTTGATCTGAATATCAAAGATGCTGTTCGGGTCGATGGTAACGCCTTCCTTTGCAGCGATGAAATCCGCCAGCTGCTGCTTTTTGGTCTGCTTGATGGAGCAGAACTGTTCCAGAACATCCGGTGTTCCCTTGGATTCCAGTGTTTTCAGCTGCTTGAGGTCGGTCATCCAGGCATCAGAGCCAGCCAGTTCTGTGAGCAGTCCAGACAGTTCCTGATTGCAGAGTGCCAGCCAACGTCGCTGCGTAATGCCGTTGGTTTCGTTCAGGAAGCGTTCCGGCCATACCTTGTACCAGTCTGCCAGAACCGTATCTTTCAGAATCTGGGTGTGGATGGCAGCAACTCCATTGGTATAAGAGGATGCATAAACTGCTAAGTGTGCCATATGCACCATGCCGTTCTGAATAATCTTCATCTTTGCAATCTGTTCCAGCGGAACATTTTTCTGATAGAGTTCGGTCAGCATGGCTTCGTTGATTTGTACAATAATCGGATAGAGTTCCGGCAGCAGTTCTTCTACCAGATGGCAATCCCACTTTTCGAGGGCTTCCGGCATAACTGTGTGGTTGGTGTAACGGAAGACCTTCTGTGCAATGGCGAATGCATCAGCAAATGTCCGCTTGCTGTCGTCCAGCATCAGCAGGCGAATCAGTTCCGGAATGGAGATGACCGGATGAGTGTCGTTCAGCTGAACAGCCAGCTGATCGGCTAAGTTGTCCAGTGTGCCATAGGTTGCCTTGTGCTTTTTCAGAATATCAGACAGGGAAGCGGCACAGAAGAAATACTGCTGCTTTAACCGCAGTTTCTTGCCGTCCCAAGTATCATCGTTCGGATAGAGAACCCGAGAAATATCCTCTGCATAAACTGTTTCCGCAGCAGCTTCGAGATATTTCTGCTGGTTGAACAGGTCAAAGTCAAATGTCTGAACGGGTTCAGCCTGCCAGAGCCGCAGTGTGCCAATGTGCTTGGTTTTGCAGCCGATGACTGGCATGTCATACGGAACAGCCTTGACGGTCTGACCGTTAAAGTGTACCAGAACAGCATCCTTTTCGCAGCGAACAGACCATGCATCGCCGTACTGCATCCAGTTGTCCGGTTCTTCTTTCTGGAAGCCGTCTACAATCGACTGCTTGAACAGACCGTACTTGTAGCGAATGCCATAGCCGTCCAGCGGCAGATCCAAAGTTGCAGCACTGTCGAGGAAGCAGGCAGCCAGCCGTCCCAGACCGCCGTTTCCGAGGGCAGCGTCTTCGATTTCTTCGAGGGAAGCGAGCGAAGCCCCCATTTCCTGCAAAGCAGTTTCCACTTCTTTGTAGCAGCCCAGACAGAGCAGGTTGTTAAAGACTGCCCGTCCAACCAGAAATTCCATGGAAAAATAGCAAGCATGGCGGTTGGTTTCATGAGCCTGTGTGCTCTTGTTCCAGTTTTCTGCGATGTTGTGCATCACGACATCACCGATTGCCTGATGCAGCTGCTGTGGGGTGGCATCCTTCGGAGCAATACCAGCGAGTGCCTGTGTCAGTTGTTCTTTCAGTTGATCTTTCTGCATGGGGTTCAGTCCTCCTGTTCGATTTCTTTGGTATCGGTTTCGGCTGCGGAATCTTCTTCCGGCAGGCGGTTATACAATGCGTTTAACTGATAAATTTTCTTGGAGAGCTTGTGGTTGAACTGCTTGGCAGTGGTGCGATACTGCCAGTTGCCAAACGCAGTTGACGGCGTATTCATCCGAGCGTTTGCCGGTTCTTGCAAGAAATCCTGCACCTGACCGATGGCAAGGTCTGCCACGCTGCCCCAAGTGATGCGAAGCATGGATTCCGGCAGGTCTTTGCGATCTCTGACCCGTAAATAGCGTTTTGCGAAGCTGATTTCCTTGTCGCTTGCTCCATAAACCCAACCATTCAGCGTCATATTATCGTGCGTGCCCGTATAAGCAACACAGTTTGTGGTCTTGTAGTTCTGCGGCAAGTAGGTGTTCTTTGCCCCATCGCTGAATGCAAACTGGGTAACTTTCATGCCCGGATAGCCGCAGGCATCGAGCATTTTTTGCACTTCCGGTGTGATAAAGCCGAGGTCTTCTGCAATGATAGAGAGGTCGCCCAGTGCAACTTGTGCAGCTTCAAACAGAGCCGTATTTGGGCCTTTTCTCCATTCGCCGATTTCGGCAGTTGGGTTGCCGTAAGGAATGCTGTAATAGCTTTCAAATCCACGGAAGTGGTCGATCCGAACGGTGTCATAAATAGAGGTTGCAAATGCCAGCCGCTGAATCCACCATGCATATCCGGTTTTCTTGTGGTAATCCCAATCATAGAGCGGATTGCCCCAGAGCTGACCCGTTGGAGAAAAGACATCCGGCGGACAACCTGCAACGGCGATCGGGCGGTGCTGTTCGTCGAGCTCAAACAGTTCCGGCTGTGCCCAGACTTCTACGCTGTCATAGGAAACATAGATTGGCATATCACCGATGAGAGAAATGCCATTTTCGTTGCAGTATGTTTTCAGCTTATCCCACTGCGAATAGAACCAGTACTGAATGACCTGGAAGAACTGCACGTCTTCGACATATTTCGAGCGAGCCTTTTGCAGGGATTCTGCATTCCGCATTGCCAGTTCCGGTTCCCATTCTGTCCATGCCTTTCCATTATGGGCAAATTTCAGTGCCATAAACAGGGCATAATCCGGCAGCCAGACACGATGCTTTTCACAGAATGCAACATAATCCGGATTTGTGCGGTCGAATGCCTGAAATGCCTTTTTCAGAATCGGAAAGCACATCTGATAGAGGCGTTCGTAGTCTACTTTGTTCGGGCTGCCCCAGTTGGCATCTGCGTAATCGGTGTGTTTAAGCAGACCTTGTTCTTCAAGCTGTTCAAAGTCGATGAAATATGGATTTCCGGCATAAGCGGAAAAAGACTGGTACGGAGAATCGCCGTAGCTAGTCGGAGAGAGCGGAAGAATCTGCCAGACAGAAACACCGCTTTTTTTCAGAAAGTCCGCAAATTGATAAGCGGATGCACCCAGTTTGCCGATGCCGTAGCGAGAGGGCAGGCTGGAGATGTGCATTAAAATGCCACTTCTTCTCATGGATAAAATTCCTTTCTTTCTATATCGTATACCATAAGGTTGCATGGTCAATACTAAGGGACAGGATGTGGTAGAGATCCAGAAAAAATCATGGAAAGGAGGCTGGAACAGCGATGACTGCACCGCAAAAGATCCATGCCTATGAATATGGAATCATGTTTTTGCTGGGTTGTTTTATCTATAGTTTGTTGGAGATTGCTGCAAGAGGATATACCCATTGGACGATGACGCTGCTGGGCGGAATCGTGGGCATGCTGCTGTATCGGCTGCATGGCACAGCTCCACGGCATACGCTGTTGTTGCAGGCGTTGTCGGGGGCGTTTATCATTACCGCACTGGAAATGGTGGTTGGTGTGTTGGATAATCTGGTCTTGCAGTGGCATGTCTGGAGTTATCGAGAAATGCCATGGAATGTATATGGGCAGATCTGTCTGCCGTTTTCTGTCCTTTGGTTTTTGGTTTGTATTCCGGCACTTGGGATTTGTGAAGTCGTACGAAAACGATTTCAGTAATCGTGGAAACCGGAATGGTATAAAAGTATTGTAGCACAGAATCCCGCCGTTGACAAGGGATTTTGCTGCAAATTCAATGATTTTTCAAAAAAGTTTATAATATTAG
>CABQIF010000122.1 GCA_902464115.1 uncultured Ruminococcus sp. | reverse complement strand
TGGTTGGACAAAGCCAAATCGCCTGCGGCATTGCCGTTGACATTCAGCTTCTGAGTCTTTGCACCGCCATCCGTTGCATAGCAAATGTTTAAGTCATACATACCAGCTTTTTCTACATTGACAGTTACCTTAATGGTTTCACCTGCATCCCGCATATGAACAACCTTGCCACCGCTAGCACTTGCAACTTCTTCTACTTCTGTAGAAACACCGGTAATTTTACCGTCTTCAAATTCATACTTTGTTTCGCCAGCAGCGGAAACGCCACCAAAAAACGAGCTGACACAAACAGCATTCAATGCCATTGCAGCCGCCAGACTGGCAGCAAATACCTTCTTTTTGATTTTCATCTCAAAGATCCTCCTTTTTGTTTTTAAACCATCCAATCCATTTTGCATGGATTTTTGTTGCAATTTGCACAATTTCCATACACGCTTTTTGATTTATTTTACTATAAAATAAGATGCATGTCAATAGAATTTTGATTTCAACCCGAAAAATCTATCTATTTCACAAAAATTGTTCCTGTGCTTTGTGCAACATTTCCTCTGCTTGATTTTCATTTCTGTTTTGCATGGATGGATTCGGAAATTCGTTAAAAAATAGAAAATGGATAAAAAATCCATTTTAGTTGCTTTTTACAGTTCCAATATATTTTCGTCATTGAAATTCAGATTTCTTTGCGTTAATCTCTAGCAATTTTGTTGTAAAATAAAGGAAACGATTTTTATATGATTCCGAAAGGGAGGATTCAAAATTGGAACAGGAACTGACACTCCACACACTCAAACCGCTACTCTTGCAATCGGATGCAGAGAACTGCTCCGATGCACTGTTTTTAAAAAAATTATTCTACAATATCATCGATGAATCTGTGATGCAAAAGAAATTGATCTGCAAATCTGCATCCAATCTGAAAGCATTTATGCAGGGCAACCGTCGAAGAAATCTCCAGCAAAAACGCACATATGCCAACTACCATGGTACAAAATTATTAAAAGAAATATTTGAAATAACAGAACGAACGCAATTGTTCCAAGATGAAACCCTGCACCAGCTTGCTTATAACATCGATACGATGATGTCAGAAGCAAAAATTTCAGACTGGCGAACGGTACAAATTTCTATTTTTAAGATGCTCAATGCTGAAATGGTCTATGGTTCTGAACTGCTTGATGACATCAAAGAATTATATAGACAGAATAAAATTTCCCGCATCATTGCGGTTGTCGTCCTCATTGCAATTTTTCAGGAAACCATTTCTGATGTATTTTGTTGGCTGACGCCCAAAACAGATATTTGTGAAACAATTCCGGCGATCCGAAACGCTGCCATTCAGATGCTCCACCACGCCGCAGAAGAACAAGGCAGAATGCTGACGTTTCAAAGCGTTTCCCATAAAATCGACATGCCCGGGATTGGAAATCTTCTCTCCACCGCTCTGGGCGTTCAGAATCATCACATTGATTCCATTTCAGTGGAAAACGAACAGAATAACTGCGAATCGCTCCGAACACTTTTCTCTAATCCTCCCTATCAAAACATCATGCTAACGGGAACTGGCGGAGCAGGAAAAACCTTTTTGCTGCTGGATTTGGGCGAAACTCTCTTACGAGAAAACAGTTCGCTGATTCCAATTTATATCCCTTTAAACCTGCTGAACTACAACACCATCGGAAAACAGGAATCGCCGATCCTCCATCATTTTTATCAGATCCTCTCAGAAGAAAAACACCTCTCTTATGAACAATTTCTCTCCCTGCTGCAAACGGAATCCGATGTGTATTTTTTCTTCTTATTGGATGGCTACAACGAAATTTCCAGCGAAACTGCAAAAAATCAACTCCTCTTAGAAATCAAGGAAATGAAACGCAAATACCCAGCCATTCGCTTTCTGATTACCAGCAGAAACAATCTTGCCGACTGCTTTTCAACGGGCGGAGAACTGCCGTTTCTCTGTAAGCGAGTGAATCCCCTACAAGATACGCAAATCCAAGACTTTTTCAAGCAGTTATTCGGAACAGAACGGGCAGAACAGGAATGGCAGACCTTGACGCATAGCAACTGCATGGATATTTTACGAAGTCCTATGGCTCTTGCGATGTATGCCTACACGCTGAAAAAAGATGTCATCCCGACTGCACCGCTGCCCCATCGCCTACCGGAAACAACAGGAGAACTCATTTGCAACTTCATCGAACAGGTGAAACGCACGCCCACACTGAATGGAATGCCGGAAGAACGGGAACAGACGAATTTCGCCATGCAGATGCTCTATTATATCGCCTATTGCATGACCAGAAACGGCAGCTTTCGTATGGATGAATTTTCCATGCGGAACACTGTTCAAGATGCCATCGCCTTTTATAAGACGTATTCCCCGCATCCCATGCCGGACACATTCGCCGCTACATTCTGGGAAATTGAACACAAGATGGGCTTTCTCATTGAACCGCAGCATGCTGACCAAGATTTCCGATTCTACCACCAGAATTTCCGAGATTATTTCTATGCCAACTTTCTGTTGGAAATCATTCAAACTGCAATCTGGATGCAACAATATGCCACCCCTTCACAATCTGCCGGACAGCTGCTCTGTCGGTTCTTTTCAGAACCAATTCCGGAAGAAATCCTGCAATTTTTAGGGGAAAACACGCTGGAACGCCTCTACCTGCCCGGACAGTCTCGCATGAACGACCCACAAGGTTCTCTGTTGGAACAAGCTCTGCAAATTCTATCTGAATTGCCAGCCAATTCTGCTTTGCAAAAATCCATGGAACAGCTTATCTTCGCCGTCAAGCAAACCCGTCACCAAAACCTCAGCACGTTCCATTTCAACGGTCTGCATCTGGAAACCGTCAATTTAAATGGTACACGTCTATATGATTTCCAGTGCAACACGCTGCACACTGCGAATTTTTCAGGCAGTTTTCTCAATGCATATACCTTTCAGCCGTTGGGGCATTCTGCTGCTGTTCATACATTCTGCACGATTCAAAACAATGTGCTCTCTATTTCCGGTAGCGGCATTTGGTGCTACAACAACCAAACCCAACAATTCCGGTTTCTCTCCGCTTATAACGGCACATATGTTTCCACCTCGGTATCTGTTCCACAACATCAGCTCTTATTGATGGGCGACAAAAACGGAGATCTCTCTTTTTGGAACGTTTCATTTCCAGATAAACAACTATCAATCCAACAACAGCCAGAACGCACCCTTTCTCTTGGCAACGTCATTCAGCATTTGTTATATGACGCTGCACAGGACTGCTGTTTTGCTGCCATCAAGGGGAAAGGTATCTGGCGGATTCCGCTTCTCCATCCGGAAAACCGGAAATTTGTCCCCTATCCGGAACACTGCCGTAATTTCCGTAAATATCGTCTTGCTGCTGTAGAAGACGTGCTGATTTTCTCTTGCGGGAAAACATTGTATCAAATTCCCATGCATGCAGAATCCTTCTGTTCCGAACAGATTCAGCCATTCTTGACCGTTTCCACGCAAGCCCCAGAGCCAGATAACGCTTTTATCTATGACTTCAAGGTGCTTTCTTATTTGCATCAACCCTGTTTTCTCATCAACTTACGGGGAAAATCTCGTTCTGTTGTCCTGCTTGCAACGCCAAACGGTAACCTTGAAATTCAGCGAAAAGAACATACCGATACATTCAATGGTTTTAATGACTTGATTCTGTCGCCGGATGCATCCAAATTCTGCATCTGCAACAAGGTCTATGGCAACCGAGAACCCTGCATCAGCGAAGTGCTGCTCTCCATCTTTGAAAAAGATATCATCTGCAAGCCCTATTATGGCAAACAAAATTTTGAGATTGAAACCGCTTGCTATCTGGATTCTGATTCGATTGTACTCAGTTCATTAGACCGTTCGCTTCAGATTATCAACACTCGTACAGAAACGATTTGCTGTCAGTTCCTCGGCTACGATGCCGGAATTCATTCCCTCTTTCCCATCGATGAAAACACCCTTTATACCAGTTCCTATGATGGCACACTACATCAATTGGCACGGGAAAGCTGGTTTACAGGCAGCTGGCACTGTGTACGTGCGATTCCAGCTCATAACAACTGGGTGCATCAAGTGAAGCAGTTCTCAATAAACGGCGTTCCGGTTCTGGCATCCTGCTCCCATGACCACACCATCCGCATTTGGAATGCCAAAACAGAAACTTGCATCTGTACCATTTCTATGCCCTATCTGGTGATTGCTGTTGGATTTTTTCCCGATGGTACAGTAGTTGGCGTTACCCGAAATGGTATCATCGGACACTATCGAATTGACCTGAATCACCAGCAAGCGGAAACGCTTTCTCTGTTTGAGTTGCAACAAATGCCGGAATGTTCTTTTGCACGCACCCGAAAACTCTGCATGCGAAAAAAAGCAGATGGTACTTGGTTGCTGTTTCTCTTAGTCTGGACAGCGAACCATACAACCGTTGTCTATCAGCTGACAGAGAACGACCAACAAGAATTACAGTTGAACCGCTGTTGCAGCATGGATGAACTGGTCACAGAAAATGTCATTTTAAGAGATGTAGACGTTGCCGTTTTGAAAGATGGACATACCCGCTGTGCATTGTTCTGCGGTAGCCCCTATCAGCAATACCAAAACAATTTCTTTGCTCTGCAAACCGACCAAAATCAACAATATCTCTATCGCCCAGAAGCAGACACTCCCCTTTCTGTTTCCCGTCACGATGCTTTGGACAACTACAACGGCGTAACTGCCGGACTGTTTATCTCCTATCAAGGGGAACTGTATGCAGCCATTGCAACCTATTCCTATCAAATCATTATTTTTGCCGTCAGAGAAGTGACCAATGCCAAAATCATCCTCAAATGTGTCCATGATACGCCAATTTTAGACCTGCAAACAGCTGGCAATACACTATTTGCAGCCGGAGCAAACGGGAAAGTTTTTCAGTGGAATCTTGCTCAGCTGCTGCCAGTTTCAGATACGGAAAAGCCCTTGATTTTCCACAGCCAACCGGAAAATATCATCTTTGAAAATGTTTCTGGCTTTTTCATGAACCATGTGCGGTTTGCAGACAGTCACACCGACTGGAGCGAGGACTTCCGAAAAAAAATCGAACAATATGCAGAAAACAGTTGACAAACGTCCGGTTTTATGCTACAATAATGTTGTTTCATGTGCGGTAAGAATTCCTTACCGCCTTGTTCTGCGGATGTGGTGAAATTGGCAGACACGCAAGATTTCGTTTGCGTTACTACAGTGCATTTAATTCTTGCGGCTGTTGATAGGTAAAATACAATATAAAAGACATGACTTTATATTTTGAGGTTTAGTAATTATGACTGCATTATTTACAACAGAACGCTTATCGGTGAGAAAATTCATTCCGGATGATTATGATGATTTAGCAGATATTTTAACTGATACTGAAGTTACTTATTTTTAGCCTTATGAAACGTTTACAAGAGAAGCCTGTGTTCAAGAAGCAATAAATTTTTCAAAAAGTGAGGAGTTTTTTGCGGTTGTCTTAAATGATAAAGTTATAGGAAAGATATACTTTTCGGACAAAGGCTTCGGCAGCTATGAAATCGGATATACTTTTAACAGGGATTTTCAAGGGAAAGGATACGCTTACGAAAGCATCTGCGGAATGATGAAATATGCTTTTTCCGCTCTTGGCATCCGCCGTATTTTTGCTGAGATAGATTCAAGAAATATAAAATCTTTAAATCTTGTTGAACGAATTGGTATGCGCAAAGAAGCAGAACATAAGGAACTGTTTCCACGAAAAGAAAATAATGAAATATATAATGATTTTTATAT
>CABQIF010000121.1 GCA_902464115.1 uncultured Ruminococcus sp. | reverse complement strand
AAGTGTGGATTTCAATCCACTCCCTCGTAAAGAGGGAGACGGATCCACCTTGCAAGCTGGTAAAGAAATAGGCATTTCAATCCACTCCCTCGTAAAGAGGGAGACTGCAAATTTCACTAAAATTTGACTAAAGCGATTTTTAAATTTATGCACATTTCTATATGTACACAAAAAATCTATTTTAATATGAAAAATAGCTTGATTTGCAAGTTGTATCTGACAAAATTTTACTGTTTTTCTTCTGCGAACCCCCCTGTATTTTTATGCACACTTCCGGTCCGCAGCCATAAAATCAGTTTTTTATCAGAGTAATAACGGTTCTTCTATATGCAAAGAAGGACGTACACCAATGTGTTCTACTTTACTTTCATAATGATTTCCCAGCTGATAAAAACGCAAACTGTCTTTCTCTGGATCAATCAAATCAATCAGTATTTGCTTTACCTTTCGAAATTCTGCAGCATCTAACACACATTCAAATACAGAATTTTGCACGCGTGTTCCATAATTGACACACTGCTTTGCAACCCTCTGTAATCGACGTCTTCCTTCTTTGGTTTCTGTATTGACATCATAAGTAATTAAGACTAACAAGTTTGATCACTTCCACATCATCGCTGGATAGTCGTCCAAATCTCCACGAATATATCTTGCCAACAATAAGGCTTGTGCGTAGGGCAACATTCCATATTGTACCTTTTCTTTTAGAAAAGGATGCGGAATCACTTCTGCCTTTTTCTTTTGCCAGGCTTCTAAAAATAGCTTTCTTCCCTCTTCATTCAGCCAAACAGCACCATCTGCTTGCTTCTCAAATTGCTTTTCTTGAATCATTCGCCGGTTAATCAATGTCAATACAAATCGGTCACACAATGGTGCACGAAATTCTTCTACCAAATCCAATGCAAGCGAACGGCGTCCCGGTCGATCCGTATGCAGAAATCCAATATAAGGATCTAAACCAACACTTTCCAAAGCAGCCGTACACATACTGGTCATAAACGAATAGGCAAATGAAAGCAACGCATTCACTCGATCCAATGGCGGTCGTCTGGAACGAACAGAAAAATAAAAATGTTCTTTCTGCTGCAAAATCAAATCATCCCATACAGAAAAATAAACAGATGCTGCTTCTCCTTCAATGCCACGCAGAGAATCCAAATCAGATGCTTCCCATGCACGTTGTGCTGCTGCTCGCAGAAATTCTGACTTCTTCTGCATTTTTTCAACATCCATTCGCAAACCATGATCTCGAATTGCACGTTCTAATACATACCGACTATTGAAAATCTTCCCAGTAATCATACTTTTTGCAATTTTCAGCCGTTCAGATGCTTGGTCAGCCAGTCGATATTGCTGCCGACGAAGCAATACATTTCCACTGGTCGTTCCTTCTGTTCGACAGAGGAACTTCCCCGAACGACTCAAAAACGAAATCGGTAAGCCCATTTCTGCACATTTTCCCATCAACGGCGGACTAGCTCCTGTTGCACCAAAACAAATGATTCCATCTAAATTATGCAGCGGAAACCTTGCAAGAATTATTTTCTTCTCCTGAACCACAACATTTTCTCCATCCAAAGACAAATACCGTTCTGGTGTCATAATATACAGCGTTTGTCGCAGCTGTTTCATTCTGATTCCTCCTCTGTCGGCTTTAACATCGCTTGCATATAGGCAGCAGCAGACTGTGTTCCACAGAGAACGGGTAGACAAAGCTGCTTCAAAGAGCATGCATTACACGCTTTTGTCCGTCGGACTTTCGGTGTATGTTGTGTTCGGTATAACTGATGCATTTCCGTTAACATTGCAATTGTTTTTTCTCGCAATTGTGTATCAATTTCCACTTTAGACCGCCGTCTTGTCTTTCCATAGTACAAATATCCGATGGGAATGGTACAACACAGCATTTCTTCCAGACACATTGCCTGTGCAGCAAGTTGCAGACGGTCACAATCATCTTTTTTTGCTTCTCCACGCTTATATTCAATGGGAATAATGTCATAAGTTCCCGATTTCCCATGAATGGGAACACCTGTTTCTGAACGATGAAATTCTACAACATCACATTCTCCGGAAATGCCCAGTGTTGCAGAGGACACCGGCATTCCACGGACAATGATTTGATTTCCTCTTGTTTCATGTCGTTCTTTGTCATGAGCGTTCTTATGAAAAATTTCTCCGTCTGCGGTTCGTATATTTTCCGCCCATTGCTGTTCCAAATGAATCAATGCCCACTGTCGGCGACAAAAACAAAAATGCTGAATGCCAGAAAGCATCAGATATTCATCTTCTGAATACCTCATGATAAAATCTGCAGCATAACACCGTCTAATGGTGTAACCTGTACATCGTAATCTTCAAACCGTGTCGGCTTCGTAACGCCTTCTTTTAAGGCGACCTGTAAAGACCGCTGTACTTTTGCAGAAGAATATTTCGGTGTTTTTCCTTCCTGTTCCCACCAATACAGTGCACAAACTTCCATACTGCCTTCCGGACGAGCAGAGGATGCATCATTTTCCAATAAGGTTCTCAATGCTTCTTTGATTTTTTCTGCATCTTCATCACTAAAGCCAGTCTTTTCCGCTAACTGACAATTGATGCTGCCCTTTGCCAGATACAGACCAAATGCAACCCGATGCTTCATACCCATAGTATCAGATGCTCTTTCTGCTGTATCTTCACTATTGACACTCTTCACAATCTGCATGCTGATAATATCCACTGGGCTCACGCTTTTTGCAATGCTGATTGTAACAGGGCCTCTTACCCCAACAGAAACTGTATCTTTCTTAAAAGCAAATACTTGTCCAAAACTTCTGACATCAATCCACTGTTTGCATGCAATCCTTGCAAATTCATCTTGATCGGTATTTTTTCCATTTTTAACCGCATTCAGGTCTTCACAGCCTTCTGCTCGTGTTTTCAAACTCTTATATTTATCTACACGATGGTCATTCGACTGCACAAAGACAGATTCGTTCATATCAATCAGCCGATTGCGAATCTTTCGCTTCAGGCAAACATCTGAAATTTCTCCGTAGCCGTCATAATCTTCTCTCGGGCGGTTGCCACACAGCGGGTCGCCGTTCGGATTGGCATTTTCTACGGAAATTAAAATGGCAAAGTCAATTTTTTTAGAAAGGGTACTCATGATTCTGTTTCCTCCTCATTGGTTGAATCGTTTTGGTTCTTACGCTTTTTATCAGCAGAAATTTTCTGCAATTGGCAGCTATACGCATGCAAATATTCCGGTTCCAACTTGGAATTATCCATAAATGCAGCATGATCAAACATTCCTGTAATTTCATCAATCAATGTACAGTAATAGTTTCTCTGCGGCTTCGGCATAAAGGAAATATAAGGTTCTAACCGTTGCCGAATGACATTCCACGTCCGGTATGGCTGATTCACAAACGCTGTAAAATACCGGCGAGCATTGGTAATTCTGGTATCGTTGCCCTCTTTTTTATTCAGGACAACCGATTCCGCTACTTCCGCTACTGCCAGCAATCTGCCATACAGATAATCTCTGCGAGTACAGGTTTCATCCAGTTCCATGTTACATTCTCCTTTTTGTTCGTATATTTTTCTTCGCAGCATTCCACAAGCACAGGCAACCACCAAATCCCAGTTGTATTTTTGGTCGTATGCTTGTGGGTAAGATGCCCGATCACAAAGTGCATGAAGCAAATCCATTGGAAATGCCTGTTCTCCCAGTACACAAGGAAGCAATCGACTAATGGTGAATGGCATTAACTTATCATCACATTTTAAAAAGTTTCCATGCTCTGTTCCATATGCACAATTTACAATATCATATAGAGAAAAAGAAAAGATGTCAAATTTCTTTTTTCTCCAATATCGCCATGCAGTCTGTTCATGCCATGCTTTCAAGCTCTTAAAAAATTCGGAATGTTCCATCTGTGTATACATGGTCATAGAGAGTCGTCCGGTCGTTGCAGAATCCAGCACCATCACCATGACATTAGATAGTGGCTTCATGTTGTTTTGATAACCGAAAATCACTTTTTTAAGGTTTTCTTGATAACTGGCAAATGTCCGTTCCGGTGCAACATCTGCTCCAAAATCACTGGTTGGGATATCAAATATATCGATATCATCCTGACTTTCTCCACATTGTTCTTTATAATCAAAAAACATTTCAGAAGAACTTTCCATCAAATTTGGAAGTTTCTCTAAATCGCTTTCCCATGCAAGCAAAGTCATGGTTCTGCCAATTGAATTTCCCTGCCGTTGAATCATCCACCGCAAGGCATTATGCATTTTCTGCGAAAAATCATAGCCAATGGAAACCGCCTGCTCTTTGTTCTGAAATCTGCCTCGATAAGAAAAGCCACTCTCATCATTTGAAGAAAACAGCTTTGCTTTATCTCCTGCATTTCTGATTTTATTCGGATGCTTGTACGAGCATTCTGTTACTTTGCCAGTTGCATAACACAATTGCCGAACCTGCTGAGATGCGTTTTGTTCTTCATTTTGTGCAATCCAGCTTTCGTATAAAGTCGAATCCAGCCAAGTTTCATCTCTACTGCCTGGATTCAACTGATAAACTCGAAACCGCACCATACAATCTGACTGCACAACATCACAAATTTTTTCTTTGCCCAACTTTCCCGTTTGTTCATCCAAATTAAAAACGGATGCTGTTAGTAAATCTTGTATCAAGCAGCCTTTTTGCAAATATGTATAAATGGCTCGCACTGCCGGATGGGAATGGTTTCCCTCTGCCCACGATTTTAGTTGTTCCAGATAGGCGGCATATGCCTTTGATGCCTTTTCTGCTTTTTCAGGAACATAATTCCCATAATCTCCAGCAAGATAAATCAATTTATCTGCCAACGGATGCGGCGTGATTCCAGAACTACGAGAACCAGAGTCTTCCGTTACTGGAATAATTGTCACGGCATCTTTTTTGTCCTCGATTTTCTTTGCTGCTTGAAATACGCCATCTTCTGACAAAGTCACTTCAATCTGTGCATTTGCTGTAGAATGTGCCACCGGCAACAAAACTGCGGTATCCCCATCAATGGGATGTCCACAAAAACGCTCATAAATCTGATAAAGTTCATTCGTCCACGGCAACACCATCACCTCCTAAAAATTCAGAAAGCCCTTGAAAATTCCCATATTCTTCCCCGAATGGCTTGATTTCCATTTCCCGAATATGCCGTTTGATGGTACATTCCTCCGGTCGAATGAACGAAATCACACCATTTTTCATGATTGGAGTCCAAAACCGAACCGTCATCTGTCCTTTGTCTTCCGGTAAGACCGCTTCATCTGCATATGTAATGCCATGATAGAAAAGACCATACGGAATTTCTCCAGAATTGTCATAGAATCCCGTCCCCTCTTCAAATGTACAAGGTTCTACATATCCCATACATTCTCGTGTGCCAAGGAAAATATCCCGTCTTCCGCCTCGTTCAATCATTCGCTTTGCAATGTTGTGATGCTTATTTTCGTTGCGGTCATGTTCCAGCTCTGGGCGATTGTCATTCCACTCGAAATGTGCTCGTACATGGTAGCAAACATCTCGCAAATAGGTACAATAAGACAAGTCATTTCCGCCACTATAATGAATCGGACGAATTCCTCTTCGTTGCGTCTGAATACGGTTCATGACTCGAACAGCGTCAATATACCAGACAATTGTCGGTTTCCAGTAAATGCTATGCAGAATCCCTTTCAGTGCCTCGTAAGTTGGAATCGGATAGCTGTATTTTTCCATTCCAGCTCTGGTCAAAACATCTGAAAATAGAGCATCTGCACCATAAACTTTAAATTCAACGATATTTTCATGAGTTGGTTTGCTCATTTTCTCACTCCTTTTT
>CABQIF010000120.1 GCA_902464115.1 uncultured Ruminococcus sp. | reverse complement strand
CAGTAATTTCCCTGCCCAAGTTCTCCCGTTCCTGGGAAATGTCCGGCTGCAACAGCAAGCGTTTCAGAATCTGTCCCCTCCAACACCGGAACTTTTATGTTTAAACTGGGAATTTCCAACACAATATTTTCTTTCAATAGATTTCGCAGGTAGACTTCCCTACTGATTTTTTTGTATGCAAAAAGAGATAAAATGAAAAGCCCACAGACCAGCAGACAAATTCCCATGATTCGCAAACGGTTTCTTTTCATGTGTTCCTCCCATAAAGAAAAGCGTCACTTCCTCAGCGACGCCTTTCGATTGTTCTAAAATATCGTTCTATTTCTGGACTTACTTCGTTTCTTTTTTGGTTCTAAGCACAATTCCTGCACCTGTCACGGTCATCAAGACGGCTGCCCCAATCAACGATACCCGTTCGTGATAACATTTCCGTGATTTTGGTTATATTCATTCTTTTTCTCTTGTTTTTACGATAAGAGTTCCACCACCAACAGTCATAAGCGTAGCAAACCCCACCAATACTTTGTAGATGTCAGAGTAGCCAGTCTGCGGAAGAGAAACTACTTCATTTGCCATGTTCGTTCCGGTTGCAGTTTCTGGATTCACGGTATAAACATCAAGAACTTCCCCATCTTCATCTGTCAGCGTGATTGCATAGTTCCCATCTGCTGTTTCAAAGAGTGCAGCCTTTGCAGGAGTATTGCCTGTTTTGGTTGCATAGTCTTTCATTGCCCAGTCTTTGAAATCTTCCTGCGTGATGTTTTTATAATTGGTTGTAGTGGATTCGGTTGTAACAGTGTCCTCTATTCCATTATAGATTTTGTATGTTCCAGCTAAATTAGAATCTTTAATATTGGAATCTTCCACGCCTGAAACAGGATAGAGTCTTTCCCATTTTGAAACATCGCCTTGCTTCGTGCAATCTACATAAATCACATCTTCTTGCTCGAGAATGAGTAAGATTTTTTCCTTTCCATTGTCATCAAACCAGTATTCAACTTTTGTAACACCACTTCCGCCAATAAAGTCCGGATAAGGCTGCGAGGCGGATAATTTATCGTAAATTTCCTTAAACGAATCCGAACTGTTTACAAATTCCTTGGCTTCCTCCAACGTCATTCGGGAGGCATCTTCTGATATTTTGTTTAAAATAGAAGCCCTTTCCCGTTCAAATTCCCCGAATGCCCCATGTTCTTTTTCGGCAAGCTCCGCTAAAGCCTTCGCCTGTTCTTCTGAAAGTGCATCGTGATTGGTTATTGTAGCTGTTGTCGTGGTTGTTTCTGTTGTTGCAGTTGTTGCGGTTGTTGCGGTTGTTTCTGCTTTCTCTTCAGAAAGGTCATTGTAAATCTTGTACGAGCCTGCTAAAAGCGTTTGTGATATTTGTGTTGGAGTTGTTGAAACCGGATAGAGCGGTTTCCAGTCGGAGATGTTTCCATTTGCATTGCATTTTACAGAAATAACATCTTCTTGCTCCAAAATCAAAAGGATTTTTTCTGTGCCGTAGTCATCCAACCAAAATTCAATCAGGGTTACCCCACTGCCGCCTACAAAGTCTGGATATTTTGCGATGGAAAGCAGGCTCTCGTAAATATCCTGAAAGTTGGTGTTATTTTCCAGAATCTCTTGCACATCATCGAAACAAAGTCTTGCTGTATCGGGTGGGAGTTCTCCAAGAATTATTTTTTCTTCCCGAATAAATTCCCCGAACAGATGACTGCCTTTCTCTTTGAGTGCTGATAGTTGTTCTTGCTGTTCCGACGAGAGTGTATCATCAGGTGCAATCACTACAGGAATCGGAATCGTTTTGACAGGGTTGTCCGCTTCATCGAATACGGAAATACTGATACAGGTTTCCCCTGCAGAAATCGCTGTCACCAAACCATATTCGGATACGGTCGCAATGCTTTCATCTGCGGACTGGTATTCGATACGTTTCGTATCATATCCCTCTTTATCAAACTTGACATTCAGATTACAGCTTTCGCCGACTGTCAGGTTGCATGCAGAGGGTTCAACGGAAAAATCAGATGCTATAACCTCTGTTGTACTGGGAGTTTCTATCGGCTCTGTAATTGTTGGTGAAGTTGTCGTTTCTGTCGTTTCCTGAATTTCGGTCAAGGTTGTAGTCACTTCTGTATCTACAGGCACATCCGTTGCACTTACAGGAAACAGCGTGGAAAGAGAACCAGTGAGAAGCATCATCGCTGCTAAAAATGCCCATTTTTTCATATTGATACACCTCATTTCATTAAAACCGCCAAGACTTTTGTACTTGTTTTTATTATAACATATCTAGTTGATCTTGTCAAGCATATTATAAAAATCTCTCAACAAATCAAAAAAATTATGCATTTAATACAAAAGCACAGCCTGTTTTTAGACTGTGCTTAGAATCCTATATCATAAAAATGCTATCTCTTCACTCGTTCAATTTTACAAGTATGCCGCTTCTCTTTATCATAATTCACACCAACCAAAAGCACATCACCGTGGTAATTCTGCAAGCAGTCCAGATAATCTTTCCGCTTGATTTGTTCTACTGCCTCTTCTGCAGAATGTCCCCACTTCAATTCAACAATCATGGCTGGCAAGTTGCAGTTTCGATTCGGTTCAAACACAATGTCTGCAAAGCCTTTTCCAGCAGGCATTTCTCGGTGCAAAGTGTAATTCTTCTGGGCGGAGTAGTATGCAAGCGAAATCACACAGGACAATGCGTTTTCATCGTTGTATTTCAAAATCGATGCATTTGCTTGATGTGCTTGTTCAATCAGTTCTGCAACTGTTTGCTCGTCACCGGAAAGTGTGGCTTGTAATAACTTTTCAGAGGTTTCCAAAGCTGTTACAACACTTCCCCACCCCATTACTTTTACGGTACTGATAAACTGTTCCATCACTTCATCATTTGGAATCCAAATTTCTTTTGTTTCTGCATCATAAGTTAAATAGCCCAAATGTACCAACAATGTTAAAACATCATCTTTTGTTGCAAACGTAACCATATCATTGCTAAAAGTAGTCGTATCAATTTTTTCTTTTTCTCCTGCAAGCAGCTTCAAAATAACATCTTGTACCCCAAATTCATTGGATTGAATATAGATTTTCAAAGCCTCATAGGTTTCTGTTTGCGTCCAGTAATTGCTAAATTTTCCACGCAGCATGGCTTCTACGACAGACTTTGGATTGTAAATTGAAACGCCGTCCACACAGTATCCATCGTACCATTTCTTTGTTTCAGAGAATGGCATGTTGTATTGCTCACAAAGCTGCCGAACTTCCTGTTCTGTAAAGCCAGTGAATTCTTCGATTGGAGAGGCATCGGTCATGGAATACTCATAAAAGACATTGATAGCAGAGTGTTCTCCATACTTCTTGATGGGCAGGATACCAGTCATATAGGCGAGGGCAATATAGCTTTTGTCCTTTAACAAGTTCCGCAAAAAGTCCAAATAATCTTTCTGCGATGCAGCATCACTTTTATGTACTCGAAAAATGCAATCCCATTCATCAATGATAAATACAAATGGGATTTTATATTGTACAAATGCCTGTTCCAGTACTTTGACCAGCGTTTTTCGCCGGGGCATTCTAAGGTCTGAAAATTCTTGCTGCAACTCATCCAACAAGTCATCCTCTACAAATTGAATCAGTTGCTTCATATTTTCTGCTTCTGTCAAGTAATCCCGCATATTCAAGTGGATGACATTGTATTGATTCAGGTGCTTTTCAAAATCGGTATGCTTTGCAATTTTCAATCCTTGGAACAATTCTCTGGAATCACAGCCACGGCTGTAGTAAGCGGTCAGCATATTTGCTGCCATGGACTTCCCGAATCGGCGTGGACGACTGACGCAAATGTATTTTTGCTCTCCAAACAAAACAGAATTGGTATAACAAATCAATTCAGTCTTATCTACATAAATCCGAGAATATTTTACTGCACTTCTAAAATCCGTATCATCTGAATTCAAGTAAATACCCATCGTTTTTCCCTCCTTGCTGTGGTTTCCGTTTCTTTATTTTATTATACCACAGCAGAAGAGAAAAAGCAACTTTTTCATGTATAAAAAGCTCCGGATCACCCACATCATTGGACGAACCGGAGCTTTCTTATTGTGACTTGTTCTTTCCGTTACTTAACAGTAGTATGTATTGGTAACGCCTTTCTACTTTCCTCTCTGAAAATGCGGCAATCTTCCCTGATTGTACAGTATACTGATTGCTCTGCCAACTCTGCATTGATCTCCACGAGATAATAGCTGGTACAGCTCAGGACGACGCATTTCAATGATGTCCCGCACCCGAAGCTGCTTCCCATATGTGTTTTTGCATCTGATCACGCATGCAATCGCCATCCGAGATCGCCTTGCATTCGTATAGTTATATGTCAAATAAAACATTGCATTCGTTCCTTTCATCCATCTATATTCAATTCTTCTCCGCTGCTGCTCAATTGCTGTAAAATATCCGCCTGGGCTTGTTCCTTCTGCATCTCCAAATTGGAAAGAATCTTTATCCGCTGCCCGACAATTCCATTTGGAAACGCCAGTCCTTTTGGATGCAACAGTTCTTGCAATTCTGTATCCGATATTGTTGCTGTTCCACTGTTGGTATAGCTGTAAGAATCCTTCTTGTCCAGCCCCAGCAGTTGCAGTTCATAAATGTCAAACGCTTCATTTTGTAGCCGTACACCGGTCACCAATGCTTCTGTTTTCTGTGTGTAATCTGCAAATAAAAATTCCATTGGTTCCTCCATTATTGCAAGTGAAAGTATGCTTCTGTTTTCTTGTTAATGGGTACACCCTCACAGAATTTCACAGTAATATCCTCTTTCTGAATTTCAATGTTTTGAATTGCAGCAGCTTTCAAGGCAGATGCCTCCGGTGATTTGACATGGCTCATATAATGCTTGAACTGTTTGACCAGTCTGCAATAAGTATCTTCAGCTACAGTCGGGATTTCTGTTTTCTTGTACGCCAGTTGTTGCTGCAGGGTTTTCAAGGTTGTTTCGTTTTGCTGGAGTTTGTTCAGAATTGTGTCCGATCCTTTCCCAGTTTCCAGATAGGCTGTCAAATTTCCCTGTGTCGTTTCCAATCCATGAATCTGATTCATCAGACGATTTTCTTCATCCGATTGGATATGTCTTTGGATTGCCAGTTTTTCATGGATTTTATGCAGCAGTTTTTCTTTGTTCTCTGGGCTGAAAATGCACTGCTGCAAAGCATAGAACACAAAATCATTCAAATGGTCAGCTCTGACGCTTTTTCCATCACAACCGCAGCTTTTTCTGTATTGCAAATACTTATGTCCATTGCTGTAGTTCACATTTCCGGAATATGCCTTTCCGCAACTGGAACAATGCAGATACCCATTCAAAGCATAGTAGTTTTTTCCAGTTCTATGAGTCTGTTTGGTTGCATTCTTCCGCATGTTCTCTTGTGCTTTTTGGAAATCTTTTTCCGAAATGATTGCTGGCATCCCGTTGGAAATCTGAATGTATTGTGCTTTCTCCTACCCTCAGAATCTTTTGATTCTGTGCGGTCGTATACGTAAGTGCCCATGTACTTCTGATTTTTCAAAATGCTGTTGATTGCCGATTTGGAAAAGTCATTTCCATTAGCAGTTTGATATCCCTTTTGCTTCAGCGATTTTTGAATATAGTCATAACCCATTCCCCTTAGATACAGCCGAAAAATATCCCGAATAATGGGAGCGGTGTTTTCATCAATTTCATAAAGTCCGAACTCGTTGACCCGATAACCCAGCGGCGGAAGTCCGCCTAAATGCCGGCATTGTTTCGCTGATTCCAGTTGTGCTGCCCGAGTATTTTTGGAAAGCGTTTCTGAATATTCTTCTGCGACTGCTGCCTTGACCGTTGTAATCAGCTTGTTATACGATTTGCTGGCAGTATCTGTACCGTCTGTAACTGCAATCAGGCGAATGTTCTGTTTTTCAAAGAAAGTAAGAGCTTGTGTTCATAGGCGTTTTAAGAGTGTAGCAGCATGAGAAATGATAATCATTGTTTCAGCAGAGCAACAAGAAGTTTCATAATCCTTTGACAACCTGC
>CABQIF010000119.1 GCA_902464115.1 uncultured Ruminococcus sp. | reverse complement strand
TCCGCTTTTTCTCCTATAATGAAAGAGATAGCATAAAATCGCTTTTTTGAAAAAATCAGCGAAATATTGAAAATAGGATGTGCTTGCAGATGGATATTTTTTCTTTTCTCACCCTGTTTGGCGGTCTGGCATTCTTCTTGTATGGCATGAACGTCATGTCCTCCGGTTTGGAAAAACTGGCGGGCGGTAAACTCGAAGTGATTCTGCAAAAAATCACTTCAAACAAATGGAAAAGTCTGCTGTTCGGGATCGGCATTACTGCCGCCGTGCAGTCTTCCTCAGCGGTTACGGTCATGTTGGTTGGTTTGGTCAACTCCGGCATTATGCAGCTTGGACAAACCATTGGCATTCTCATGGGCTCTAACATTGGTACAACCTTAACCGTCTGGCTGCTGGCACTGTCCGGCATCAGTGGGGAAAGCGTTTTTCTGAAACTCATTAAACCGGAATCGTTCTCCCCCCTGCTGGCTCTCATTGGTATCATTATGATTATGACTGCCAAGCACAACAAAACCAAAGATATTGGTCGTATCTTAGTTGGGTTCTCCGTTCTGTTCACAGGCATGATGATGATGGGCGAATCGGTTGAACCACTGAAAGATTCTCCGTCGTTCTCCCACATTTTGACCGCATTCAATAATCCATTGGTCGGCGTGTTGGCTGGTGCGATCATTACCGCTGTCATTCAAAGTTCTGCCGCTTCCATCGGGATTTTGCAATCTCTCTCAATTACGGGGCATATCACCTATGGTATGGCAATTCCGATCATTATGGGACAGAATATCGGTACTTGTGTGACTGCCCTGATTTCCAGCATTGGCGTTAACCGCAGTGCAAGAAGAGTGGCTGTGATTCACATCGCATTCAACTGCATCGGCACGATTGTTTTGCTGCCAATTCTGTATCTGGTCAATGCGTTTGTAGACTTCGCTTTTATGGACTGGACAATCAGTTACGCTGGCATTGCTCTGGTACACACTATCTTCAATGTGGTTGTTACCTTCCTGCTGCTGCCGTTCTCGAAGTTGCTGGAAAAGCTGGCATATCTGGTCATCAAACAGCTGCCGGAAGAAACCCAGAAGGAACAGCTGATCCTGCCGGGAGAAATCCTGCTGAATACGCCAGCCGTTGCAATTGAAGCTTGTCGTACCTCTGTCAATGACATGGCACGCCTTGCAGAAGATACCATTTTGAAAGCTCTCAGCCTGCATGACAACTATTCGGAATCCGTTGCACATGCTGTTTCCAAACAGGAAAAATTGCTAGACCAGTATGAGGACAAGCTCAACGCCTATATTGTCCGTATTTCCAAGCATAGTATTGCCTCCACAGATAACCGCACAGTTTCCAAGATGCTGCACGGAATCGGAAACTTTGAGCGAATCGGCGACCATGCTTTGAATGTCGCACAGTCAGCACAGGAAATGCATGACAAGGAAATTTCATTTTCTACCGAAGCAAAGTCAGAATTACAGACAATGCGAGCAGCTTTGACGGAAACCGTTCATCTGGCATTTGATGCGTTCTGCAAAGATGATTTGAATCTGGCACATCAGGTCGAACCGATGGAAGAAGTCATTGACACATTCAATATGAGAATGAAGAAAAAACACATCGAACGTCTGCAAAACGCAGCTTGTACTGTGGAATTGGGTTATATTTTCCAAGACCTCCTCACAAACTTTGAACGAATTTCTGACCACTGTTCCAACATTGCAGGATGTCTGATCGAAATCGAAGAAAATCGGGATATGCACGAATATCTGCACGAACTGAAAAAATCAGACGAAACATTCCAAGTACAATACCACGCAAATTTGGATCGGTATATGTTGCAATTACAACAATTTTTGGAACAAAATCAGCAGGTAGCAGAACCCGTAAAAAGTAAATAATTTCCCATTTTCTCAGGGAAAATGACAGTATGGCGGAATCTTTTGGGGTTCCGCCATTTTTGTACAAAAAGAACAGTTTTTTATAAATAAAGTGTACAATTCTATCGTAAAAAGTACAGCGGAATTGTAAAACTTCCCGGAGGGGATTGACTTTTTTGTCGAATGGGCGTATACTAAAAATAGAGGGAAACCTCATACAAAACAAGTAAAAAAACGTCGGATTTTCGGCGGAAATGATAGAAAGGGATGGATCATATGTATACTAAGAAAAAGGGGCTGGCTGCTCTCTTAGCAGCTGTAACCGGACTTTCCTCACTGGCAGTTGGCACAGTTTCTGCTGCACCGGCAGCTGCTGAAGATACCGAGGCAGTCAAGATTCTGTCGTTGGGCGATTCCATCACAGACGGTTATTGGACTTCTGGTGCTTATCGTAAGTATATGTACCACGACTTGGAACAGATGGGCTACAACATTGATATGGTAGGCCCGAAAGGAAGCAATTCCAACACATTTACTTATAATGGACAGACCGTTTCCTATGACGATAACAATGCTGGATACAGCGGTTATGCTATTCAGGAAATGACAACCAAGGAACACCGTTCCGGTATTTTGGAAACCATTCAGGGGACTTGGTATAACGGTCAAAATATGATTGCCGCTTATCAGCCGGATATCGTCCTGCTGCAAATCGGTACAAATGATGTTTTGAGCAACTACAATGACGGTATTACCGACCGTCTGGAAAATCTGGTCAATGTTATTTTGCAGGACTTGGATTCTGACAGCACCATTTTCGTTTCCACCATTCCTGACATTGATGCATACACGCGGGCAGACTGGCTCGGTTCTTATGGCATCAACGCTTGGAGCAGCACACAGGCTGAAAAAGACCAGCTGATGGAAACCGTTACTGGTTGCATTGATACTTACAACACTTCTATCTATAACCTTGTTCTCAAGATGCAGGGTGAAGGCAAGAATGTTCAGTTCGCTGACATCAACAGCGTTGTAGATTATCAGACTGACTTGCATGATGGTGTGCATCCGAACGAAGCAGGCTATGAAAACATGGGGAACTACTGGGCTGGATTGCTGAATGACTTCTTCCAGGGAAGTGGTACTGACCCGAAGCCGGTTACAACCACTACCACAACGCAGCCAGCAGTTACAACTACCACCACCACAACGACTGCAAAGGCTACAACTACACAGCCGGCAACCACAAAGCCGACTACAACGACTTCTACTGCTAAAACTACAACAAAAGCAACCACAACCACTACGGCTGTAACGGTTCCAGATGGTGCAACCGAAATTCACCTCACTGACGTAAAGAAAGGTGAATGCTACAGTTTGGAAAACTATCCGAACGCAACTGCAATTTCGTTCACCTTCTCTGGAAATCTTCAGTACATCGGCGGTGCGTTTGTTCTTGGAAACTGGACAAAAAATCAGTCATATAGTGCAAGCGACTTGAATGGCAATACTTTGACATTCCCGATTGATATGACCGGTATTGAGCAAAAGACTTTCACATTCTTTAGATGGAACGGCGGCGATGACATTCAAATTAAGGATGTAACCTTGTATTGCGGCACTGCTCCGGAAACCACTACAGAAGCTACCACCACAACTGCAAAGCCAACGACTACAACCACCACAACTACCACAACTGCGAAACCGACTACGACAACTACCACCACTACCACGACTGCAAAACCGACCACAACAACTACCACCACTACTACAACCGCAAAACCGACCACAACAACGACGACTACTACCACAACTGCGAAACCGGTGACAACTACAAAGGCTACTACCACGACTGCAAAGGTTACTACTACAACAACTTCCCATGCAAAGAAAGTGGTTCTGACCGATGTTCAGTATGGCAAAACCTACTCGCTGGAAGATTATCATCCATCTGACATTAAGGAAATCGTTTTACAGCTGGATGGTGAAGTCGGATATGGATTCGGCGGCGATTTGATTCTCGGCAACTGGACTGTTAAAATGGATTATAGTGCTGCTAACATAAAGGATGACAAAACCATTACCTTTAAGATTACCGATCCGCAAAATGTTATGATGGTTCGGAATTTCTGGGGTAACATGAAGCTCAAGAGCGTTACTTTGGTTTACTAATTTTCTATTAAGCTAATTTCATTGTTTGTCAATGTCAAGGGGCTGTTGCAAATTTCGCAGCAGCCCCGCTTTTTATTCAGCTGACAGGCATTCTGATGGGAATATGACAATTATACAAAAATTATGACAAATATGATGTACAAAACTATACAAAATTGCTATAATTAAGGTGCATGTGTAAATCAGACATCTTTTAACAGGAGGAAGCTAATATGAAGAGTAAACGAAATTACAAAAAAATTGCAGCTTGTTTGATTGCTGCAATGCTGACCATGTCTACAGCATCCATTTTCCCATCAAAATCTGTTTCTGCTGCTGATGTTTGTGTTGTTGATACAAATGTAGAACATCAGTCCATTCGTGGCTTTGGCGGAATCAATCATCCGGAATGGGCCGGGGATCTAACAGCGGCACAGCGGCAAACAGCATTTGGAAATGGAGAAAATGAACTAGGACTGACAGTTCTTCGAGTATTTGTCAATCCAGATAACAACCAATGGAGCAAAGCACTTCCGACCGCACAATTCGCAACAAAAATGGGAGTTACTGTGTTTGCTTCTCCCTGGGAACCACCGGCAAATCTTGCGGAGCAATATCCAGATAGCAAAGTTGGAAAACTGCATCTTCCAAAATCCAATTATGCTGCTTATGCAAAGCATTTGAATGATTTTGGCACGTATATGAAAAATAATCAAGTCGATTTGTATTCCATTTCTGTACAAAATGAACCCGATTATGCTTCTGAATGGACACACTGGACAACAGATGAAACAACAGATTTCATTGCAAATTATGGTGACCAGATCACAAGTACTCGATTGATGTCACCAGAATCTTTCCAGTATTCTCCAGATGGTGCTTCTTGGATTGACAATGGAACAGGAGATGGCGGAAAAAGATTCTATACAAAGATATTGAACAATGCAAAAGCAATGGCAAATTGTGACGTATTCGGAACGCATTTCTATGGCACGCAGCGAGCATGGATGGATTTCCCGGAACTTGAAAATTGTGGAAAAGAAATTTGGATGACAGAAGTCTATGTGCCAAATAGCGATCAGGATTCGGCAAATCGTTATCCGGAAGCATTACAGGTTTCAGAAAATATTCATAATGCCATGGTTGTAGGAAACATGAGTGCCTATACCTGGTGGTATATTCGCAGAAGTTATGGATTGATGACAGAAGATGGGAAAATCAGCAAGCGTGGATATTGCATGGCACAATATTCCAAATATGTTCGTCCTGGCGATGTGCGAATTGATGCCACAGAACAGCCGTCAGAAAATGTCTATATCTCCGCCTATAAAGGCGATGATAATCAGGTGACCATCGTAGCAATCAACAAGGGGACGGAAGGGTATTCTCAGCAGTTTGCTGTAAATGCAGGTGAACAGATTGCCGATGTTGATCGTTACCGAACATCTGCTTCCGAAAATTTAGCAGAAACAGAAAATATGGAACACAACACCAGTACATTTTGGGCACAACTTCCTGCAGAAAGTGTTTCCACATTTGTTGTTACATTGGAAGATAAACCCGTTGAACCGGATGAAAATGGCTATTATTTTCATGATACTTTCGAAGACAGCAATTGTGACTGGCAAGGACATGGTTCGGCTGATGTCACACTAAGTGGAAGAATCCCTTATCAAGGAACCAATGCACTTCTTGTACAAAATCGAGAAAGTGCATGGAATGGTGCAGAAAAATCATTAAATGCAAAAGCGTTTCAAGCTGGGAAAGAATATAGTTTTAGCGTTTGCTTAAACTATATGGATGGAAATGATTCTAAAAATGCTGCACTATCCCTACAATATACCAATACTGCTGGAGAAACAAAGTATGCAAGAATTGCTTCTGCTTCCGCTGTAAAAGGAAACTATGTACAACTTGCAAATCCAAGTTTTCAGTTACCGAAAGATGGAACGAATTTTAAAATCTATGTTGAAACAGAAGGCGATACAGATAATTTCTATATTGATGAAGCAATTGGTGCAGTGAAAGACACAGTAATTGCTCCTCCGCCTGCAGTGACCACCACGACCACCACAATCATAACAACAACCACCACTCCTGCAACCATACTGACAACGGCAGCAACCACTCTTGCTCCTACGACAATAACAACTATTGAAACTTCTGTTATAGGAGATGTGAATCATGATGGTAAATTTGATATTTTGGATCTGATTATGATGCAAAAATGGCTGCTTGCTGTACCAG
>CABQIF010000118.1 GCA_902464115.1 uncultured Ruminococcus sp. | reverse complement strand
ACACGCCACTGTTCGCCAGTGCAGAAACTACATCTGTAACCAGAAGAATCAGCGGTACTTACTATCTGTATGACGGCATTGCCTGCAAGAACGGTCGTTATCGGATCACCACAAAGCCGGAGTTCTACGGAAAAGCACCGGTGGGACGATTTGTGACTGGTTATGTTTCTTGGAATAATTTCAATCAGTGAGGATTCTTTTATGGAACAACAAAAATTGATGGATGAACTGAATTACCACCGTGCTCAAAAGCTGACTGATGCGTTATATCATTCCGGTTTGATTTCTTTTGAGGAATATGACAAATTAACGCTCAAAAATCGGCATTCTTTCTCTCCGATTTACGTGGACTTATTGCCGAAAACGCTTGCAATTCCGCCGAAAAAGAGGTAATATGGACACGTCAAAAGGAGGTGCAGAAGCATGAAAACTATTACTAAAATTGAGGCAAATCGCTCTGCAGCTGTTCATCGAAAATGTCGTGTAGCGGCTTATTGCCGTGTTTCCACAGAGCATGATGACCAGATAGAAAGTCTGGAAACACAAAAAGAACATTATGCGGTGTGGATCAAACTGCATACAGAGTGGGAATCTGCGGGTATCTTTTATGATGCTGGCATTACTGGAACAAAAGCAGAAATTCGTCCTGGACTGCAAGACCTTTTACAGGCTTGCCGCATGGGCAGGGTAGACCGTATTTTGGTGAAATCCATCAGTCGGTTTTCCAGAAATACGGCGGAGTGCCTCGCTCTTGTTCGGGAATTATCAGGAATTGGGGTTTCCGTTTTCTTTGAAAAAGAAAATATAGACACCGGCAGTATGGAAAGCGAATTGTTTCTGACGATACTCAGCAGCATGGCAGAGGAAGAATCTTTATCCATATCCAGAAATGAGAAGTGGTCAGTACAGCACCGGTTTCAAAACGGTACCTATGTGTCATCGTCTTTTCCTTATGGGTATTGCAGAAACGACAGGGGAGAGATGGTGCTCGAACCTGAGGAGGCAGAAATTGTGAAATACATTTTTTCTGCCTTGTTATCCGGAAAAAGTTCTTGTCAGATTGCAGATCTGTTGGAACAGGAGGGGATTCCTTTCAAGAATGGACGTCATTGGTGTGATGCTGCGATTTGTGGAATTGCTGCGAATGAAAGATATGTGGGAGATGTGCTGCTGCAGAAAACGTATACAGATGCACATTTTCATCGGCATAAAAATCATGGAGAAGTGGAATGTTATCTTCTTTCAGATCACCACATACCGATTGTTAGTCGGGAAATTTTTGCAAAAGCAAATGCAGTCATTCGACAGCGAGCTGCCGAAAAAGGCATTGTGTGTGGTACAGGAAAGTATCAAAAGCGATATGCTTTTTCTGGAAAGGTGATTTGCGGCAAATGCGGCAGCACTTGCAAACGCAGGATCCACAGCGGCAATGAAATTGCATGGACGTGTGCGGCTCATATTGAAAGTGCTCAAAAATGTCCTATGAAATATGTGCGGGAGGAGGTATTGAAAGCCGCTTTTGTTACGCTGTTGAACAAACTGATTTTCAGCAGAAAGCACATTTTGAAACCATTGTTAGAACAGCTGAAAGCGAACAGCAATGATGAAAATGTCCGGCGAATGCAGGAACTGCAAAAGCAGCTGGAATCTCATGCTGAAAAGAGAAACACACTGCACCGTTTGTATGCACAAAAGGTTGTAGATCCTGTTTTATTCCGGCAGGAAATGAATGCTTTGCAGAAACAAGCGGAGTCCTGCCGTATGGAAATTGCACAGTTGGAACAGGAAACACATGGAGAAACTGAGATAATTGCAGAATTAAAACAGCTGCTGCGATTTACAGAGCAGCATTCTGCAATGTTGACGGAATTTCAGGAAACATGGTTTTCTGCATTTGCAGAACAAATAATTCTGTATGATCGGAATCATATTGGATTTCGGCTCAAATGCGGTCTGCTGTTAAAGGAGGAGATTTGATGGGACAGATTCCTTACGGCTACCGAATTGAAAACGGTGCTGCTGTGATCGTACCAGAAGAGGCAGCACAGATTCGCCTTATTTTTCAAAATTATATTGCCGGTATGAGTTTACAGTCGGCAGCAAGAGCAGCAGGTCATCCCATGGCACATAGCACTGTTCGTCGAATGCTGCAGCGAAAATGCTACCTTGGAGATGCTTTTTATCCGGCAATTCTGGACAAAGAAACTTATGCTCGGGCAAATGCAGAGTGGCAGCATCGTGCCAATGCAATGCAGCGAATGGGAAGAACGAGAAGAAAACCAGTATTTCCGCAGACAAGCTTTTCGCTGGAACTGCCGCAGCAAATACCAGAATTAGATGGAAATACACCATTTCAGCAGGCAGAATATCTTTATCATTTGATACAAAACAAGGAGTAATGCAACAATGCCAAAGGTCACTACAATTCCACCCCGAAAGCAAAGAAATCATGCTGTCACGTCACAGGAAACTCGAAAGATTCGTGTGGCAGCCTATTGCCGTGTTTCCACGGATACAGAGGAACAGGCAACCAGCTATCAGGCACAAATTGCACATTATGAGGAAGTCATTCACAGGAATCCGGAATGGGTCTTTGCTGGGATCTATGCCGATGACGGCATCAGTGCAACCTCCACAAAACATCGGGAACAGTTTCATCAGATGATTCAGGACTGCATGGACGGAAAGATTGATATGCTCATTACCAAATCCATCAGCCGATTCGCCAGAAACACAGTAGATTGCCTGAATTATATCCGACAGCTGAAAGCACAAAACATTCCAATCTATTTTGAAAAAGAGTCCATCAACACAATGGATGCGAAAGGGGAAGTGCTGATTACCATTATGGCATCTCTGGCACAACAGGAATCGGAATCTCTGAGTCAGAATGTCAAACTGGGAATGCAGTATCGGTTTCAACAGGGAAAGGTGATGGTCAATGCCAGCTGTTTTCTTGGCTATGATAAGGACGAAAACGGAGATCTTGTCATCAATCCGGAACAAGCCGAAACGGTAAAACGAATCTATCGGGAATATCTGGAGGGAGCAAGCTGTCAGCAGATCGCAAGGGGACTGGAACGGGACGGTATCCGAACAGCAAGAGGGTATACCCGATGGCATGACAGTTCGATTCGGTTAATTCTGGAAAATGAAAAGTATATGGGAGATGCTCTTCTACAAAAAACATATACTGTGGATTTTCTCAAGAAAAAACGCATTAAAAATAACGGCGAAATGCCGCAGTATTATGTGGAGGACGATCATGAGGCGATTATTCCCAGGGCATTGTTCTTACAGGTGCAGGAGGAAATTGCAAGGCGCGGTTCACAGGTGGACTGTATGGGCAGACGGCGTGGATTTAGTGCAAACCACTGTTTTACTGGTTTGCTTTACTGTGCTGAATGCGGGGAACAATTCCGCAGAATCCATTGGAATAACCGAGGCTGCAAATCTGTGGTGTGGCGATGTATGACCAGATTGGAGAAAAAAGGAGCGTGTCATGCACGAACAGTCTATGAGGAATCTTTGAAACAAACCTTTGTGGATGCTTTGAATCAACTGACAGGAGGCAGTGAAACATACCTTTCTATCTTACAGGAAAATATGGCTGAAGTGATTGAAATGGAACAATCCAATCTGCCCGAGGAAATACAGAGAAAATTAGATGTTCTTCAGAAAAAGTTGATCGAATGTGCAGAACGGCATGAGGATTATGAGGAGATAGCACAGGAAATCTTTCGGCTGCGAGAGCAAAAGGAACAGGCTTTAAGGGAAAATGTTTCTCAACAGGAGCAGAAAGACCGTATGCGGGAACTGCAGGAATTTTTGGCTGCTCAGCCGCATCACATTACCGAATTTGATGAAACACTGGTTCGACATCTACTTACAAAAGTAACGGTTTCTTCCGATCGACTGGATTTTACACTTCAATCAGGTGTCACGGTTTCCATTGAAAAGTGAACCACTTCAAAAATCCTCCTTTGCAAAATATAAAAGCAGGGGAGGATTTTTAGATTTTATAACGGCGTTGCTGTCTTGATTTCTCTTTAAATTTATGGTATACTAAGAAAAAACGGAGGTGCTGCATCATGGGAATCTATCTGAACCCAGGAAATGATTTGTTTTACTCTACAGTTACTTATTCTGAAATTTATGTGGATAAGACCATGTTGATTTCTTTCACCAATAAATGTTTGTTTGGAGAAAACAAGGAGATCTGCGTCAGCCGTCCCAGAAGATTCGGAAAGTCGATGGCAGAGAATATGCTGACGGCTTATTACAGCAAGGGCTGCGATTCGAGAGAATTGTTTTCCAAGTTTCAGATTGCACAGACACCGGATTTTGAAAAGCACTTGAACCGGTATAATGTGATTCACATCGATATGCAGAAATTCCTTGGCAGAACCAAAAATGTCCATGAAATGCTGGACTTCTTGCAGAAACGTGTGCTAAAAGAGATGAAACAGACATTCTCCGGGATAGAGCCGGAAGAAACCAGTTTGATTATTGCGTTGGAAGATCTGTACGGTCAATGTGAAGAAAAGTTTATCTTCATCATTGACGAATGGGATTCCATTTTCCGGGTGCATCGGGATAATGCGACTGCTCAAAAGGAATATCTGGATTTTCTGCGGGATCTTCTGAAAGGACAACCCTATGTGGCACTTGCCTATATGACTGGGATTCTTCCAATCAAGAAATATGGTCAACATTCTGCACTGAATATGTTTGATGAATACTCTATGACCAATCAATATGCACTCGCAGAATTCACTGGTTTTACAGAGAGGGAAGTTCGTCAGCTTTGTGAACGTTATCATATGTCTTTTGAACAAACGAAAGATTGGTACGATGGCTATAATGTCAATGGTGTATCCATTTATAATCCAAGATCTGTAACATCAGCGATGATGAACGGCATCTTTGACAGCTACTGGACACAGACAGAAACCTATGAGGCTTTGAAAATGTATATCGTTCGCAATGAGAACGGCTTGCGGGATAAGATCATTCGGATGATTGCCGGAGAACACATTTCTATTAACACGAAAACATTCCAGAACGATATGTGTACCTTTGAAACAGCAGATGATATTCTGACCTTACTGGTGCATCTGGGATATCTGACATACGACTTCGATACAAAAACTGCCTGGATTCCCAACAAGGAAGTGCAGCAGGAATTTCTCAATTCCATCCAGGGACAAGAATTTCAGAACGTCAACAATGCCATCCATCGTTCCGACAAGCTGCTGCAATTGACGCTGGCACAGAATGCGGAAAAAGTGGCGGAAATGCTTCAGGAAGTTCACAGCGACAACTGTTCTGTGATTCAATACAACGATGAAAATTCGCTGGCTTGTGTGCTGAGTCTGGCATACTATTCTGCACAAGACAGCTATGCGATTTATCGGGAATTGCAAGGCGGAGAAGGCTTTGCGGATCTGGTATTTGTACCGAGAACCGGAAACCATAATCCGGCAATGATCGTGGAACTGAAATGGAATCAAACCACTGGTATTGCATTGGAACAAATCAAAGACCGGAATTATATTCGCTGTTTGAAGGATTATCATGGAAAAGTGCTGTTTGTTGGCGTGAACTATGATAAGAAGAGTAAAAAACACGCTTGTCAGTTTGAGATGGTGGAAAATAGGGCAATTAGTTCGTAAGTTTCGACAAGCAATTGATGCGGCATATCGTGCACATGAATTTAGGGATGATTTGCACTTTAAAAAATTTCCAACTGGCTGTTGTGGCGATGCCAGTTACTTGTTAGCTGAATACTTGTTACAAAATAGCATCAAAATAATTTGGGTGTCTTTATAGCGTGAGGATTGGTCACATGCTTGATTAGTGCTCAATGATAGAAGAGTTAGGAAACCAACAGGAATAAAGTTGTCTGCAAAATATATAAACTTAACTTCAATATATAGCATTCAGGATTCAGAAGACACAAACAGCACATATTATAATTAAAAAGATTTAAGAGAAGGTTTGATTATTGGTATAACTTCTAATCAATTTGATGACTGTGAAAAGCTTGTATATGTTGATTATACGGATGATTTCCATCGAACATTTGATTTCTGACTTGCTGTTGATTATAATGGATTAAATGATGATAAGCTTAAACACTTATATAGAATAATAGAATCGAACATTCATTAGTTATGTTGTTATTAGTAATGTACGTTATGACAATTAGGAGAATGAGGCAAAGTATAATATGAATAATAAAGCGGCAAATAGTAGCTCTTTTGAGCATCTTATTG
>CABQIF010000117.1 GCA_902464115.1 uncultured Ruminococcus sp. | reverse complement strand
GTTCTGGAGCGTGATTGTTTATTATCCGATGGCACACATGGTATGGGGTGATGGCGGATTCTTAGCAAAGATTGGTTCTGTCGACTTTGCTGGCGGAAATGTTGTACATATCAGTTCTGGTGTTTCTGCATTGTTGCTGTGTATCTTGTTAGGAAAGCGGTATGATTACGCAAGAACAAATTACCGGATTCACAATGTTCCGTTTGTTGCAATGGGTGCATTTATTCTGTTGTTTGGTTGGTTTGGATTCAATGCTGGTTCTGCACTGGCAGCAGATGGCTTGGCAGCACATGCATTTGTAACCACTGCGGTTTCTTCTGCGGCAGGGATGCTTTCTTGGATGCTCTGCGATGTCATTGCAGATAAAAAGCCAACATTCGTGGGTGCAAGTACGGGCTTGGTTGCCGGTCTGGTCGGCATTACACCGGGTGCTGGATTTGTTCCGATCTGGGCAGCAATTCTCATTGGATTTACCACTTCTCCGATTTGCTTCTTTATGATTTCGTTTGTAAAGAAAAAGCTGGGTTATGATGATGCATTGGATGCATTTGGTTGTCATGGTATCGGCGGAATCTGGGGCGGTATCTGCACAGGCTTATTCACACAGGCATCCATCAATGATATTGGACAGGGCAACGGCTTATTCTTTGGCGATACCAAGTTGTTCCTGATGCAGCTTGCAAGTATTGGCGTTACCATTGTAGTAGCTGTCGTTGGTACATTGATTTGTTATGCACTGACAAAACTGGTGAGCGGTGGAAATATTCGTGTGGATGCACGAACAGAGCGTGCCGGATTGGATCGTGCAGAACATGGCGAAGCTGCTTATCCGTCATTCACTGGTTTGGACTAATGGACAGGAGGATTGACATCATATGATTATCAAGGTAGAAGCAATCATTCGAGAAGAAAAATTGCAGGATGTTTTAGATGCATTGGGCGATATGGAAGTACACGGCTTGACTTGTTATCAGGTTATGGGCTGTGGAACGCAGCGTGGTATGAAAAGCTATGTGCGTGGTCATCAGGAAGTAGAAATTCATATGCTTCCGAAAATCAAACTAGAAGTATTGGTTTCTTCAGAAGAGTGGGAAAAGAAAACGATGGAAACGATTCAGAAAGCAGCATATACCGGAAACATCGGGGATGGAAAAATTTTCAGCTATGATGTACGGGATGCCATGCGGATTCGTACCAAAGAAACAGGGTCTGGAGCAATTCAGCCGGAGTAATTACAGATTCTAATGAAAATGCCTTTGTGAATGGGATACACAAAGGCATTTTTTATTGCTTGCATTTTCAGAAGAAATATGCTATAATCAGAAAAAAGGAGGTGTCAACAGATGCAGTATCAGTATCGTCCAAGTGGTGTCTGTTCCAGACAAATTACCATTGATGTCGAAAATGGCGTGGTACAGGATGTATCGTTTGTCGGCGGATGTAATGGAAACTTGCAGGGCATTGGTGCACTGGTCAAGGGTATGAAAATCGAAGATGTCATTGCACGGTTGGAGCATATTCGCTGCAACGGCAAGCCGACTTCCTGTCCGGATCAGCTGGCACAGGCACTCAAACAAATACAGGCAGAAACTGCTTGACAAGCTGTGTTTTTACACGGAAAAATCCGCTGTTCGTAAAGATTCTACGAGCAGCGGATTTGTTTATAAGACTTCAATTAAAATCAAGGTGGTATTATCGACACCGCCAGCATCCATTGCCAGTTGCATGAGTTCATTTGCCATATCTGGCTGTCCGCTGGATAATACCCGATAAATTGTTTGGTCGTCGCACATATCGGTCAATCCATCAGAGCAAAGTAAAAATCGGTATCCCCGATAGATGCGAAGCGGTGGCTGTGCAGCGTGTGGCAGGGTAAAATGTTGTAAATCTGCCCCCAGAAACTGAATCAGCTTGTTGCGGTCGCTGCTTAATTCTGCCTCTTCTTTGGTGTAAATACCAGTCTGCAACTTATGATTTGCAAGCGTATGGTCGCTGGTCAGGCGGTACAAATCCGTTCCATTGTATAAATAAATGCGGCTATCGCCGATATAGAACGGATAAACTTGGTCGCCCTGAAAACAGAGCATTGCCATCGTTGTTCCGCTGTTTCCGCCCTGCAATTTCTTTGCCATCTGGTAGATGTTCTGGTTGGCATCAGCAACAAATTCCTGTACAACCGCATCCAATTGTTCGCTTTTGCAACGCTTGATTGCTTTTTCATGTTGTCGGAGCGTTTGAACCGCCAGACTGGAAGCAATTTCTCCATAAGATTCCCCACCCATGCCGTCAAATACTGCAAAAATTGGCTTTTTTCGGGTGCTGCATTTCTCAGAAAAATGACAGAATGCCTGTGGTTCTTCATAGCCTTTTCCGTCAAAATAAAAATTATCTTCGTTGTTGGTACGAACTTTTCCTTGGTCGGTTAATACAGTAGCATGGAGCTTATGCAAGACGATCACTTCCTTTTCCTGTCAGATGGAAAAAGCCGTTGCCGATTTTTTCAGTAGACCGACAGCGGCTCTTTTTGTGATGGTTACGATTCAGACGGCTGGTCTGGTGTATCTTCTGTTTTGGTTTCTTCCGTGGACAGAATTTCTACATCCTCTTCCGAAACAGATTCAGTCTTTGTTTCTTCCGGCTGTTCTTCCGGAACTTCATTCTTTGCTCCGCAGTTTGGACAGAACTTCTGACCTTCTGCCATTTCTGCACCGCAAGCAGAACAGATTCTCAAGTCATCCAGAGCAGCGATTTCCTTCTTGAACGCTGCAATCTGTTGATCTGCTTCTACAATCTTCTGCACCCATTCTGCATATGGTTCTTCTGCTGCATCAGCGTGCGAGAGGAAATACTGCTTGCCCATTTCTGTGTAAGCAGTTTCTTTGACCTTTTCCAAGTCGTGAATGTTTCTGTTCAGTTTCATTTTTGTTGCTGCCTTCTTGGAATTATCTCCAACGCTTTTGGCAAACTTGCTGACAGAATCGCCAGCTCTTTCAAACATCTTCTTGACTTCCAAAACCAAACCTCCTAAAATGATTTTTTATTTGTATCCTATGAAAAGGAAAGGCGAGTTATGCCTTTAACCAATCGCATAATTATAACGGTCGCTCTTTAATCCCAATACAGAACGCAGAGATTCACCAGTAACCGTTTTTTGTCCATCAATGGTGACATGGCTGATGTAGCCGCCACCGCCGATTTCCAGTGAAATCCAGTTTGCAGGATTGTCCGACAGTGTAATGTTATAAGCAGATTGCAGGCGGCTGCGAATTTCTGCTTCCGAGAAGTAGACAACCGTGCCATAATGTGGGTCATATTCTGCATCGTATTCACACGGAACACTAATCAGATAATCATAATTCACGCCGAATACATCGGATGCAGCAGCCGTATAGCCGCCACTGGAAGCACTGTATACCGTCAAAGCATAATCATCATTATAATACAATGCCTGTCCCAGTACCGATTGTACCGCATCAATGACGTTTTGCGGCGGATTATCCTTGCAAATTAAACTATTGTTGTTTGCTTTTGGATTCATCACATAAGTAAATGCAGCAACTGCCTGTGCTTTCATTGCTTCTGGAGCCATGGTAGAACCCATTTCATTGTAAACCAGCATGGAAATAATATCCAAAACGCTGCCTGTTCTGCCGCCAGCCGTTACGGAATCCGGAATATCCACTTGCATCAGTGTTGTGCCGGGATAGTAATGGAATAAGATTGCCTGATAATCATATCCGCCATAGGTTGCATAGAAGTTTGCACCATTCTGGCTGAGTCCACAGCCATGTCCGTATCCATAAGTAGTAAAGCCAAATTCTCCCGGCTGCAAATCGGTTGCCAGAGAAACCGCAGCATCTGGAGCACTAGAACCAACCGTTCCGGAAGTTGCCAGTTCACCGGTTGCAGTCGAAATTTGCATTTTTTCTGCTTCGGTTTCGTCTACTTCCTGATATTCCACCAGAGAGAGGGAAGTATCATAATCGGAAATTTGTGCTTTTTTCCAATTTTTATCGGTTTCTGCTGCCATTGCTGGCAGTGCAGCAGATGCTGCATAAAACAATACAACTCCAGCGGATAAAACACCACTGATTTTTTTCAAAATAAAAGCAGTCATGCTTGAACGTCCCTTGCTTTCTAAAGAAATTACCCCTGAAAATGAATCCTTGTTCATCCCTTATTCTTCGGAAGAAGTTTCTTCCTCCGTATCAGTTGTAGAATCGGTATCACTTTCTTCTGCGTCTGTTTCTGCGACACCGCCTGTAATCAGTTTCTTCAACGATGCCTCTGTTTCACCATCTCGCAGCTGTCTTGCAACAATGAGGAAACGAGAGTTATCCTCGTCAGAATAGCAGGTGGAAAGTGTCAGTAACTGGTCACCATACTTGACATCTACCAGATTGTCAATCATATTCAATGATTCGATGGTGTTGACATAGTAGTCGAAGTGGGTCTTGTCATCCAATTCTTCCATATTCCAGTATGGGAAGCCTGTCCAAGTCATCGGGTCGGCATATTTATCGCCGCCATTGTCAGCATCCCCACTGGTGATGACCAAACCGAAAATTACATATTCATATTCTTTATAGTTGGAACTGAGCTTGATAAACGGAGATTCTTTATAGAATTCCAAATCCTGTCGATACCGCCGGAGAGAACCAAACATGGTATTATCTGCCATGTTGTGGCCATACAGCACCAGATTTTCTGAAAATTCATCTTCCTTATAGCCGAATATATCCCGATAATCCATAAAGACGGTTCCGGCACGGAATTTTTGATGGCTGAAATCCTTATCCAAATAATAGGTGTTTTTCTCATCTTCTGGTTCGTCTTTTTTCTGTACGATGACGTTGTCAACGCTTGTGCCAGGCACTTCAATCCAGCCGATGGTATCTTTGTTCTGGTTGTATAATTTCTTTTGCGATGCCAGCATATCTGGAGCTTTCTCATCCTCAGTTGTGGACTCTGCAGCATCTACGGAGGCTTCTGCCTGTGATTCTTCCTGTTCCAATCCAATTGGATTCTGCTCAATTTCTCCACTGCATCCGGCTGTCAGAACAGAGATCGCTGCAAGCAGAGCAACCAGAATACGATTTCGTTTTTTCATAAAAAGAACTCCCTCTTTCGATTACGGTCCATAAGGAACAAACGGTGCGTTCGGGTCATACGTATTTTCATTCCCATAGTAGTAAACCGATGGCCATTTAATATTTGTATTGGGTGTACTGCCCGTAGTACCCGCATGCGGATCCTCTCCAGCCCGCACCATACGTGCACAGATGACCAGTCTTGCCGTACTGAATGCACCATTACAGGTGGAAAGGGTTAAAAGTTGGTCGCCATATTTCACATCCACGCTGGTGTTTCGCAGCGTACGGCGTTTTACTTCATTGACATAATCATAAAATGCAGTTTCATCATCGAAATTAATCCGGTTCCAGTAATCAAATCGGGTATCCGTCGTATCTTCTGCATCGGCAATAAAGTAAGCATAAATTTTAAAGACATAGGTTTCGTAGTTGGAGTTGAGGAAAATCAGCGGATGGGCTTCATAGTAGCCATCTACGCTGCGATAATCCCGTAAGCTGCCAAACATGGAACGATCCCGCATGTCATGTCCATAGACAATTAAGTTATCAGAGTTGGGAACGGCAAGCGTTCCATCTGCCCCTACAGCATCAAAACTGCAACGAGAATCCAAGAAAATCGAACCATTCTGCGAACGGTTGCCCTGTAAATCGTGATGCAGATAATATTCGTCACCCTCTACATCATTCGGGTGCTGCATCACCGGATAATCCACTTCAGTATCTGGAATGGAGATATATCCAATCACTTCCGGATTGATAGAGAGCAGGTTTGCAGCTCCTTCCATCACAGAATAATGCTTGACTTCTGTTGTTGTTTCAGTTGGCACTTCTGTTTCTTCTAATGCGGATTCTTCTGTCTGTGCTTCTGTCACGACTTGTGTGGTTGCAGTGTTGTGATAATTGCTTCCAATCTCATCATATAGTTTTTTACTCTGCCATAGACCGAATAGGTACTGAATCATCAACACCAAACAAGCCCCAAATATGAGAATGGAAATCCAAAAAATACATTTTCTCATTGTTTCACCGAACCCATCTCCCCGCTTTGGAAAGAGATCTCGCAGGATTTGCCGTTTGGTACGTTTTTTTCGTTTTCGGACAGGATGTTTAACGGGTGGCGGTGGTTTTGGAACAAACCGTTCCGGAAACGCTTTTTTTTCCTTTGCCAATTGAATATTTGCTGCAATTCGCTGTTGCAGCATTT
>CABQIF010000116.1 GCA_902464115.1 uncultured Ruminococcus sp. | reverse complement strand
GTGGGGATTCGGATGCTGATTCGTCGCTGCTGTCAGGCAGTTCTGGTGATGGAGCAGTTTCCACATGATGCGGAAGTAAGCGTTTCGTTTGTCAGCAATGCCGAAATTCGGAATTTGAACAGAATTTACCGGAAAAAAGACAGTGTGACGGACGTGCTCTCGTTCCCACTCGGCGTAGACGGAAAGTATGACATCAGCAAGGAAACCGGCTGTGCCCTGCTCGGCGATGTGGTCATCTCTCTGGAAACCGCTATGCGGCAGGCAGATTTGTACGGACATTCCCTCGAACGGGAAATCGGTTTCCTGACCGTGCATTCCATGCTGCACCTGCTGGGCTATGACCACGAAACTTCTCCGCTCGAAGCTCGGAAAATGCGGGAAAAAGAAGAACAGGTGCTCGGTGAACTGGGCATCTCCAGAGAAGAAACCTTTGTTTCAGAGGAGTAAATGCATGACAAAAACGGTATTTGTAACCATCTCCGGCAGAACGAATGTCGGAAAATCTTCCCTGCTGAATGCCATTGTCGGCGAACGGATCGCCTCGGTCAGCAATAAACCGCAGACGACCCGTACCCGTATCACGGGCATTAAAACCGTTGGAGAAATCCAAATGGTGTTCATGGACACGCCGGGACTGCATAAGCCGAAAAACAAGTTGAGCACCTATATGCTGCAAGCAGCAAAAGAGGCAGTCAATGACATGGATGTCGTCTTGTTTGTAGCAGACTGCACCCGACAGCCCACCGAACAGGAACTGGAATTTTTACAGCCGCTGAAAGCATCTAAAACCACCGTGATGCTGGTGCTGAATAAAATTGACCTGCTCGAAGAAAAAAATGTTTTGATGCAGCGAATTGCAGAATGGAACGCAGCGTTTCCGTTTGCAGAAAGTTTCCCCATCAGCGTTTCTGAAAATGACGGCGTGGATTTGGTGGAAGAAGCGGTCTGTCACTATGCAATTCCTGCTCCGCACTACTTCCCGGATGACAAAATCACCGACCAGCCGGAACAAGTGCTGATTGCCGAAATGATTCGGGAACAGGTGCTGCGGCTGCTGCGGGATGAAGTGCCGCACGGCGTTGCAGTTGCAGTGGAACGGCTCTCCGAACGGGACGACAAAGACTTACTAGACATTGATGCAACCATTTACTGTGAACGGGAATCCCACAAGGGCATTCTCATCGGCAAAAAGGGAGCCATGCTGAAACGGATTGCCAGTCAGGCAAGAGCTCAGCTCGAACAGTTCTTTCAGATTCAAGTCAACCTGCAATGCTGGGTCAAAGTCAAAGAGGACTGGAGAAATCGGGATGGACTCATCCGGAACTTTGGCTTGAACAATCTCGACAAGTGATCCCCTGCACAGAAATTTCCATGGATAACCGGCGTTTGTTTTTGCAATCCTATTGGTAGAGGTGAAAACAGATGCAAACAAATCTTTGGACACGATTTTGCCAGACCGGAAAAATCTCGGACTATCTGGCTTGGAAACAAACGGCACAGACTGCCGAACAACCCAAAAAGGATACCATCGAACCATGCTCACAAAACGATGCTTGATTCTACAGGAACGGCAGGCAGGCGATGCCGGCAGATTTCTGGATATTTTAACAAAAACAGAGGGCGTTTTGGAAGTGTTCGTGCGAGGCTCGAAAAAAGCCAACAGCAAACACCTTGCCGCAACACAGCCATTCGCTTATTCCAAACTCTGTTTGGCAGAGAAAAATGGCAGGTACTATGTGGAAAGTGCCGAGCCGATTCATTTATTTTACGGGCTGCGGGAACACTTAACGCAGCTCGCTTTGGCAGCTTACTTTTTTGACCTCATCCGGTATGCCGTCCCTGCCGGACAGCAGCAGAATTTTATTTTACGGCTGACCCTCAATACGTTATATTATCTCACCACGGGAAACCGCAGCGAAGCTTTTCTGAAAAGCGTCTTTGAACTGCGGTTTCTATCCGAACTGGGAATGATGCCGGATGTGTTGGTCTGTCCGGTCTGTATGGAGTACTTACCGCAATCCCTGTTCTATTCTGCCAGAACAGGGCATTTTTATTGTCAGAAGTGTTATACACCCCAAGAAGAAGATTATGCTGTCCCGATGTCGCTGGGCGGCTTACAGGCGATTCGGCATATTGTTCTGACTGAACCGGAACGCCTCTTTCAATTCCGGCTGGGTGCAGAAACACAACAGGCAGTCAATCAGTTCTCGGAAACCTTTGTTCGCTACCAACTGGACTACCAACCACAGACGCTGCAATTCTACAAACGGCTGCTATCCACACAACCATCCCTTCCCCGTCCGTCCTCAACAACGGACAGATGACAAATTGTTTTCCAAAAACAAGGAGGCATTATGAATCCAAACGAACGTACATTAGAATTAGATAAAATCTTAGAGCTGCTCGCCAACGAAGCAGCCAACGACCGCACCAGAGAACAGGCTCGCCACTTACAGCCACAGACGGATTTAGCCGTAGTGCAAGCAGAACTGGAAAAAACAGACTCTGCCCTTGCCTTGGCGGTACAGTTCGGCACACCGCCCTTTTATGCCTTTCAGGATATGTGCACGTCCCTACAGCGTGCCAAATCCGGAGCAAAACTCTCCCTCAAAGACCTGCTGGAAATCGCACGCATTCTGCGACAGGTACAGGCACTGAGCGACTGGTACGACCACTGTTCCGGTGTCGAAACACCGCTGGACGATTTATTCAGCCGGCTTGCTCCTGTTCAGTTCCTACTGGAAAAGCTTGACCGCTGCATTCTCTCTGAAGAAGAATTAGCAGACGCTGCCAGCCCAGCCCTTGCCGATATTCGCCGGAAGATTCTCCGTTCCGGACAGCGACTTCGGGAAACTTTGGATAAAATGGTACGCAATCAGGATGTGCAGAAATGCTTACAGGATGCACGGGTAACGATGCGAGATGGTCGGTTTGTTCTACCCGTCAAGGCGGAACATCGGGGACAGGTGCAAGGCTTGATTCACGACACTTCTGCCTCCGGTCAGACCTTATTCATCGAACCGCTGGCAGTCGTAGAAGCCAACAACGATATGCGGTTGCTGGAAAGCTTAGAGCAAGAAGAAATCGAACGGATTATTACCGAACTCTGTGCCGACTGTGGAACATGGGCGGATGCCATCATTGCAGACCATGCCGTCTGTGCAGAACTGAACCTTTATTTTGCAAAGGCAAATTTAGCAGCAAAAATGCATGCCTTCCGTCCGATTGTCACCGATGACGGTGTCTTAGATTTGAAGAATGCCCGCCACCCTCTGATTCCGGCAGAAAAAGTTGTTCCCATCTCTTTTTCGCTTGGACGAGAACAGAAAACCTTGATTATTACAGGCCCAAATACGGGCGGTAAAACGGTTGCCCTAAAAACTGCCGGTTTGCTGACGTTAATGGCAATGTGTGGCTTGCTGATCCCAGCAGCGGAAGGCAGTCAGATTTCTGTCTTTGAAACCGTCTTCGCCAACATCGGCGACACCCAAAGCATTGAACAGAACCTCTCAACTTTCTCCGCCCACATGAAGCAAGTCATTGAAATCCTGCATCAGGCAAATGAACGCTCATTGGTACTGCTGGACGAGCTTGGCTCTGGAACAGACCCGGTAGAGGGTGCAGCTTTAGCCGTTGCCATCATTGAACGCCTGCACAACAACGGGGCAAAAATGATGATTACCACCCACTATCAGGAATTGAAACTCTATGCAACCGAACATCCAGAAGTAGAAAATGCATCGTGTGAATTTGACTTGGTGCATCTCAAACCAACCTATCGTTTAATTTTAGGTTCTCCGGGAAAATCCAATGCGTTTGCCATCACAGAGGGCTTGGGCATGGATCCATCCATCATTCAGCAGGCACAGACGCTGGTCAGCGAAGAAAATGTACGGTTTGAACGGGCAGTGGAAAAGCTGGAACAGACTCGCCAGACGCTCGAAGACCAGTTACAGGCGATTCAGGTCGAAAAGCAACAGGCGGATGAAGCGGCTGCAAAGGCAAAACAGGAACTGGAAGAGATTCGGGCAGAGCGTGCCGAAAAAATCGAACAGGCTCGCCTGCAAGCCATGCAGATCGTAGAACAGACCCGTGCAGAGTCCAATGCCTTGTTGGAAGAACTGGACAAGCTGCGAAAAGAAAAAGAACGGGCGACATTCTCAGAAGATGTCATCTCTGCAAAATCCAGCAGCAAACGGCGATTCCGCCACATGTACGAAACGGCAAACCCACTCGAAGAAGCCGCTGCAACAGATGCTTCTTACCAGCTGCCAAGAGCATTGAAAGTCGGGGATACCGTCATGGTTGCCGACACCAAACAAAAGGGAAAGGTCGTCAGCCTGCCGGACAGCAGCAATCGCCTACTCGTACAGTTCGGGGCAATGAAAACCAAAATGCAGCTGGAACGGCTGCGACTGGTCAACAGTCAGCCGGAAAAACAACCGCAGAAAAAGAATGCTCCCCGTACCGGAAAGGTTTCTGCAAAGACCGAACGCAGCGGTTCTATGGAACTGGACATTCGTGGCTGCACCTGTGATGATGGCGTTTACCAGATGGATGCATTCTTAGACCGTGCCGTTTTATCCCATGTTTCCACCGTGACCATCATTCACGGAAAAGGAACGGGGCTGCTGCGGAAAGCCGTTCACCAGCGGCTAAAGCAATTAAAATATGTCAAAAGTTTTCGGCTGGGTGTCTTTGGTGAGGGTGAAGACGGCGTTACCATCGTAACACTGGCGTAATGTAGCACTCGTATAACCATGCATCAAAAAGGAGGATTTTTCCATGACAGAAACAGAAAAAATGTTGGCAGGGAAAATTTATGATGGTTCTGTTCCAGAGCTGGCAGACCGCCGCACACAGGCACACCGTCTCTGCAAACAGTATAATGATACTATCGAAGATGAAACAGAAAAGCGAACTGCCATTTTAAAAGATTTACTCCCCAACATGGGGGAAGGCACATACCTGCAAGGGCCAATTCAATTTGACTATGGTATCTATACGACTTTTGGTTCTTACTGTTATGCAAATTTCAATCTTACCGTTCTGGATACTTGTCCGGTCACCATTGGAAACAACGTCTTTTTTGGCCCTAATTGTACAATTGCAACCCCACTGCATCCATACTTACCAGAAGAACGGAATATCCGAAAAAAAGAGGATGGTACGCTTTATGACTTGGAATATGGTGCACCGATTCACATCGGGGATGACTGCTGGCTTGCCGCAAATGTCACGGTCTGCGGTGGTGTTACCATCGGAGCAGGCTGCATCATTGGTGCAGGCAGTGTGGTAACTCGTGACATTCCGGCTGGCTCTCTGGCTGCCGGCAACCCATGCCGAGTGATTCGCCCCATTACCGAACAGGACTCGATTTATTTGAAGAAACAACTCTTCTAAACCAGAAAGGATTTTTTTATGGAAACAAATCAAATCAAAAATTCTGCTTTTGCAGACTTGTCACTTTCGGCAGAAACCATTGCCGAACTGCAAACTTACCTGCTGGCAGTCGCAAATTATTATCACATTCTCCCGATTGAAAAGCTCTATTCGATTTTGTGCGAACAGAATCCGGATCTTCTCTCGAAAGAAGATTTTCTCTCTTTCTTACAGGCTCAGAAAACACTGCCCACCTGCTACCAGATTTTAAAGCCCGGCGAACTGTTTGAAGGCGTTCCGGCAAATTTGAATCTGCTCTGGAATGGCATGCTGGTACATGAATGCTTGCTGGTTGACCAAGATGAATGCTATGCTTTTCTGGAATTTTCCGAGGGCAAGCCATATCATGTACCGGAAAAAGAATTACTGCTGCAATATGCAACCGAAGAATTCTATGAAGAAACGCCGGAAATCACAGCGATGCGTGCCGTTTTTGCAGACATGGGCATGTCCCCAACCAAACAGGAAAATGAATTGCTGGAAGTGCTTGTATTTGCACGGGAAAATGCAGAACTGCCGGAGGTTTTCGATGACATTCAACGCCGGAAACTGGCGTTCAATGACCGTACGCTGCGGAAATTTGTTCGGGCTTACCGGAACTTGCACAATCATTTGCCGCTGCCGTTGATTCACGGTTGCACACCGGTGGAACTGCTGGAAGTCTTTCCGGAAATGCCGGGAGAAGTCTTGTATTGGACAGAAGATGTCTATAAGACACCAGAGGTACAAAAGCGAATGGAACAGCTGGTTTCTGCTGCTGCAACGCAGCCGAAGCAGAGCTTGGCAGACTTCATGCAAAGTCAGATTGACTTGAAAAAGATGCTGGAAGATGTGCCGGGACAGCTGCCGTCTTAAATTCATATGAATATAAAAAATAC
>CABQIF010000115.1 GCA_902464115.1 uncultured Ruminococcus sp. | reverse complement strand
CATTTCCCCACACTGTGGGGAATCACCCTCGCCGAGCTGAGCCAGCTCGACCGCAGTTGCCTGCGGCTTACATCCTACAGCCAATCTCATAACAGACAAATGCCCTTTGTCGATACGATCTCGACAAAGGGCGTTTGCTCTATCTTGAAGGTGATATAATCATCAATTGGTTTCATAAACCTTGTCGTCATACCGGAACAAGGTCAGAACAACGGTCAAATTTCCGTTCAGTGTCCGAATCTGGTCGATGAATGCCTTCTGGTCAACGGTGTTCTTCATCTCAACACTGTACACCAGTTCAAACAACGAACCGAAATTGGTCGTCTTTACTCTCCGCAGCTTCCAGCTGGTCGTATTCTGGTTTAAAATCTCATCAAACAAACCGGTATAATTCATGTCCTCCGGAATGGTAATCTTCAGCGTCATGCTGCTGGTCTTGCACTTGCCATATCCGCTGAATTCGACTGCAAGCAAAACTGCTGCCACCACAATATAAAACAGGAAAATCAACCAAATATGTCCTGCTCCCTCAATGCCGCAGATCACACCGGCTGCCATTGCAAAGAATACATAGGTAATATCTTTCGGGTCGCCCGGAATCGTTCGATACCGACAAAGCGTGAATACACCTGCCAAACTCAACGCACTGGCAGTGGAGTTAATCATACTCAGCACAATTGCCACAATCGGCGGTAAAATCAGCAGCGTCATAACATAACTCTGCGAGTAGCCATTCTTCCGGTGCGTAATGATATATAGCAAGCTGATCAACAGCCCAACCAATACCCCTAAAAACAGCGTCACAACAATCGTCTTGGCATCCGGCGAAGACGAAGTGGTATCGCTCAGGAAAGACGTTGCATTGCTGGTATTTGCTCCAATTGACAAGCCAATGGATGATAAAACAGAATTAAACATAAGACACGTTCCTCTTTTCTTTTGTTTGCTGTTCCGCTGTGCAATACAGGCGGTATGCAGTTCCATACTTGGAAAAACTGATTTTATAAATTCGCAACGCTGCAAGCTGCTGTGCCAGCCAAATTGGCATTGCTCCGCCAATTTTGACTTCCATCAGATGACTGGTTTCCGGAATCAGCAGCGAACCAAAGTCACCGCTTGAAAGATTCAGGTTCGTTCGCCGCTGCGTCAGCTGCCGGTCAAACGTCAGCCGGAAATTCGGGTCATCCTTTCCGAAAAATGCCGCTCGCTGATAGCTGATATACTGCTTCGGTACAAGCGGTGCATAACGGTCGCAGAAATGGTCAAGCTCCTCCAGCACCAGCCGCCGGACATATTTCCCGTTGTCCACCGGATGAATGCCACGCTGCATATACGCTTCTGCTTCTTTCAGTGTGAGCGTAATTCGCCGCTTGTTGACGATACCGCCGATTTTCTTCTTGATTTCCAGAAAGACCAAATCTTCTGGTTTTGCCGGTGACATATAACTCCGCAACCGGATTTTCTCTTTATAATACGGCTTTGCCAGAGATGTCCGAATCAAATAATCGTCTGGCGTGTCGTAATAGATATTATAGATGCCGTAATCCTTGCCGCCCACGCAATACGGGTCTGGATTCATGTACTGTTCCAGCTGTTCCGTCAGGGCTTGGTACTGGACTTCGTTCAGCAGAAACTTGATCTCTTGCCGCTGGAATGTTTCAATTACCACAATGTTTCACCTCCAAACTGTTGTATCCTCTTGTGCACCCTTTTTGTTCATTGTAGTGAAGATAGCTTGAAACAGTCTTAAAATTTTCTACGTTTCACATAAATATCAAAAATATCAGCCCCTTCTCACACAAAATTCATGAAAAAAACGGTTGCTATTTTTTCCGCAATTCGTTATAATAGAAAATTGAAAGCCCAAACGGCTTGATTACAAAAAAGGAGTATCAAACATCATGGCAGAATTAAAGTATGAAATTGTGGAGCACATCGGTGTGCTTTCCGAAAATGCAAGAGGCTGGAGAAAAGAACTGAATCTCGTCAGCTGGAACGACAGAGAACCAAAGTATGATATTCGGGACTGGGCACCAGAACACGCAAAAATGGGAAAAGGTGTCACCCTGTCAGCAGATGAAGCAGTCGAACTGAAAAACCTGCTCGCTGGCATTGACTTCGATTCCTTTGAATAATGGAGGGGCGGACACCATGCCTTATATTTTAGCCTCTGCCTCCCCTCGCCGACAGGAACTGTTGCACAAGATCACAGATGATTTCATTGTACAGCCGGCAGACGTAGATGAAACCATTCCGGACGAGGTTCTGCCGGAAGATGCGGCAGTCTATCTCTCCCACATCAAGGCGGAAGCCGTTTCCAATCAGTATCCGGGCAGCATTGTCATCGGCTGCGATACCATTGTATTATTAAACGACCAGATTCTTGGCAAGCCCCATTCGCCGGAGCAGGCACGGGAAATGCTGCAAGCCCTCTCCGGCAACCGCCATCAGGTCATCACCGGAACGACCGTCACAGACGGCAGCCATACGATTTCGTTCGCCTCGGAAACAGCCGTACAGTTTTATCCGCTCTCAGAAGCAGAGATTTCCGCTTATCTGGAAACGGGCGAACCGTTCGACAAAGCCGGAGCATACGGCATTCAGGGAAAAGGCTCGCTGCTGATTCAGGGCATTCAGGGCGATTATTTCACCGTAATGGGGCTGCCTGTTGCAAAACTCTATCGGGTCTTGCAGCAATTTGAAACCGACTTCAAAAAGGAGGCATCCAACCTGCATGAATAAGAAAGACCTGCGAGAATTAAAGAAAAACTTCTCCGACACCAGCGACCTCTTCACAATGAATCACGTTGTAACCGCATTCGTCGATGCAGAGAAGAACATTCGCTGCCAGAACAGTCAGGCATACCACGACATTCCACAGGAAGAGGCGTTCTGCTACTGGAAAACCTTCAAGAAAGTGCTCTCCGGCTCGCTCGGAAAAGGGCTGCTCGAATATGAATTCCCGAAGGAAGCATACGAAGAAGGTGCTCCGCAGCAGATTCTCTATCAGGCACTCAATACAAAACTGAAAGACGAATCGGACGTTTCCATTCTGCTTGACCAGATTGTTCGCCAGATGGATGCAACTTCCATGTATGCCATCTTGGTTGCACACTGCACCTATACGGTTTTCAATAAGACTCGCAACGATGAAAAGAATCCCTATGACAGTCTGGATTATTCATTCCTTGCGGTTGCCATCTGCCCCGTTGAAGTGCGGACAGACGGCTTGATTTATAACGAAACCGACAACGAAATCATGAAAAAAATCGACACCGACCGCATTGTTGCGGAAGTGCCGTCCGATGGATTCCTATATCCGACCTTTACAGGCAGAGGCCCAGATGTCAACCATGTGCTCTATTACACCCGCAAGCCGAAAGAGGTCAATGTCAGCTTAGTAGAACAGGTGCTCGGCTGCAAATTTACTTACACCGCTCAAGAGGAAAAAGAACAGTTTCAAGAGATGCTGCAAGACATCCTCGGTGAAGAACTCAACTACAACACCATCACCGCTGTCAATGAACGAATTCAGAGTGTTGCTGAAGACCCAGAGCCGTCCGCAGACCTGCCCGTGATCGATGACATCCAGATGCGAGATATTCTTCTGGATGCTGGTGTCAGCGAAGAAAAAGCAGAAGAAATGCAGACCGCTTATCGGGAAAAGGTGCAGAACCATCCGCTTTCTGCGGATAACTTAGTGGATAAGAAAACCGTTATCACCGCTCCGGGGATTTCTGTGCAGGTGAAAAAGGATTTCACATCCTGCGTACACCTGCAAAATGTAGATGGTCACCGCTATCTGATGATTGACTTGGATGACCCAGATATTCAGGTCAACGGAATGTCTGTTGAAATTCCGGAAACGACCCTGCCGCCAACCAGCGAAGAAGCCATGCTGGAACAGCTGGGAACAGATTTTGTTTCTCTGGAATCGACCGATTCCGCAGCGGATGAACCGGATTCCGATTTACCATTTTAATGACTGCCGTCCTGCTGCCGCTTTTGACAGCAACGCAGGGCGGTTTTTCTTTTGGAAAAAGTGAAAAATCAGATTGACATTTTTCCAAGAATCCGTTACAATAGAAGAAGTACATTTATTTTGATTTTGATGCATAGGAAAGGGGCATTTTATGAATATTGCAGTTGCACAGTCCGGTGGGCCTACATGTGCCATTAACGCTTCTCTGGTTGGGGTATTCAGTGAGGCACTGAAAGAACCGTCCATTGATGCCATTTTTGGTTCAATCAACGGCATTGAAGGCATGATTGACGACCACCTGATTGACTTGAAAACCATGATTCGTACCAACGAAGACATGGAAATGCTGCTTCAAACACCGTCTACCGTATTGGGTTCTTGCCGCTATAAGCTCAAGGACTGGCACGATGACGACACCGTTTACCAGAAAATCATTCACTGTTTTGAACAGCGGCAGATTGGAGCATTCTTCTACATCGGCGGAAATGACTCCATGGATACCGTTCTGAAACTGTCAGAATATGTCAAGGAAAAGGGCTTGAATACCAAGATTATTGGCATTCCAAAGACCATTGACAACGACCTCTGCATTACCGACCACACACCGGGATTTGGCTCTGCTGCAAAATATGTGGCAACCACCATGCAGGAAATCACACGGGACAGTTCTGTTTACAGTGCCCCGTCTGTCACCATCGTGGAAATTATGGGACGGAATGCCGGCTGGCTGACAGCCTCTTCTGTTGTCCTGCACGCAAACGGCGAAGTTGCTCCGCATCTCATCTATGTGCCGGAACGCAAGTTCTCCATTGAACAGTTCCTCGAAGATACCCGCCAGCAGATGGCAAAGCACAAGGCCGTTATCATTGCCATTTCCGAGGGCGTTGCAGACCCGGAAGCAGCTGCATTCCAGTCTGGCGTTACGGATGAATTCGGACACAAGTACCTCTCCGGCATCGGCAAATATCTGGAGCAGGTCGTTCGGGAACAAATCGGATGTAAAGTCCGTTCCATTGAACTGAATGTCATGCAGCGTTGCTCTTCGCATCTCTGCTCGAAAACTGACATTGACGAATCTGTTCAGATCGGAGCGGCTGGTGTCCGGGCGGCTCTGGCAGGCGAAACCGGCATTGTTATGACATTCCGTCGGGTTTCTGACCAGCCATATGCCATTGTTGTCAAGTCCACCAGTGCGGCAAATATCGCCAATCAGGAACGCTTCCTGCCGCCTGCTTACATCAACGATGCTGGCAACAATATTACCGAAGCGGCTTGGTCGTATTTCCTACCGCTGATTCAGGGCGAATGCAACATTCGGCTGCACAACGGCTTGCCAGTCCACTTTAAAATGCAGGAATCCGTCCTGAAGTAAGCCATTCTGGCAAAAAGAAAAGGCTGTTCTGGTCGGTGAAAACCGACGGAACAACCATAAAACAAAATCTTGCTTTTGCTGCAAGACAGACACGGGCAAATTAGTCCCGTTCGTCTGTCACTGGCAGCACATCTTGAAACACGGCGTAAAATTTCATGGGAATAAACCGATCCATATGGCATTTTCCAAAGAACCACTTTTTATAGTCGCATTCTTTGATGATGTCCTCAAAAAATGCATGGATTTCCAGCCGCTGCTGCACATCCACGCCGAGACAATCTTTCAAAGAAGCTGGCGGCTCGTGGGTGATGATATAATCCACGGTTGCCTGATTGCGGTTCAAGTTGCGAATGGCTCTCCGAATCTCGTCATGGGTCGGCTGTTCTTGCCGCCACCAGTTGCCTGTATCCCTGCGGTATTCATAGTCTTGACTGTGCCCGCCGCCAAAGGCAAAATATTTCTGGTTCTCAATGGTGTAAATTTCCCCACGCTGCAAGTGAAAAATATTCGGGGCAATCAATCTTGCAACGCCACCCCGCCAGCGAACCAGCCGATACTGTTGCAGCAAATCAAAGTTTTCGTGACAACCATCCACAAAAGCAATGGTATATTTCTTTTCGCTGAGCTTTTTCAGCACAGCTTGCTCTTGTTTGGAGTTGTCCCAGATAAACCCAAAATCACCGCAGACCAGCAGGATATCTCCGGCACGCAGTTTTTTCATTTCCGGCCGCTTGAATCGGCTGTAATCCCCGTGCAAATCTCCTGTTACATAAACCATGTTGCTGCTTCCCTCCTGTTCCGTGAGCATCGAACCCCATTGTGTTTGGTTCTGCTGCTCTCTGTTTATTCTATCATATTTCTGCGGAAAGGTAAATATCTTTCTCGGAAATTCCCCAAAAAACTTAGAAAAAATACAGACGTATGGCAATGCAATTTCAGAAATGAATGTTCGCTTCTGTAATTGCATTACAATATG
>CABQIF010000114.1 GCA_902464115.1 uncultured Ruminococcus sp. | reverse complement strand
GGTCAGTACATAACCGCCCTTGAAGCCTTTCGTGCTTCGCACCAGATTGGATTGCCGCAGCACCATGAGAATCTGTTCCAGATATTTCATCGAGAGATCCTGCCGACTGGAAATACTGCTGACCGTCACTGGCTTTCCCTCTGTTTGATGCATCGCAATATCCGTCAATGCTAAGATTCCGCATTCAACCCGAGTGGAAACTTTCACTCGACAGCACCTCCTTTCTGACGATAGAATATCAATGACTTATTCAGAAAACAAAGTGGTAGAATAGTAACGGTCACCACTATCCGGCAACAGTGCCACGATGGTCTTGCCCTTATTTTCTGGACGCTTTGCCAGTTCCAATGCTGCCTGTAATGCAGCACCAGAAGAAATGCCAACCAAAATTCCTTCATGTTTTGCCAGTTCCTTGGCGGTTGTAAATGCATCATCATTCTGAATCTTAATGATTTCATCATAAACGCCAGTGTTCAATGTCTTTGGAACGAATCCTGCTCCAATGCCCTGAATCTTATGCGGCCCCGGCTTTTCTCCGGAGAGAACAGCAGAGGTTTCCGGTTCTACAGCAACGATCTTTACATTCGAATTCTGTGCCTTCAGATATTCTCCAACGCCGGTAATTGTACCGCCTGTACCAACACCAGCTACGAAATAATCCACCTTACCATCGGTATCTCTCCAGATTTCCGGTCCTGTTGTCTTGCGGTGTGCTTCTGGGTTTGCTGGGTTTTCAAACTGTCCCGGAATGAAACTGTTTGGAATTTCTTCTGCAAGTTCCTTTGCCTTGGCAATTGCACCCTTCATGCCCTTTGCACCTTCTGTCAGAACAATTTCTGCACCATATGCTTTCAGGATGTTTCTCCGTTCCACGCTCATGGTTTCCGGCATTGTCAAAATCACCCGATAGCCCTTTGCTGCTGCAATGGCAGCCAGACCAATTCCGGTATTTCCGGAGGTCGGTTCAATGATTACAGAACCAGTATGCAGCTTTCCGCTCTGTTCTGCATCTTCCAGCATGGATTTTGCAATCCGGTCTTTTACGCTGCCGGCTGGGTTCAGATATTCCAGCTTGATCAGCAGGGTTGCCTGCAAATCATGTGCCTGTTCCAGATTGACCGCTTCCACCAGCGGTGTGTTTCCAATCAGTTCAATTGTACCCTTATAAATGTTTGCCATGATAATACCCTCCATCAAGATTTTGACTGTTTGCCAAATATTTTTTACAATGATTAAATAACAACGGAGTTTTCCTGCAACGACTGGTTCTCCAGCAAATACGCTTTATCCCCAACCGTTACAAAAATCCGATATAAGAACACATCCACGGTTTCGCCAACAAAAATGCGATTCTCTTCCAAATCACGCTTTGCCAGCAGAACGGTGTCATTCACTCGCACTCGCAATTCCATCTTATCGCCACGGAATGAAACATGTTCCACAACGCCCTTGGAAGCAGAACTCCGATATTTCTGCACTTCGTTTTTCTTTGTAATCTTTACGAATTCTGGACGTACAATTGCCTTTTCTGCTCCTTCGATTTTTTCGAAGGTGTGGAATGCCTGATAATCTTCGATAATAGAAGTCTGCCCAAAAAAGGAAGCGGTAAACGCTGTCTGCGGTTTTTGATAAACATCCAATGGCGTTCCCATCTGTTCGATTCTGCCCTTGTTGGTGATGATGATTTCATCTGCCACTTCAATGGCTTCATCTTGGTCGTGTGTGACAAAGATACTTGTTACACCCAACTGTTCAATCATCTCCTTGAGCCAGCTTCTCAGCTCCTGCCGTACCTTTGCGTCAATCGCTGCAAACGGTTCATCCAATAACAGCAACTGTGGATTTGGTGCTAACGCACGAGCAAATGCAACTCTCTGCCGCTGTCCACCGGATAACTGACTGGGATACCGTTTATCCAGTCCCTTTAATCCAATCAGTTCAATCAGTTCTTTGACCCGCTTATCAATTGTCTTTTTATCGACTTTCTGGACTTTCAAACCAAAAGCGATGTTATCATAAACCGTCATATAACGGAACAACGCATAGTTCTGAAAAACAAATCCAATGCCTCGCTTACTTGCCGGAACATCATTGACCACTTTACCATCAATGATAATTTCGCCGCTATCCGGCTGTTCCAATCCGGCAATCATTCGCAGGATGGTGGTTTTTCCGCTGCCGCTTGGCCCCAGTAAACCAATTAGTTTTCCTTTTTCAATTCCAAAGCTGACATGATCAGAGGCTTTGTAATTGTTAAAATGCTTGTTAATATCTTTTAATTCCACATACATATTACGATACCTTCTTTCCTCTGTATTCAATCACGCTTCGGATAATCAAAATTATAATTGCCATCAATACCAAAATCGAAGAAACTGCAAACGCCGGTACATACTGAAATTCATTGAACAAAATTTCTACGTGCAATGGTAAGGTGTTTGTCTTTCCTCTGAGGTGTCCGGACAAAACGGAAACCGCTCCGAATTCCCCCATTGCTCTTGCTGCACAAAGAACAACGCCATAAAGAAATGCCCATTTGATATGCGGGAATGTAACTCGACGGAAAATCGTCAAGCCCTTTGCTCCCATCAGAGCCGCTGCTGCTTCTTCATCCGTTCCCTGTGATTCCAAAACCGGAATCAATTCTCTGGAGATGAACGGGAATGTAACAAAAATTGTTGCCAGTACAATTCCTGGAACAGCAAAGACTACTTGAATACCAAGTTGCTGCAAGTACGGATACAGGAAACTCTGTCTGCCGAATGTCAAAACAAAAATCAAACCGGCAATGACTGGAGAAATGGTAACTGGTACATCAATTAAAGTCGTCAGCAGTTTCTTTCCTTTAAAATGGAACTTTGTAACCGCCCATGCAGCAAATACGCCGAAAATCGTATTGATCAGCACCGCACAAATTGTTGCTTCCAGCGTTAAGAAAATCGCCTTGATTGTGTAGCGGTCTGTAACGGCTTTCAGGTAGGTTTCCCAGCCGCTCCGCAATGCTTCTGAAATGACGGTAATCAGCGGCAGCAGCAACATGACAATCAGAAACAATGCACTAATGCCAATCAGCAACCATTTTACTACTTTTGAACCAACTGTTTCTTCATGCATGATTAAGAACCTCCTTTCAGCTTTTTACTGCTTCTTGCCTGCACCCAGTTGCTCAGGAACAGAATCAAGAATGCAACAATTAACATTACCAATGCAATTGCGGTTGCACTTGCATAGTCATATTCTTGCAACTCTGACATGATAATCAATGGCGTAATCTCTGTTTGAAACGGCTGATTGCCGGCGATAAATACGACGCTGCCGTATTCTCCAAGGCATCTGCCGAACGCCAAACCAAAACCGGTAATGACTGCCGGACGAATTTCCGGAAATACCACGCTCCAGAAAATCTTTGTTCGACTTGCTCCCAAAACGCCAGCTGCTTCTTCATAAGACGGGTCTAACTTTTCCAATACTGGCTGTACCGTTCGGACAACAAACGGAATTCCGATGAAAACCAACGCAACCATAATACCGATTCTTGTATAGGCAATGTGAATGCCAAATCTTGCAAAGAACTTACCAATCAAGCCCGTGTCAGCCGTCAAAGAAGTCAATGCAATGCCGGCAACAGCGGTAGGTAATGCAAAAGGCAGCTCAATCATACCATCCAAAATGCGTTTCAGTGGAAATTTGTATCGCACCAGCACCCATGCTAAAATCACACCCATCACTGCATTGATCGCAGAGGCAATGAACGCAGTCAGCAGACTAACACGAAAGCTTGCCAGCACTCTCGGACGGGTCAGGGTTTCTATAATTTCTGACGGACTGAGCTGTGCCGTGTAAACGACAAGCGATGCCAGCGGAATCAGTACCACAATACTTAAAATTGTGAGCGTAACGCCCATGGAAATCCCGAATCCCGGAATCACTCTTTTGCTCTTTTGTTTCATAACGACTCCCTACTTTTTATTTCTCATAAATTTTATCAAAAATACCGCCATCGGCGAAATGAGTTTTCTGTGCTGCATCCCAACCGCCAAAGTCCTGAATGGTAACCAGGTTGACGTTCAAATCAAATACATCTGCATATTCTTTCAAGATGTCCGGATTGGAAGGACGATAATAATTGTCGCCTGCAATTCTCTGTGCCTCATCGGAATAGAGGTAAGAAAGATACTCCGTTGCAACTTCTCTTGTTCCTTTCCGGTCAACAACATCATCTACTACAGCAACGGAAGGCTGTGCCAAAATGCTAATACTCGGTGTGACAATCTCATAATCATCTGGTGCATCCTTGATGGAAAGATACGCTTCATTTTCCCATGCCAGCAGGACATCACCCTGTCCATTTTCTACAAAGGTTGTCGTAGCACCTCTTGCACCGGAATCCAAAACCAACACATTCTGATAAAGCTTTTTCATATAATCTTCTGTTTTTGCTTCATCATCGCCATATTCCTGTGTTGCATATGCCCAAGCGGCTAAGTAATTCCATCTTGCACCGCCGGAAGTCTTTGGATTCGGCGTAATGACACCAACGCCATCCTTTACTAAGTCATCCCAATCCTGAATGTTTTTCGGATTGCCCTTTCGTACCAGAAAAACAATCGTGGATGTATATGGTGCACTGTCATCATCAAATTCAGAGATCCATCCATCATCAATCAATCCGGCATCCTGAATTGCATCCACATCATATTCCAGTGCCAGGGTTACAACATCTGCCTCTAAACCGTTGGCAACTTCCAATGCCTGTTTTCCAGAACCGCCGTGGGACTGTGTGACTTCCACATCCTGCCCAGTTTTTTCTTTCCAATGCTTTGCAAAGAGTTCATTGTAGGCGGAATATAACTCTCTGGTTGGGTCATACGATACATTTGTAATTTGTACCGTGTCCCCACTGCTTGCAGAGCCGCAGCCGGTTGCCACCGATGCCAATAACGCAGCGGATAAGGAAATGCCGATCACCTTTGTAATGGTTGTATGTTTCATAGAAAATAACCCTCTTTCTTTTTTCTGTTTTTTCGTTCGCATCAGAGGGTCAACATCGTGCCACCTCTCCGGCTACGCCAAACCATAAACCTTGCATATTCTGCAAACCTCCTTGCACATCGTTAATTCCTATCATTCCGATGTGTTTTGTATATTCGCTATTATACACCCCTTTTCTGGATTTGTCAATCCTTTTTCCGGTTTTCTCCCAAACTATTATAATTCCTATGGATTTACTAGGCTTCATGGCAAAATTGCACAAAAAAACCGTTCCTTTCATCCGACTTCGGAAATTTTATACCATAATTTGTAATTTATAGATGTAAAAAAGCCCCCGTTCTCAAAAAGAATGGGGGCTTTTCTGGAAAAATTCTGTTATTTTTCGCTTATAGGTTCATCTGATACATCCATTCCGGTGCAACTTCTCCAGTTTTCGGATAGGTTCGGCTGCCATTGGCATCTATACAATGCATACCAATTCGTTCCATCACACGTGCAGAGGCAGGGTTACGAGCATCGCAACAGGCAAATAATTCTGTATAGGGCAACTGCTCCTTGACCCACTGCACAATTGCAAGGGCTGCTTCTGTTGCATAACCGTAGCCCTGTGCATCCTTTCGCAGAATCCAGCTCAGCATACCTTGCGTATCACCCATATATTCTACCGTAATCGTTCCAATTAGCGTATCTTCTCGCAGAATGGCAAATTCATACGCTTCTGGACGTTGTTCCGTCCAAGCTTGTTCTGCGTGCTGAAGAAAGGTTTTGGTTTCTGCTTCTGTTTCCTGCGGATAAAACAGCATATATCGAGTCAATTCTGCATCGGCTGCAAACTGTCGAAATGCGGAAAAGTCATTTGTTGTCAATGGTCGCAAAACCAATCGTTCTGTCTGTATCACTAGCATGTTATCTGCTCCTTTAATAAATTTTTGAAAAATGATTGCAAATGCTGCTGTGCATCTGCAAAAACAGCCGGACAAATTTCCGGAAAAGCTTCTTTTCCGAATATCCGATGGTCGATATAATATGTGTACCATAATTCTATCTGAGCTGCTTCTATTTGAGTATCTGCTCCATAATGTTTTGTGAGGTAGCCGCCTGCAAAGGGCTGATTTTCTGCAACTCGCAATCCTTCCTGCTCCAACAAAGTTCGCAAAGCTGTAGAATAAGCTGCTGAACACGTCTGTCCGAATTGTGTCCCAATAATCGCATCGCTGCCCGTATCCATACCATAGCTGTGCAAATCCAAAAAATAAACTTTAGAAAACCGCTGTTTCTTTTCTGTTAATAATCGCCTTAATGTCTGATGATAGGCATCATAATAGCAGCGTTTCCGCTCCAAACGCACAGCTTCTGTCAACGGTGCTGCATACATTGGTTCTCCGCTGGTTGTCGTTTCATAAATGCAATTTGTGGTGTAAGAAGCCCCAATTTTCTGAAATGGCGGACGGTTTGGGTCAATCACATATCGGGACATTCGATTGACCAACACGGTTACACCCCATTCCACTAAAAACGCATAGAGCTGCGGCAAATACCAATCCATATTGGATAGGACTATACCGGGCAAAAGTGTTTTCTGCATCTCCTTTGTCAATTGTGTTCCGCTATGCGGAATAGAAACCACAAGCGGAAACCGATGGTTTTCAGGATGATAGATGGTATATGGTTTTAAATTTGTTTCTTGTATCATATGGTTATCCTTTT
>CABQIF010000113.1 GCA_902464115.1 uncultured Ruminococcus sp. | reverse complement strand
TCACCCTGCTACATTATATCATTTTTATACACAATTTGCAAGAGAGGAGAGTATAACAGTGAATTTCTGATACGAAACAATCTGATTTTGATGGCTGCCATTCGTTGCAATCACACCATAATAATAGGTGTCTGGGGACAGCAGATTGAAATTGACGTATGCATCCACCTGATGGATGTCATAGGATTTTGCATTTGGTCGAACGGTCTTCCCTGTCACCAAATTTCCGGAGGTGGTGAAAACACCAACGGTTAAGCTGGTAATGTTCGATGTTGCAGATTTCACCGTTCCTCGAATGCTGACCGCTTTTCCCACTTTGATATTGGGAATGGTTCGTCCGCCGGAAAGAGTCAATTTATCTTTGCTTTGTGCACTGCCACTCTTTGCCTTAACCTGAAACGCCTGATTGACCAACTGTTGTGTCTTTGTGCCGTTGGATACCGTTACACGATACAGGTAGCTGCCCGGTGTCAACAGGTTAAAGTTGACATAAGCATCCAACTTTCGCAAATCATATGATTTTGCATTTGGCTTTGCTGTTTTTCCGGTAATCAAGTTTCCGGATGCAGAATAAACACCAACTGTTACACTGGTGATATTGGAAGAGGCAGAGGACACCGTTCCTTTTACTACAACGGACGTTCCCTCTGTGATATTCGGAACACTTGTACCGCCCGAAATGCTCAAGGTGTCGGATGCTGTTGTACTTCCGTTCGCAGAAACCGTGAATTTCTGCTCTACAACTGGGAAATTCGTTGTAGTAGCGTTGGTTGCAAAGACTCTATAATAATAAGTACCTGCCTTCAAGTCACCGAAGCTGACATACGCATCCAGATTGCGAACATTGTAGGTTTTTGCATTCGGTGTTGCTGTCTTTCCGGTTACTAACTTGTTGTTGCTGTCATAAACGCCAACCGTGACGCTCTTCAAGTTGGAAGATGCGGAAGTGACTGTTCCTCGAATCGAAACCACATTGCCGACCTTGATATTCGGAATGGTCACACCGCCAGTCATGCTCAGCTTATCCGTTGTGGTGGTACTGCCATCCGAAACGGTGAACTTCTGATTGACTACGGCAACATTTGTATTCGCTGCATTCGATGCAATGACTTTGTAATAATATGTTCCGGCTTTCAAATCACCAAAGCTGACATAGGCATCCAAATTGCGGATGTTGTAGGTCTTTGCATTCGGAGTTACGGTCTTTCCTGTCACCAACTTGTTATTGCTATCGTAAACACCAACTGTGACACTCTTTAAGTTGGACGATGCAGATGCAACTGTACCACGAATCGAAACCACATTGCCGACCTTGATATTCGGAATGGTCACACCGCCAGTCATGCTCAGCTTATCCGTTGTGGTGGTACTGCCATCCGAAACGGTGAACTTCTGATTGACTACGGCAACATTTGTATTCGCTGCATTCGATGCAATGACTTTGTAATAATATGTTCCGGCTTTCAAATCACCAAAGCTGACATACGCATCCAAATTACGGACGTTGTAGGTCTTGGCATTCGGGGCTACTGTTTTTCCGGTTACCAACTTGTTGTTGCTGTCATAAACACCAACGGTGACACTCTTCAAGTTAGAAGATGCGGAAGTAACAGTCCCTCGAATCGAAACCACATTGCCGACCTTGATATTTGGAATCGTTACACCGCCGGTGATACTCAAGGTGTCCGTTGTAGTGGTACTGCCATCGGAAACCGTGAATTTCTGATTGACTACTGCCACATTTGTATTCGCTGCATTCGATGCGATGACTTTATAATAATATGTTCCGGCTTTCAGATCACCGAAGCTGACATACGCATCCAAATTGCGAACATTGTAGGTCTTGGCATTCGGAACTACTGTTTTTCCGGTTACCAACTTGTTGTTGCTGTCATAAACGCCAACCGTCACACTCTTTAAGTTAGAAGATGCGGAAGTCACTGTTCCCCGAATCGAAACCACATTGCCGACCTTGATATTCGGAATGGTCACACCGCCGGTGATACTCAAGGTATCTGTTGTGGCTGTGCTGCCATCGGAAACCGTGAACTTCTGGTTGACAACTGCATAATTTGTATGGGTTGCATTGGTTACTAATACCTTATAATAATATGTACCTGCGGTCAATCCGCCAAATTTTACATAAGGGTCTATTTTTGCAACATCATAAGATTTTGCGTTTGGAACAACGGTTCTTCCTGTAACACTTGTACCATCTTCCCGATAAATTCCAACTGTCAATCTTGTAATATTAGAGGTTGCAGAAGTAACTGTTCCTCGAATTGAAACCGACTTTCCTGCTGTAATATTCGGGATTGTCGCACCATTGGTTATTTTGATCTGGTCTGTCGTGGTGCTGCTGCCAGATTCCGAAACTGTGAACTTCTGATTCACTGCCACATAATCCTTGTGGGCAGCATTGGTTACCAGCACCTTATAGTAATAAGTGCCTGCTTTCAGATTCCCAAATTTCACTGCTGCATCCATATTTGCAACATTATATGTTTTTGTATTGGGTGATACAGAATTTCCGGTTACCATCGTATTGTTTGCATCAAATACCCCGACGGTAATCTTGGTAATATTTGATTTTGCAGAAGTGACCGTCCCACGAATGGACACGGCTTTTCCAACGGTAATATTCGGAATCGTTGCACTGTTGGTAATTTTAATGCTGTCATCGGTTGTAGTATTGCTGGAAGATACTGTAAACTTCTGATTGACAACGGTATAATTTGTGTGTGTGCCATTGGTAACCGTAATCTCATAGGTATAAGTACCTACTGGCAATTCACTGAAATCTACAAAATCATCCAACTTTTTAACATTAAATGTGGATGCAGTCGGATAAGCATTTTTTCCAGTTACCATCTTATGATTGCTGTCATAAACGCCAACCGTAATCGTTGTGATATTCGATGAAGCAGAACGAACAATCCCGCTGATGGAAACAGATGTGCCGACGGTAATATTGGGAATTTTGCTGCCGTTTTCAATCGTAATCGCATCTTCTGTCGCCCCAACTTGTACCGTTGGGTCACTGGATACGACAAAATCTTGATGAATAACGGTGTAATTTTGGTTGGATGCATTGCTGGCAATGACACGATACTGATACGTGCCAGCCTGCAAGTTCTCAAACGGCAAGGCATCATTCAAGTTCTGCAAATCATATTCCGTCTGATTCGGAGAGAGTGTTTTTCCGATGACCTGTTCCCCATCGTCATTGTAAACGCCCACTGTTAAAACCGTAATCTTTGAAAAATCGGATTTCACAACCCCATTGATGGCAATCGGTGTTCCTTGCATGATGTTTGGAATCGCATCATTGGAAGAAATGCTCAAAGTGTCCGATGATAGGGATTCCTGCGGCAGCGTTTCGGTCACCGCTTCCTCCATCTGTTCGGTCTGTTCCGTGGCAAGTGGTACAGATTCCATCGCTGCTGCCCCTGTCATTGCGATTCCCTGAACGGAAAGCAATGCCAAAAAGACACTGACGAATACTTTTACTTGATTTTGGTTTTTCATAATTCCTCTTCCTTTCTGCAAAGCATCTTGTTCGATTCATTCTGCTACGGATTGCTGCAAATTCCTGCCCGGTTTTTTTCTAAGGACAGGCGGTAAAATACTTATAAAAACGATTAGAAAGGCATATGAATGATATAAAATTTTGCGTTCAGAACGAGAACCCATTCCCGTTCTGAAGATACTTTCATTATAGCACAATTCCTGTGGACTGTCAAGCAATATTCATATTTTCCACATGGTTGATTGATTTGGTATTCAGAGAATAAATTTCCATCTCTGTCCAATTTGCAATCTTTTTTATTATAAATGACATGAATTTACTGAAAAGTTTTCATTTCCCATTTGTTCCAGAAAAAAGCCGGAAAAATGACTTGACAAAACCACCACTCTGTGTTACACTACAAAACAGAAAAAATAACAAGATGAGGATGTGGATATTTTGGAGCAAACAAAACCGAATAAAAACAAGTGGATTTCCTTTCTGGCAGACGGGGTTCTGTCCGGTCTGATGCTGGGCGTTGGCGGCATGGTGAGCCTCTCCAGCGAAAACCGATTCTTAGGGGCATTCCTGTTCTCGCTGGGGCTGTTCTGTATCGTACAGTTCAAGTATGGGTTATTCACCGGAAAAGTCGGATACATTGTCAATCGGGATTTACCCTATGTTGCAGAAACCGCTGTCACGCTTGTGGGCAACGCCCTTGGAACATTGATTGCAGCTTTGCTGCTCCGACAAGTTCGGTTCTTTACATCAACTGTTAGCACGATGGATGTTACCATCTCCGACCGGGTACAGGCAACCGTTGACGGCAAAATTCATGACAATCCACTGAGCATTTTTATTCTGGCGATTTTCTGCGGAATCCTGATGTTTACTGCTGTAGAAGGTAGCCGGAAATGCAAAGAAGAAAAGAACTTTACTGGCTCGCTGTTCGTGGTCGTGATGCCGGTCATGGTCTTTATCATCTGCGGATTCAACCACTGTATTGCAGATATGTTCTATTATTTCTTTGCTGGTTGCCCAGAACCGTCTAAAGCAATTGTTTACTTCATTCTTGCCATTGCTGGAAACAGTGTTGGCGGTATGATTGTTCCGCTGCTGAAAAAATTATCGAATCAGCCGCTATAAAAACAGCGTCATTCTTACAAACACAAAAAGCGTACCCGTTGCAAAAACGGATACGCTTTTTTCATGCAAAATACAGCGACTTTTTACTTCTGCTGATAGCAGGTAAAGGCTGCATCAGTTGCCTTCGGGTCTTTTACCTTTGTAAAGGAACTGATGACCGGAACGACAATCAAAGACAAAATCATCAGAATCGCACCAATGTTGATCGGAGATGCCAGATTCAGCGGCAGAGAAGCTGCGGACTTTGTCAGTGCTGGGAACCAGCCAAATCCAAACAGAATCATATGTCCGATCGTACCGCCAATGCCCAGAATGAAACTTGTCCAAACTGCCGGAACGGTTACCTTCTTGCTATACAGACCAAAGACGAACGGCCCTAAGAATGAGCCAGCCAGTGCCCCCCAGGAATAGGACATCAGCGTAGAAATCGACGCATTCTTATTGAACGCAATCAAAACAGAGATCAGCAGGAATGCAGCGATCAACACCCGCATAATGATGACTTCTTTCTTTTCGCTGTGGTGCTTCATTCTCGGACGGATGAAGTCAATGGTCATAGTGGAACTGGATGTCAAAACCAATGAGGACAGCGTAGACATAGAAGCAGACAATACCAGAACGACCACCAGACCAATCAGCAAATCTGGCAGAGCACTTTGCAGCATTGCCGGAACCATGGCATCATATTCCGGCTTGCCGTTTGCCAGCGTGGCAATGGCAGTCTTTCCGCTTTCTCCGTTCAGCGTGCAGAATAACCGGTCAAATCCGCCCATGAAGTAAGAACCACCAGCAACGACCAATGCAAAAATCGTGGAAATAATCGCACCTTTTCGGATACCATCAGTATTCTTGATCGCATAGAACTTATGTACCATCTGCGGAAGTCCCCAGGTACCAAGCGAGGTCAGAATGACAACACCCAGCAGGTTCAGCGGTTCAGGTCCAAACAAGGCAGCATACTGACCCTGTTCAATCTCGCCCATCTGCCGCAAGGATTCTGAAAAGCCGCCGTGATGCTGTAAGGTACAGACGACCACCGCTGCAATTCCAATCAACATGACAATGCCTTGAATAAAGTCATTCAAAGCCGTTGCAGCGTAGCCGCCAAGGATGACATAAATGGCGGTGACAATTGCCATGGCAATAATAATAATCCGGTAAGAAGCATCCGATTCCAAATCAAATGCCATGTTAAACAGACGGGATAAGCCATTGTAAACCGAGGCAGTATAAGGAATCAGGAATACAAATACAATCAGTGCAGCGGCAATCTTTAAGCTGACAGACTGAAACCGATTCCCGAAAAATTCCGGCATTGTCTTTGCCTGTAAGTGATTGCTCATCAGTCGGGTACGTTTGCCCAGTACCAGCCATGCAAGGGCACTGCCGAGCACAGCATTTCCGATTCCAATCCATGTGGACGAAACGCCGTAGTTCCACCCGAACTGTCCCGCATAGCCAATGAATACAACAGCGGAAAAATACGATGTTCCATAGGCAAATGCTGTCAGCCATGAACCGACACTATTTCCGCCCAGCACAAAATCGCTGACGGATTTGGTTTTGCTGGCTGTATAAATTCCAATGCCCATCATGATGGCAATGTATACAATCAGCATCGCAAGAGTAATTGCGGTTGTCATAATCAAACATTCTCCTTTTTGATTTAGAATCCAATCAGAATCAAAGATTTGCCGTTCCGCTTTCGAAAATCTCTGCGTGAAATGGATTCCATAAGTTCTGTAACGATTGTACAGTGTTTCTATTTTACCATAAAACCCCGAGAAAGTCAATTTGTTTTGTAAATATTGCATTTTATTTTTAAAAAAACAATCGACAACGACACAAAATTATGTTATAATAGAGATTGCATCGGGGAAATCACTACAAATGCACTTTTTCACATCCATTACAAAACAGAAAGGAATGAATTTTAATGGAACGAACCAACACCAAAGACATTGTTTCAAAAGTCGCTTATTTAATCGGCGTGAAAAAAACCGTTTTATACAACCAATTTGAAACAGAACGTCCCGGATATTTAAAAGAACTGGACGAAAACCAAAACGCTCGCACCATCCGCAGCC
>CABQIF010000112.1 GCA_902464115.1 uncultured Ruminococcus sp. | reverse complement strand
TTTTTTGCTCTGTTGCAACTTATACAAAACCACATGTGAAAAAATCGAAAAAAATAGTTGACATTTCTAAAAAAATGTGGTAAAATAAAAGTACCTTCTACAGAGCAGGATATTTTCGAGAACGCTTGTTTTTCAGGAGCAATGGTTCTGTAGAATGTTGGTATGCTATCCTCTCTTCTATTCTATATCAATCCAGAAGCACCGTTATCCGATGGGTAACGGTGCTTCTGTTTGTTTTTGATGATTTTTGCACACTTTTGGAATCTCTGTCTATCTTGTGCAGACAATTGTCTTTTTGTGGAGATGTACGAAAAACGATATGAAAAAGTAATAACTTTTGACATTGTGGACGGCGACTTTTGAAAATGTACTTTTTTGACGAAAAACGCCTTATTTTCCACGGAAAATCGTGTAAAAAGTTAAGTCTGAAACCGTTGACTTTTTGCTCCGAAAGTTCTATAATGATTAAAAGTGGAGAATGAAAATGCGAAAGATTTTCGGTACTTTTGGAAACTTGCAAAAAGCAACAGTTTCCGGAAGATTGTCCCATATCCGTCATTTTGCCGCATTTTAATGCTTGCAATTTTACACAGCCGTGTGTATAATAGAAAGCAGAGCAGTAAACGACACTGTTCTAACATTCAACACTTTGAATGCTGCCGTTGATACCAAGACGGCAGACGCCTTTTGCAGGAACTGCAAAAGAGCTTGTGAGAGAGGATGGTGAGAAGATGGGAGAAGCATTGGCAGAAGAACTGCAAACTGAGGTCGTCTTTACGATTCCGCTGTTCGGTGGAATTCCCGTGCATGAATCCATTGTGGTCATGTGGGGCATTATGGCGTTTATCATGATCGCAGTTCTGCTTTTGACACGCAATCTGAAAATTGTTCCCGGCCGTGGGCAGGCGATGCTCGAATCTGCGGTAACGTGGGTGAACAATTTCTTGGAAGGCAACATGGGCAAAGCCGGTAGACCGTATTTTGCATATCTGGGTACTGTGCTGCTGCTGCTCGGCATTTCCAACCTCATCGGGATGTTCGGCTTCGGCATTAAACCGCCGACTAAAGACATCAACGTTACGGTTGCATTTGCATTGCTCAGCATTATCCTGATTGAAGTGTCCACATTCCGGGCACAGGGCGGCTTGAAAGGCTTTTTGTCATCCTTCACCAAACCAATGGCAATTATGACCCCGATCAACATTATGGAATTGGGCATTCGTCCGCTTTCGCTGTGTATGCGACTGTTCGGTAATGTTTTGGGTGCATTTGTTGTCATGAAGCTGATCGAACAGGTCTGCGGACTGATCGTCCCAATGGTATTCAGTATGTACTTTGACGTGTTCGACGGACTGATTCAAGCGTATGTATTTGTATTTTTAACTTCGCTGTTTATGGCGGAGGGCATGGAACAACACGAGAAATAAGGAGGAAATCATCATGATTGCAGCAGGAATTGCCGTTTTAACGGGTATCGGTGCCGGCTTGGGTATCGGAATTGCAACATCCAAGGCAGTAGAAGCCATTGCAAGACAGCCAGAGGCTTCCGGTGACATCAACAAAGCGTTGTTGCTCGGTAGTGCGTTGGCAGAAGCAACTGCGATTTACGGTTTCGTTGTCGCATTGCTCTTGGTTATCATGAAGTAAACGGAAGATTAAAACGATTCAACATAGGAGGAAAAGAATCATGATCGCAGCAGGAATTGCCGTTTTAACGGGTATCGGTGCCGGCTTGGGCATCGGAATTGCAACATCTAAGGCAGTAGAAGCCATTGCAAGACAGCCGGAAGCATCTGGCGACATCAACAAAGCGTTGCTGCTTGGTAGTGCGTTGGCAGAAGCAACCGCCATCTATGGTTTCGTTGTTGCACTGCTGCTGGTCATCATGAAGTGATCAGCAGGGAATCCTTTAAAGAAAGGAGCTGCGTTCTGCCAGAGAGCAGGACGAAACAGAAATTATGTTAGATTTTGATATTTGGACGATTGCATTTTCGATCATCAATATTCTGGTGCTGTTCTTGTTTCTGAAGAAGTTCCTGTTCGGACGCATTCAGAATATCATGGATCAGCGTGCCACAGCGGTACAAGCCGATCTGGATCAGGCAAAAGCGTCCAAAGAGGAAGCACATCAGCTGCGGCAGCAGTATGAAGACACGCTCTCCGGTGCAAAGCAGGAGGCAAGTACGATTATTGCAAATGCCAGAACTGCCGCAAAAGAACAGGGAAATCAGATCACCGAACGGGCTCAGCAGGAAGCAAACCGCATGATCCAGAATGCACAGAAGGAAATTGATGCCGAACGGCAGAATACCCTGGCTGGTGCACAGAAGGAAATTGCAGACCTGGCACTCGCTGCCGCTGCCAAGTTGGTAGAAGGAAAAATGGACGATGCCGAAAACCGGAATCTGGTTGATGCGTTCTTGAAGGAGGAAGGTGTGAATTCATGAGCCGACCAGCTGAATGTTATGCACAGGCAATGTTAGAACTGCAATACCCGATGGATGTGGTGGAGCAGGCACAGGCAATCTGGGAATGTTGTCCGGCACTCAGCGAAGCTCTGACGAATCCCACCATTTCCATTCCGGAAAAGGAAGCGGTTGTTCGGAAGGTATTTCCGGAGGCAGTGCAGGATCTGCTCTGCGTACTCTGTAAAAACGCAGAAACTGCCGATGTGCCGGAAATTTTTCAGGCATTTTATGAGAAGAAGCGACAGTCAGAAAGCTGTGTCCACGCTGTTGTGGAATATGTCACACCGCTTACAGAAGCCCAGCAGGAAGGCTTGAAACAGTTTGCCATGAAAGTGACAGGCAAACAGCAGGCAGTCCTTACGATGCAGAAAAACCCAGCATTGCGGGGCGGTTTTGTATTGCGAATCGGTGACTTGGTGTATGACCGCAGTTTGCGGAATACCTTAAAAACCCTGCAAAAGAAATTGGCAGGACAGTGACAGGAGGGAATGTGTACCCATGAATGCAAGTGAAATCATTTCCGTTTTAAAGAGTGAAATTGCGGATTTCGACCGAAAGACCGGCGTGCAGGAAGGCGGCACGGTTGTTCGGGTCGGCGATGGCATTGCAACCGTTTATGGGATGCAGCATGCCATGTACGGCGAACTGGTGGAATTTGAAACCGGTGTCCGTGGAATTATTCAGAACTTGGAAGAAAAGACTGTTGGTGTCGTTCTGCTCGGTTCTGATTATGGAATTGTAGAAGGTACACAGGTCATGCGTACCAAAAAGCGTGCCGGTGTCGGCGTTGGCTCTGGATTGATTGGCAGAGTTGTTGACGCACTGGGTGCTCCGATTGATGGCGGTGCACCGATTGAACCGGAAGACTATTACCCGATTGAACGGGAAGCAGCCGGTGTTGCAGACAGAAAGTCCGTTTCTGTTCCGCTGCAAACTGGTATTCTTTCCATCGACTCCATGTTCCCGATTGGACGTGGACAGAGAGAATTGATCATCGGTGACCGTCAGACGGGTAAAACTTCGATTGCTGTAGATACCATCATCAACCAGAAGGGACAGGATGTCATCTGTATTTATGTTGCCATCGGTCAGAAGTCCTCAACGGTTGCAAAAATTGTAAATACCCTGAAAACCCATGGTGCAATGGATTATTCCGTGGTTGTTTCTGCATCCGCCAGTGCTCCGGCTCCAGTGCAGTATATTGCACCGTATTCCGGTACGGCGATGGCAGAATTCTTCATGCATCAGGGCAAAGACGTTCTGATTATCTATGATGACCTTTCCAAGCATGCGGTGGCTTACCGTGCAATGTCCCTGCTGCTCCATCGTCCGCCGGGGCGTGAAGCTTATCCGGGTGACGTTTTCTATCTGCACTCCCGTTTGCTGGAGCGTTCCTGCCGACTGGACGATGCACACGGCGGCGGTTCAATCACCGCACTGCCAATCATCGAAACACAGGCAGGCGACATCTCCGCTTACATTCCGACAAATGTCATCTCCATCACAGATGGTCAGATCTTCTTGGAAAGCGAATTGTTCTTCGCTGGTATGCGTCCGGCAGTCAATGTCGGCTTGTCCGTTTCTCGTGTCGGCGGTGCTGCCCAGACCAAGGCAATGAAAAAGGTTGCCGGAAAGATGCGTATGGAACTGGCACAGTTCCGAGAAATGGAAGTCTTTACACAGTTCAGTTCCGACCTCGACCCTGCAACCCAAGCGATGTTAGACCATGGTCATGCCCTGATGGAACTGCTGAAGCAGCCGCTGTATCATCCGCAGCCATTGTGGCGGCAGGTCTGTGTGCTGGCAGTTGCCTCCGAACGGCTGTTTGACGATATTCCGCTGAAGAATCTGCGAGACTTTGTCAATGACCTGATGACACATTTTGAACAGAGTCAGGGAGCAGTCAGAAATATTGTTCAGAAGATTCAGGAAACCGGACAGCTGTCCGATGAAGATAAGGCAACCTTGATTGCAGAAGCAGAAGCCTATAAGAAGCAGGTGAAGTAAGATGTCAAATATGCGGGAAATTCGGGAACGGATTAAGAGTATCAATGATATTATGAAGATTACGAATGCCATGTACCTGATTTCCTCTTCCAAGCTGAAGAAGGCGAAGAAGGATTTGGCAGCCACAGAACCCTATTTTGATAAGCTGTTATATGCCATGCGAAGCATTCTGTCCCGTGCACCGGAAGATATTGACATGCGGTTTTTCGATACCAGAACGGAAATTCCGGCAGATAAGCGGAAAAAAGCATTCATTATCATCACGGCAGATAAGGGCATGTGCGGTTCTTATAACCACAATGTCATCAAGCGGGCAGAAGCAGAGATGGAACAGTGTGAATATGCCCGGCTGTTTGTAATGGGACAGGTCGGCAGAATGTATTTTCAGCGGAAGGCAAGAGAAGGACAGCTGGACGTGGATGCGGAATTTATCCAGACCACCCAGAACCCGACCTTGTACCGTGCGATGAAGATCGCCGTGCTGATGATGGAATTGTTTGAGCAGAAGAAAGTAGACGATGTTTATATCGTCTATACAAAGATGCTCAATTCCATGACATTTGAGCCGAAAGTCCAGCAGCTGCTGCCGCTGAACGTCAACAACTTTGTCACCAGTGAAGAAGATGTTACCCGTCACCACGAGGCAACCTTCTATCCAACCGTGGAAGCGGTTATGGAACACTTGACCCCGAACTTTATGAAGGGTTTGATTTACGGTGCAATGGTAGAATCGTTCTGTAGCGAACAGCAGGCTCGTATGTCGGCAATGGACTCTGCAACCACCAGTGCAAAGGATATGCTGCAAACACTTTCGTTGCAGTATAACCGTGCAAGACAGGCTGCAATCACACAGGAAATTACAGAGATCTCCAGCGGTGCAGAGGCTGCGAAATAAATCTGATCATGGGATAGAGAGGAGTCCGAAAATCCATGGAAACCGGAAAAATTGTACAAATTCTCGGGCCTGTCATTGACGTTGCATTTACCGGCAAACTGCCGATGATCAAAGACGCTCTGACAGTCCAGATGGAACATAAAAAGTGTGTCATGGAAGTGGCACAGCACATGGGCAACGGTGTTGTTCGCTGCATCAGCTTGTCCGCAACCGATGGTCTGGCAAAGGATATGGAAGTTACCGCAACCGGCAGCTGTATTCAAGTTCCGGTCGGCGAAGAAACATTGGGCAGAATGTTCAATGTTTTGGGCGAACCGATCGACAACGCCGGAGAAGTGCATACCAAGCAGAAGTGGGCGATTCACAGAGAAGCACCGTCTTTCCGGAATCAAAGCCCAGTTGTTGAAATTCTGGAAACTGGTATCAAGGTCATCGACCTGCTGGCACCGTATGCAAAGGGCGGTAAGATTGGTCTGTTCGGCGGTGCTGGTGTTGGTAAAACCGTTTTGATTCAGGAACTGATCCGAAACGTTGCAACCGAGCACGGCGGCTACTCGATTTTTACGGGTGTCGGCGAACGTTCCAGAGAAGGTAATGACCTTTGGAACGAAATGAAAGAATCCGGTGTTATCAGTAAGACCGCTCTGGTATTCGGTCAGATGAACGAACCGCCGGGGTCTCGTATGCGTGTTGCACAGACGGGTCTGACAATGGCAGAATACTTCCGAGATGAAAAGCATCAGGACGTGCTGCTGTTTATTGATAACATCTTCCGTTATGTACAGGCTGGTTCGGAAGTTTCCGCCCTGCTGGGCAGAATGCCGTCCGCCGTTGGTTATCAGCCGACCTTGGCGAATGAAGTCGGCGAATTGCAGGAACGAATCACCTCTACCAAGGATGGTTCTATCACCTCTGTACAGGCAGTATATGTGCCGGCGGATGACTTGACTGACCCGGCTCCGGCAACGACGTTCGCCCACTTGGATGCAACGACCGTTTTGTCCAGAAAGATCGTAGAACAGGGGATTTATCCGGCAGTTGACCCGCTGGAATCCTCTTCGAGAATCTTGGAACCGGATGTTGTTGGTGAAGAACATTATCAGGTTGCCCGTCAGGTACAGGAATTGTTGCAGCGGTATAAGGAATTGCAGGATATCATCGCCATCCTGGGTATGGAAGAATTGGATGAAGAAGATAAGACTGCGGTATTCCGTGCAAGAAAGATTCAGAAATTCTTGTCACAGCCGTTCCATGTAGCGGAAGTCTTTACGGGTATTCCGGGTAAATATGTACCGTTAAAGGAAACCATCCGTGGCTTTCAGATGATTATCAGCGGCGAAATGGATGAATATCCAGAAAACGCATTCTTTAATGTGGGCACGATTGATGAAGTCATCGAAAAAGCAAAAACCCTGTAATCAAGCGTAAGTGAGGGATGCGGCATGGCAAAAACATTTAAATTGGAACTGCTGGCAGC
>CABQIF010000111.1 GCA_902464115.1 uncultured Ruminococcus sp. | reverse complement strand
GCTCCACATCAGGTAGTGATCGCCACGATGCGGTACAATATGATCGACAACGGTTGCTGTCACATACTTTCCCTGTGCCAGACACTTCACACACAGCGGATGCTTCCGCAGGTACGCCTTGCTGACACGCTGCCATTTGCTGCTGTATCCACGCTTGGCGGCAGACGGTCTGTTAGGGTGCAGCGGCTTGTGTTCATCGCAGTACGCACCATCGGTCAGCCTCGGACAGCCGGGGTGCTTGCACGGTTTCAGTGCCTTCCTCGGCATCACCGACACCTCCTCTGGACATGACAAAAGCCGCTGCGGTTATCCACAACGGCTCTTTGCATATTCTTCTATTTTATATTATATCACACATTGACAGTGTTTTCAAGTCCCACGGTGTCCCGACTTTTAAGGGCATCCACGGCTTTGCTGTGCAGGCGGAAGATATGCGACTTGCTGTATCCCATTTCCTTCATGATCTCTGACCACGGCAGGAATTCAAGGTAACGTTTCCGCAAAAGGTCGTTTGCATCGCCGTCCTCAACGGTCTTGATACGGGCTTCCATATCAGCAAGCAGCGCATCATACTCCTGCTGTGTGTCCTTAATGTCTTGCTCCAGTGCCATGATCTTGAAAACCGTGCCTTCCATCTTGCTGCGGTCAGGCGATACCGTTCTCGGCATATCGTTGATGCCGTTGCCGTTCATGCCCTCCGCCCTCTGACGCAGAAGATGTATCTCATGGATCTTCCTGTTGATGCGCTTGCGAAGTCGCTCCATCTTATTCCAGTATTCCTTCATGCAAATGCCTCCTTCATTGTTGTGATCAGTGTTTCACCGTTCAGGTCATCGGCTAATAGTTCAAACCACTGCGACCGCAGAAAACGCTCTGCTTCATTGATGCCGTCCCTGTTTTTTGTCATAAGGGCGGCTTTGTAATCCTGCAGGGCTTTTTCTATTACAGCAGCGGCAAGCAGTTCATATCCCATAGCATCCCTCCAGTTCCGCTTTGACGGCATCCATCAGGGCTGACTGCGTTTTGTCCTTATCCTGCAGGGCTTTCAAAATGCGTTCATCGACAGTGCCTTTCGTCACGATATGCTGTATGACAACGGTCGCTGACTGCTGTCCCTGTCTCCACAGGCGGGCGTTTGTCTGCTGGTACAGTTCCAGACTCCATGTCAGTCCGAACCATACAAGGGTGCTGCCGCCGGACTGAAGATTCAGCCCGTGTCCGGCAGAGGCAGGATGTATCAGGGCGACAGGCAGTTCACCGCTGTTCCAACGGCTGATACTGTCAGGCTTATCCAGAGTGCTGAACGGGATATGCAACTGATGCAGCCGTTCCGATATGCGGTCGAGGTCATGCCGGAACCAGTATGCGACAAGCAGCGGTCTGCCGTTCATGCTTTCGATAATATCCTCAAGTGCATCCAGCTTCCGGTCGTGTATCGGAACGACCTCGCCGGAGTCATCGTATATCGCACCATTCGCCATCTGCGACAGTTTATTGCTGAGACTTGCGGCGTTGGCGGCAGTGACTTCGCCGTCCGGCAGCGACAGCACCAGTTCCTGCCGCAGGTCGCTGTATTTCTTATGCTCCGCTCCGGAAAGCTGCACGGTATATTCGCTCATGATCAGTTCCGGCATTTTCAGGTGGTCGGTCGCCCTCATGGAAACCGTGATGTCGGATATCTTTTCATATATCGCATCCTCCGCACCGGGCAGAGGCTTATAGCTGTACACGATCATGCCGTTCCGCTTATCGGGCTGAAAGTAGGTGTTGCGGTATTGCCCAATAAAACGTCCAAGCCGCTGTCCCATATCCAGAAGGCGGAACTCCGCATACAGGTCCATGAGTCCGTTTCCTGTCGGTGTTCCCGTCAGTCCCACGATACGCTTTGCCTTCGGTCTTGCCTTCATAAGAGCCTTGAAGCGTTTTGTCTGATGGCTTTTGAAGGAACTCAGCTCATCAATGACGATCATGTCAAAATCGAACGGCATCTCATCTATCAGCCAGCCGACATTCTCACGGTTGATAATATAAATATCTGCCTTCCGGGACAGTGCCGTTCTGCGCTCTTCCGCTGTGCCGACTGCGATGCTGTATGTCAGTCCTCTCAGGTGATCCCATTTTTCGATCTCCTCCGCCCACACCCGTGTTACACGGATAGGGGCTATCACAAGAACCCTGCTGACCTCAAAGCTGTCGAACAGCAGGTCATTGATAGCGGTCAGCGTGATGCTCGTTTTTCCAAGTCCCATCGACAGCAACAGTGCGGCAATGGGATGGCTTTTTATAAAATCCGCAGCATATCTCTGATAATCATGCGGTCTGTATCTCATCAATTATCCCTCCGATCTGATAAATATCGTCAAGCACATACACCTTGAAGCCTAACCGCCGCAGGAGCTTATGCCGAGAAAGCTGCAAGGCTCTGGGCTTTTCACCGGGTGCTTTCACTTCAACAAATGCTATCTTCCCATGCGGCATCAGCACCAGTCGGTCGGGAACTCCGCTGAATCCCGGCGATACGAATTTCAATGCGATGCCGCCGGAGTCCCTGACTGCCTTTCGGAATGCCTGCTCGATATACTTCTCATCCATTTTTCTCTCCATCCTGAAACAGCGGTACAGAAAATCCCTATACGCGCGTATTACGTGCGCTTTTGCGCGCGGTTTCTTACTATATATTCTTTTATTTGTACTATAAAGATATAGTTGTATAAGTTGTTTCCGTAAGGAACGTTTTTCCTTGCGCCACGGGAATTTTGAATGAAACAAGTGGAGTGAGACAAGCCCGACTGCCACTTGTTTCATACAGTTGTCTCAACCCTTGCGGGTATAGATGCGCTGCAGTCCGTAAATGGGAAGTCTTTTCTTCGTACCGTTCTTTTCCCAGCCGCTGATGCGTGTCATGATAGCTGTGATCGCATAGCTGTCCGCGGGCTTGATGTCCTGCACTTTGTATTTGACGGAGCGTGGGAAGGGCTGCATAAAGTCGTACAGATCACGCAGTGTTGCGAAACCTATAATCTGATTTTAGGCACGGACGGAAAATCCTGCCTGCTCCCCTCTGAATGCAAAGCCGGTACGATCAAACTGAGTGTGTTCGGATATGCTGCTTCCGACACGAAAGCTCTCCGTGCAACTACCATTCCGGTTTCCCTCCAGATCAAACCTTCCGGTTTTGTTTCTGACAGCGTAACACCCATTCCCCCGACACCAGACTTGTATGCTCAGCTCTTACAAGAGCTGGAGAAAAAAGCTGCCGGACTACAAAACGGCAAGGACGGGAAAGATGGAATCTCCCCGGCGGTAATCGTGACAGAAACGAAAACGGGTGCAACCATCTCTGTGACAGATGCAACCGGTACAACGACCGCAGAACTGCACAATGGTGAAAAGGGCAACACGGGCAGCCGTGGAGCAGACGGAAAATCTGCCTATGAAATCGCCTTGCAGAACGGATTTACCGGAACAGAAGCAGACTGGCTGACATCCTTAAAGGGACAAAAGGGAGATGCCGGCGAGCCGGGAGCAACCGGGGCAAAAGGTGACCCCGGAGAAAAAGGCGACCGGGGCGAACCGGGAACACCCGGAGAAAAGGGAGAACGTGGCGAAAAAGGAGAAAAAGGCGACGCCGGAACACCCGGCAAGGACGGCGTAAACGGCAAAGACGGGACAAACGGGGTTGACGGCAAGGATGGTGCAGACGGTTACTCCCCAACAGCAACCGTTACAGAAACAGACGCCGGGGCTGTTATTTCTATTACTGACAAAAATGGAACGACCACAGCGACCGTCAAAAACGGTACAAACGGTGACGCTGCATCTTGGGGCGATTACACACCGGGGTGTGAAGAGGGTGAATCAGCGAAATACTGCACCGCAAAGTTGGTTACAGTAACGGGCAAGCAGACGTGGCAGATATTGCCGTCCATCAGCACGGTATCTCACAACGCTCTGGATATTGTGCCGGACGGGCTGTTTGTGCCAGATTTGTCACCGGATGTGGAAACGCTTGCAACTCGCATCAAAGCCTTAGAAGACAGCGTCGGCAATATATCCACGATGCTTGCAACGATGGTGGAGGTGTAACATGGCAGCGACAATCGCAGAACAGCTGACAAAATTAAACCAACTGCGGCAGCAGCTTGCAGCGAATCTTACCACAAAGGGTGTTTCTGCAAGTGCGGCGGAAAAATTTAACACCCTTGTACCAAAGGTGCTGGAGATTTCCGGCGGTGAAACGCCAACCGAAAAAATCGTGCTATATGATGCGGATAATCGGGACAAGGTATCTTTGCTTTACAACGGTACGAGTTACAGCGTGGCAGACTTTACCGCCCTGCATGCAGATTTTTGCAGTGCGAAGAACAACTACGCTCTGAACTATGGAACAACCGTTTTTGGATGGGATTATAGCTGCTATACCTGTTGCACGCTGCCGATCAGCGTGACCGCATCCACGCAAATTGCAATCCGTTTCCTTGCTGGCAGTACCGAGGTTGGCATTTTACGCTTGGTACAGTCTGACACCGGCACAGCTGCGGACATCCTTGCCAAGGCACAAACAGAAGGCAGCTATATTGACCTGTCCTTGCAGTGGTTGCAAAATACCGAATATGTCACCACATTGACACCGTGCGAGGGCGTAACTGCTGGTACTTACTACTTAGTTTGGGTCGGACGGAGCAACAACAGCCATCCGCTGATTCAGTCAATTTCGTTACTTTAAGGAGATGATACAGTGAATATTATTGAAGCCGTAGAATCATTGAAACAGGGAAAAGCCATCCAAAGAACAGGCTGGGGCAACGCAAAAATTCAGGCGGTGCAGCTTGAAAATGGACAGTATCAGGTTTTTGCATCTGGTGACCTAACGCCGGAAATGTTGGTGCTGCTTTCCGGCGATTATGACGTGAACGAAGCGAAAGAAACGAAAGATGCGAAAGAAACGGAGGAAGCTGTGTGATTCGAGAGATTATCACCATTGCGATTTCTGTATTGTCTGCAACGGGCATTCTTGGCATTGGTACAAGGTCGATTTTAAACCGCATGCAAAAGCAGGATGCCAGACAAAAGGCTTTGGAATACGGTGTGCAAGCCCTGCTCCGTGACCGAATGTTGCACTGCTATAACAAGTACATTGATGCTGGATTCGCACCCATCTATGCAAAAGAAAACTACGAGAATATGTATCGGCAGTATCATGAACTGGGTGGCAATGGTGTGATGACACACTTGCACGAAGAATTTATGGCACTGCCGACCGAGAAAGGAGCATAACATGAGAAACTGGAAACTTTGGGCAAAAGCTGCGGCAGTCAGAGCCGTGAAAACCATGGCACAGACCGCTGTAGCAACGATTGGCGTAGCTGCTGTGATGCAAGATGTGAACTGGATCGCCGTGGGCAGTGCGGCTCTGCTGGCTGGGGTGTTGTCTGTTTTGACCAGCGTTGCTGGATTGCCAGAAGCAGAATAAAGAAAACCGCCCAGCAGCGTAAAAGCTGCCGGACGGCATCGGGTTATTCGGTTTCATTCTGTTCTGGGTTATCTCTGCAAAGTTCATCCAGCGTGACACCCAGGGCATCCGCTATTTTTATTGCATTGGATACCAGACAATCCCCTCTTTTTTCGATTTCCTGCAACGTACGTCTCGAGATGCCAGTAAGTTCCACAAGCTGTGGAATACTCAAATGCTCCTTTGTACGAATTTCACGAACTCTCATACAGTCACCTCAGAAAATCATTTTCAAAGCACCCATTGTGCCGAAAATCAAAGTTGCAATCAAAACCAGAAAAATTGCACATTGCAAGGAAAGTTTGAAAAGATTTTTCAAAAGCTCTAACATGGTATTGACCCCCTTAAAAAATTGTGGTATACTAATGGTAACCCCCGAAGGGGCGGTGGATTTCTCCACCGCAGCGGTTTTTAAAGCACATCAAAAATGCTCTTAACCGCCAAAACCAGTAAAGTAATTGTTCCCGCCAGTTCAATTACTTTTAACATGAGCTTATTGAGATTTCCGACAATCTTGATAAGCTCTTTTATTTTGTCGTTCAATTTAATCACCCCCCTTCTGTAAGATTATTATAGCACATTTTAATGTGCTTGTCAAGTGCTTTTTCAAATTTTTCTAAAAATATTTTTTGTGAAAGGATGATATTATGTCAGTCAATCATTATGATTATAACGATAGTACCCAGCTTTCCCCGCATTTCAATGCACGTGAATTCCGGTGCAGCTGTGGTAAATCTCATGAAACGCTACTCACTTCTGAATTGGTCGACAAGCTGGAATCTCTTTATACCGCTCTGAACTGTAGCAAAATCATTGTAACAAGCGGCTACCGTTGCCCGGAACACGATAAAGCTGTAGGCGGTACAAGCAGCGGTCAGCATACCAAAGGCACTGCTGCGGATGTCTGCTGTTACGAGCAGGACGGGCAGCCGATCAGCAGCAAAACGGTATGCTGCAAGGCTCAGGATCTGGGCTTTACTGGAATCGCTAACATTACAAGTAGTTATCAGTACACACACTTGGACGTGCGGACATCTGGAAAATGGTATGGCGATGAAGTGTATGGAAACGGGACTGTAACAGATGATTTTTACAAGTATTTTGGCATTCCGAAAACCGAGGCAAAGAATATCTTAAAAGGGATTGATGTATCATACTGCCAAAACGAGGTTGACTGGGACGCTGCAAAGGCATCCGGACTGGTTGACTTTGCGATTTTACGGGCAGGCTACGGCAAAGAGGCAAACCAAGTTGATACACAATTTAACCGTAACTATGCCGCTTGTAAGCGTCTGAGTATCCCCTGCGGTGCATACTGGTTTAGTTACGCAATGTCGGCAGACGAGGCAAAACGTGAGGCTCAGGTATTTTTGCAGACCATTAAAGGTAAATCGTTTGAGTATCCGGTT
>CABQIF010000110.1 GCA_902464115.1 uncultured Ruminococcus sp. | reverse complement strand
TCAAAAATATGCTTACAATGCAGAACATGCGAAAAATAGTTAATTTAAAAAATGTAAATCGAAACGACAAATATTGATGAAAGGAGAAGAAAATGCTGTGCTGTATCGAAGAATTACGAGAAAAAGATGTCATCAACGTCTGTGATGGAGAAAACTTAGGATATGTAGATGATGTGCGGGTAGATACACAGACACATACAATAGAGGCATTGATTTTATATGGGAAACCTCGCTTTTTTGGATGGTTCGGAGCAAGAGAAACCATTGCCATTCCTTTTACAAGGGTACAACTTGTGGGGAAAGATGTGATTTTGGTTTGCATTCCACATGAAAATTGTACAGATATTCTAAAAAAATGATTGAATTTATGAAAAAAACCGTGATTTCAACAAATGCAAAAAGCTTGCATTTTTTGAGGGAGTGTGTTATACTAAAAAAGCAATCCACACGCCTGCCCTGTAAAAACTCGGTGCTTTTCTATGTAAAAGTCGTTTTTGCGGTCATCCGGCAAGGCGGAGGAAAAACCAAATTTTTTAGGAGGACTACACAATGGGCGTAGTATCAATGAAGCAGCTCTTGGAAGCTGGCGTACACTTTGGTCACCAGACCAGAAGATGGAACCCGAAAATGGCTCCATACATCTTTACCGAACGGAACGGCATCTACATCATCGACCTGCAGAAGACCGTTAAGAAGCTGGACGAAGCTTATATGTTCGTTCGCGACCTGGCTGCACAGGGTGAATCTGTTCTGTTTGTTGGTACCAAGAAGCAGGCTGGCGATTCCATCAAGGAAGAAGCTCAGAGAGCTGGTGCATATTATGTAAATGCACGTTGGCTGGGCGGTATGATGACCAACTTCACCACCATTCAGAGAAGAATCAAGAGATTGGAACAGCTGCACGAAATGGAAACAGACGGCACATTCGATCTGCTGCCGAAGAAGGAAGTTAGCAAGCTTCAGCTCGAAATCGAAAAGCTCGAAAAGTTCTTGGGCGGTATCAAGGACATGAAGAAGCTGCCGGGTGCACTCTTCATCGTTGACCCGAGAAAAGAACGGATCGCTGTTGCAGAAGCAAAGAAGCTGAACATTCCGATCGTTGCAATCGTAGACACCAACTGTGATCCAGATGAAATTGATTATGTCATCCCGGGTAACGATGACGCAATCCGTGCCGTTAAGCTGATCGCTGGTGTAATGGCAGATGCAATCATCGAAGGCAGACAGGGTGCAGACGCAGAAGCTGCTGCTGCCGCTGAAGAAGCTGCAGAAGAAACCGCAGAAGCTGCTGAATAAAGTACAGATACTGGAAATGAGCAACCCGAATCGGCAGTGTTCCTGTTCGGGTTGTTTTTCGGAAAAAATATCAAACTTACAGGAGGAAAAACCAATGGCAAATTTTACAGCAAAAGATGTCAATGAACTGCGTAAGAATACCGGCGTTGGTATGATGGATTGCAAGAAGGCTCTGACAGAAGCTGACGGCGATGTAGAAAAGGCAATGCTGATCCTGAGAGAAAAGGGACTGGCTACACAGGCAAAGAAGGCTGGCAGAGTTGCGGCTGAAGGTATGGTTATTGCAAAGGTAAATGCAGATCACACCGTTGGTTGCGTCGTAGAAGTAAACTCTGAAACGGACTTCGTTGCAAATACAGACGAATTCAAGGCATTTGTAAACACCGTTGCAGATACCATCATTGAAAAGAATCCGGCTGACGTAGAAGCTCTGAAAAGCACCGTAATCGCTGGCGGTACTGCTACTGTTGACGAAGCACTCCAGGAACTGTTCCTGAAGATTCGGGAAAATCTGCAGATTCGTCGGTTTACAAGACTGGAAGGCATTCTGGTTCCGTACATCCACGGCGGCGGCAAGATCGGCGTTCTGGTACAGGCTGCTTCTCCGGCAGGTGCGTCCGAAGCTGTTCTGACAGCTGCTAAGGACTGTGCACTGCAGATCGCAGCAATGAAGCCGTCTTACCTGAAGCGGGAAGATGTTCCGGCAGCTGTTCTGGAAGAAGAAAAGACTGTTGTTCTGGCACAGATGGCAGAAGATCCGAAGATGAAGACCAAGCCGCAGCAGGTTCTGGCAAAGATCGCAGAAGGCAAGGTTGGCAAGTATTATTCTGAAAACTGCCTGCTGGAACAGACCTTTGTAAAGGATGGCTCTATGAATGTTAAGCAGTATGTTGACAGCGTTGCAAAGGCTGCTGGCACAACCATCGACATTACAGGTTATGTATGCTTTGAACGTGGCGAAGGCATCGAAAAGAAAGCAGATAATTTTGCAGAAGAAATTGCAAGCATGATTAAGTAATGAAAATTACGGTGGGGGCATAGGATGAAATGTTCTATGCCCCCATTTTTTTATAATTTTTTGCAAAAAACAGCTTTACATTTGCCGGAAAATCGTGTAAAATAGAAATAGAAGCGAATGAAAAACTTGCATTCGGCTTAGACGGAACAACAGAAACAGAAAGGAAGGAAATCCAATGGGATTAAAGTACAAACGAGTGGTTCTGAAATTGAGCGGGGAAGCACTGGCTGGTAATCAAAAGACTGGTCTGGATTTTAACGTGATCAATGAAATTTGTACCAGCATTAAAAAGTGTGTGGATGCTGGAGCAGAAATCGGCATTGTTGTCGGCGGCGGAAATTTCTGGCGTGGTCGTTCCTCCGGAAATATGGATCGTACCAGAGCGGACCACATCGGGATGCTTGCAACAACTATGAATGCCCTTGCGGTTGCAGATGCGATGGAAGCTTTGGGCGTTGATGTTCGGGTACAGACTGCCATCAGCATGCAGCAGATTGCAGAACCGTACATTCGGAACAAAGCCATCAGCCACCTGAAAAAGGGTAGAGTTGTGATCTTTGGTTGCGGAACAGGAAGCCCGTTCTTCTCTACCGATACCGCAGCAACTCTGCGTGCTGTGGAAATCGAAGCAGATATTCTCTTGAAGGCAACCATGGTAGACGGTGTTTATGACAAAGACCCGCACAAGTACACGGATGCCGTTCGTTACGAAAAAATCACGTTCAGTGATGTTCTGAGCAGTGCTCTGGCAGTTATGGATAGCACCGCTGCCTCCATGTGCCGGGACAACAAAATGCCAATGTTGGTATTTGACCTGAATCGTCCGGACAACATTTATGATGCGATCATGGGCGAACCAGTCGGAACTGTCGTTTCAGAAGGCTAAATGATTACAAGAAAGGAGTTTCTCCCAATTTTGCGGAGAAGACAATTAATATGAAAACAATTTTAAAAGATGCAGAATCCAAAATGCAGAAGGCATTGGATCGCTTGGACTATGAATATTCTACCATTCGTGCTGGCCGTGCAAACCCAGCTGTTCTGGAAAAGGTTTCCGTTGATTACTATGGTGCAATGACACCAGTTAATCAGATGGCTGCCATTTCTGTTGCAGAAGCAAGAATCCTGGTCATTCAGCCTTGGGATGTTTCTACACTGAAAGCCATTGAAAAAGCTATCCTGAATTCTGATATTGGTATCACACCGACCAATGATGGCAAAGTGCTGCGTCTGGTATTCCCGCAGTTGACCGAAGAACGCAGAAAAGACCTCTGCAAGTCCATCAAGAAGTATGGCGAAGAATGCAAGGTTGCTGTCCGGAATGTGAGACGGGAAGCAATGGACAAGATGAAGGCAAAGAAAAAGGACGGCGAACTGACCGAAGACGATATGAAGTCTGGTGAAAAGGATGTTCAGAAGCTGACCGACAAGTATTGTGACAAGGTGGATCAGCACGTTTCCGATAAGGAAAAGGAAATCATGAGCATCTAACGACAGAAGGAGGTAAGACAGAATGGCATTACCGTTTCGAAGAAAAGCGGTATCGACAGATACTTTGCCAGAGCCGGAGCAGCTGCCGAAACACATTGGATTTATTATGGATGGAAACGGCCGTTGGGCAACCAAACGGGGTATGCCAAGAAAGTTCGGGCATCGGGAAGGTGCAAAAACCTTCCACGACCTGACTCGTTATTGCCGTTCGATTGGAATTCAGAATATTTCTTTTTATGTATTTTCAACAGAAAACTGGAAGCGTCCAAAAGAAGAAGTCGATGCAATCATGGATTTGCTCTGGCAGTACTTGAATGACTGTGATGAATATCTGGAACAAGAAGTGCGTATGATTTTTATTGGAGATAAGAGCCGCCTGCCGGAACGCATTCAAAAGCGAATGCTGGAACTGGAAGCAGACTCTGCGAAGTACAATAAAATGAATCTGCTGCTTGCCATCAATTACGGCGGCAGAGATGAAATCAAGCATGCAACCCAGTTAATTGCAGAAGAAGTACAGTCAGGGAAACTACAAATCTCCGATATTACAGAGGATACCATTTCCCAGCATCTATATACTAAAGAAGTCCCTGATGTGGATTTACTGATTCGTCCGAGTGGGGAGTTAAGATTGTCTAACTTTCTGATCTGGCAATGTGCCTATGCAGAGTATTATTTCACCAATGTTCTCTGGCCGGATTTCTCACGGGCAGAATTGAATAAAGCATTGATTGCATATGCAAAGCGTGGCAGACGGTTCGGAGGTGTTTGACAATGAAAGTGCGTATCATTTCCGGAGCAGTTGCAGTTGTTCTGCTTGTTGTCGTATTGCTTTTACATAAGACCATTGTTTTTCCGCTCTGTATTGCGGCCATTTGTGCGATTGCAATTTTTGAACTGTTTCGGGCAAAGGGCTGTCTGCGGTATCGGATTTCCTTTTATGCCGCGCTGCTCTATACCATCTCTGCACCGATTTTGCAGTTTTTCCATCTGGAACAGGTAATTGAAGTCGTGATGATTGCTGCTATTATGATTCTATTTTTAGATGGTATTGTACAACATAAACGCCTGAAAATGGATCAAGTTTGCTTCATGATGGTTTCCATGCTGTTTGTAACAAGGTCACTTGGCTTGCTGCAAGTACTGTTGCAGTCAGATGCACAATTCGGATTGATTTACGTCATCTTGGCATTGTGTGCAGCTTGGATTGCCGATACTGGTGCATATTTTACGGGAACATTTCTTGGAAAACACAAGCTTTGTCCGGAAGTCAGCCCGAAGAAAACCATAGAAGGTTTCTTGGGCGGAATTGCATCGACCATTGTGGTTTTCTTTGTATTCAGCTTGATTTATGGCAGTGTTACAGAAGTCAAGGTGCGGTATGTCTGGGTCATTGTAATTGCAGCCGCTTGTGCTGTCATCAGTGTGCTGGGTGACTTGACCGCCTCGATTTTAAAGCGGCAATGCAGCATGAAAGATTTCGGAAATATCATGCCGGGACATGGCGGTGTAATGGATCGGTTTGACAGTGCATTATTTACTGTTCCGGTTTTCTATGTTTTAAATACCCTGCTTTCGATTTATCACAAATAAAAGCAGTGAAAATTACGATGAACACACCCCTTCCCCAAATCGAAGGGGTGTTGTTTCGATATAGGAGGAACAAAACCCTATGAAAAAAATCATCACTCTGCTTGGTTCTACCGGTTCTATCGGAACACAGACATTAGATGTCATACGGATGCATGGCTTGGAAGTCTATGCATTGGCAGCCTATCACAATGTTTCTTTGCTGGAACAGCAGGTACGGGAATTTCATCCGAAAAAAGTTTGTGTGTTTGATGAAAGCTGTTATCCAGCATTGCGGGATGCACTGTCCGATTTATCCGTGGAAATTCTCACAGGAATGGATGGCTTGTGTGAACTGGCATCAGATCCACACGCAAATTTAGTTTTGAATTCGGTCGTTGGAATGGTTGGTTTACAGCCAACTTTGGCAGCAATTGCAGCTGGTATTGATGTTGCACTTGCAAATAAAGAAACTTTGGTTGCTGGTGGAGAACTGGTCATGAAAGCCGCAGCGGAAAAAGGCGTTGCAATCTTGCCAGTCGATAGCGAACATTCTGCGATTTTCCAGTGTTTGCAGGGGAATGCACACAACCCTGTGAAAGAAATCCTGTTGACTGCATCCGGTGGCCCTTTTTACGGTTATACCAGAGAACAGCTGCAAACGGTAACTGCTGCGGATGCTTTGAAGCATCCGAATTGGAATATGGGTAATAAAGTGACCATCGACTCTGCAACCATGATGAATAAGGGCTTGGAGTGCTTAGAAGCAAAGTGGCTTTTTGACTTGCAGCCGGAACAAATCACCGTACTGGTTCATCGGCAAAGTGTCATGCATTCTGGTGTGATGTATGCAGATAACTCTGTTATTGCACAGCTGGGCGTTCCAGATATGCGGCTGCCGATTCAATATGCTATTTTATATCCGGAGCGGAAACCTTGTCCAGTAGCACCATTATCCTTGACACAGTATGCAACGCTGACATTCGCTGAACCAGATGAACAGACATTTCGTTGCTTGGCACTTGCAAAGAAAGCCATGCAGGCAGGCGGATTGCTGCCTTGCGTCATGAATGGTGCAAATGAAATTGCCGTACAGGCATTTTTACAGGGAAAGATTGGATTTTTGGAGATTGCAGACTATGTAGAAACTGCCATGCGGACAGTGGAAACACCAGAACTGCATACTTGTGCGGATGTTTTAAAGACAGACCAAAAAGCACGGGAACTGGTGCAAAATCTGATTCAAAAATAAATGGGGTTTTAAAATCAGAAACTTGCACAGGGAAGAAAGGAGCATCCACGCATGACAACCATCTGGTCGATTTTACTTGCCATTTTGATTTTCGGCTGTATCATTGCCATTCATGAATTTGGGCATTTTATCGCAGCAAAACGAAATGACATTCAAGTCAATGAATTTGCAATTGGTATGGGGCCAAAGATTTTTCGTTTTCAAAAGGGAGAAACATTGTATTCTCTGCGACTGTTTCCGATTGGCGGATTTTGTTCGATGGAAGGGGAAGATGCGGAGAGTAAAAATGCTCGTGCATTTGACCAAAAACCAGTATGGCGGAGAATGATTGTCGTGCTGGCAGGAGCTTTCATGAATCTAGTGTTGGGATTTGTGTTGTTG
>CABQIF010000109.1 GCA_902464115.1 uncultured Ruminococcus sp. | reverse complement strand
AACGGAAAAAGTGCGATTTATACTACGCTCGACCACGATGCAAACCAACAGGTTTATCAGTCGTTCGGCGAGAAAAACGGAACTGCCATCGCCTACAACTACCAGACCGGAGAAATTCTCGTCTGTGTCAGCAAGCCCAGCGTAAATATTTTAAGCGATGTCGATGTCAGCACACTGGAAACGGGCAGTCTGCTCTGCAAGGCGTTTTACCAGACCATCCCCGGCTCTACCCAGAAAGTCTGCACTACTGCCGCTGCCATTGAAACCATCGGCTATGACGCTCTCATGCAGAAAAGCTATGACTGTCAGGGCACTTATTACAACAACTATGGCTCTCCGATTCGCTGCTATCACGGCAGCGTGCACGGCTGGCAGAATGTTTCGCAAGCGTTTCAGCACAGCTGCAACCCATGGTTTGCTCAGCTGGTAGAGGATTTACCCCTTGACGGCTTACAGACTGCGTTCCGCAAAATGGGCTATCGGGTCAACGGCGAAGGCAATGCACAAATGGATTTAGATGGCATTTCTGTTTTCACCGCCTCCACAACCTTAGAGGATACCAACGACAGCATCACCCAATGGGGCTGCATTGGACAAGGCGAAACGGTCATCAGCCCACTTCAACTGATGATGTGGGAAAGTGCCATTGCCAACGGCACAGGACAAGTCACCCAACCATATTTGATTTCCTATCGGCAAGACTTATTCGGAACGGTCAAGGACAAAGCCAAAACCACCTATTCCAACGAAATTTTCTCTGCGGAAACTGCCCAGCAGGTACGGGCAATCATGCGGGAAAACGGCGATTTGGCTCGTTATAGTGTCATCAATTATCCAGTCGGCTTAAAAACCGGAACAGCCGAACAGGGCGATGGCACGGACAATTCCCTGCTGGTCGGTTTCTGCGATGACAGCAACCTTCCGATTGCCTTTTGTATTGAAATCGAAGACTGGAATCAAGACGTGGACACCGTCAACACCAACAACATTGCTCGCACCCTACTGAATGCACTTTCGCAGTAAAAAACCATACACAGCATTTGACATTTCCGGAAAGATATGCTACAATCATATCAGAACTGTTTATTTTTGAAAGGAGTTTTTCCCATGCCTTTTTGTGGAAACTGCGGTCATCCGTTATCGGATACTGACCTTACTTGCCCGAACTGCGGCGAAATTCGACCAAATGCCATTCCAAAGCCGGATTCTATCAACCAAGAACCGACTGCCCCAACTCCAGACACCCCAACAGAACCAAATCTCCATCCGGAACAGAGCGATTCCAACGCTACCGCTCCGGTTTCGGATAATTATGACCATGTTGCTGCTTATCAGAACAATGCTCAAGCAGATGCTCCGGTTGTTCCGAACGATATTCCGAGAGAAGTTCCGCAACAAGACGATTCTGCGACACAGAACACAACAGCAGAAACCAACGCTGCACCGGATTTTTCTGCCTATGACATCCGCAACAACAACATCCCAAATTCAAACACTGCCAACCAGCAGCAACCGAATTTTTCGGGACAATCTTATCAGCAGCCAACTGCCGATTCATCCTCTTACCCCTACAACAACTACTACTCGACCCCAAACACCCCACTGACCAACAATAACAGCAATGGTTTCGGCATCGCATCCCTGATTCTGGGCATCTGTTCCATTGCCATTTGCTGTTGCTATGGTGTCGGTGCAGTTCCTGCCGTCATTGGCTTGATTCTGGGCATTCTCCAGAATAAGAAAAATGCCAACGGCATTGCAACCGCTGGCATCGTTCTGGGCATTATCGGTATCCTGTTAAATGCAGTATACCTGATTTACATGATTGTATTTCTATCAGATGGCGGATTACAGGATATTTTCGATGAATTTTCAAGTACTTACGATGACTATTCTTATTACGATCACTCTGCCCTCTGATATTCCATTCTAAATATTCAAAAAACGCAGTCCACCGTCTGCATGCCTTGCAGAATTTCTGGGAACTGCGTTTTTTTCGACCAAAAAGGAGTTGACATGTATCCGATTGTTTCTCTCTTTGGACTTTCTCTTGGTACATACGGGATTTGCTGCGTAATTGGCGGAGCACTTGCCATCTGGCTTGCCATTCGCAACGGAAAACGATTCCAGCAAGACCGATTCGCCATGCTGGAGGCTTGTGTCTGGGCACTCATTGGCGGATTTCTGGGAGCAAAACTGCTCTATCTTCTGGTTTCGTTCTCCGACATCGTGGAGATGTTTCAGACTTCCGGCTGGAACTGGGACACGATTTCCTCCCTGTTAGAGGGTGGATTTGTATTCTATGGCGGATTGCTGGGCGGACTGGCTGCCCTGCTGCTCTATCTGCATCATTTTCAGCTGCCCTATGGGGTCTATCTCAGCAGCATCACGCCTGCCATTCCGCTTGCCCATGCATTTGGACGAATCGGCTGTTTCTTTGCAGGCTGCTGCTACGGCATTCCCTATGACCCACCGATTGGCATCTGCCTGAAAAACGCCATCGGGACAGCCCCGACGGACATTCCGCTTTTTCCGGTGCAGCTGCTGGAAAGTGGGTTGAATCTTTTGCTCGCTGGATTGTTACAGTTTTGCTTCCGGAAACGAACCCGAAAGACCGATGTCATCCCGTTCTATTGCATCGGCTATGCAGGCATTCGTCTTTTCACAGAGCGATTCCGCTACGATACCGAACGGGGCATTTATTTCGGCTTGGCAACGTCTGAATGGATCAGCCTTGCACTTGCTATCTGTGGTGTGCTGCTGTTACTCGTTCCATTTCTCCGCAGAAAAAGGGCATCTCATTCCTAAATCCCAATCATCTCAATAAATTGTCATGGCTCGCTGGTGCATATCCTCGTAAATCTGGAAATATCGTTCCATGGAATAGGTCACATCGCCGTTCAACGGGTCGCACACATAGACCAAATCATTTTCCTTGTCATATCCGTGCAGCAAAACGCAATGCTCCAAATCGCACCACATGACGGTTCTGCCGTCCTCAGTCGTCCAGCCCTCTTCCTCATACACATCATACAGACCAATGGTGATCCACATCACAACGGGATAACCGCTTGCGATGTAACGGCAAATGGTTTCTTCGCTGCTGCCAGTTAAGTCCAGCCCTTTCTTTTCACTGTTCTGTGTCTTTAAATAGGCGTCCGCTGTCTTGACCAGAACCGGAGCATAACAGCCGAATCCATCGCTTGCCTGCGGCAAGCCAATGTATGCATCATCCAACGTGTTCTTGGCAGTGTCATAGCTGCATGGCAGGAAATCTTCCGCCATGGTGGTCTTATCCACATCGAATCCCAGATATTGCAGCAGAGCCGTCAGGGACGTGACCTCGCAGCCAGTTGGCAACTCCGGACGCTGATAGATGACATCGACATCCAGAATTTGTTCTGCCGGCACTTCTTCGACCAAATCCGGTTTTCGTTCTGTGGTAGTGGTGGTTGTTTGCGTTGTCTGTTGCATTGTCGTCACGGTTGTTTCTGCTAAAATAGAAAATTCTTCAGATTCATCCTGACTAATTTTCATGGCAACAGATTCCGGCGAGGCAGTACAGGCACAAAATAAAATGGTTGCTGCCAGTCCGCTGAGCATCAAACCAATGGGATACTTCATAAAAAATGTCAACCTCCAAAATGGCGGAAAAAAGAACCCGCCCAAAATCAAATAAAATGACTGCTTTCGCTTGCAGCGATTCGACAAAATTTATTATACACAGATTGCAGCTGTTTTTCAAGCCTTTATGGAGAATGTTCAGAAAATTTCAGATGGATTCTCACAAAAACCGCCCTGTGTGCCAATTCGCATCACAGGGCGGTTGTTTCTTTGTTACAATTGTTTCAAAAAGAATCAGTCTTTCCGCAGCAGGAACTTCGTCATTGCGACAACGTCCAGAACGTCGCAGGTTTCATCCTTATTCCAGTCCCAAACGGTGTTGTAAGTTGCATCTTCTGCATTTCCAGCCAGAATATACCGCTTTAACAGCATTGCATCCACAACGTTAATCACACCATCGCCGTTGACATCACCAATCACAACTTCTGTTGTTCCGGTGGTTGTGGTAACAGTGGTTGTGGTTTCAGAGCCAGAATCGGTCGTTGCAGTTGTGGTGGTCGGGGTGTCACCGCCGTTTTTATAGTTCTTCCAATCCGGCAATTCGCTCAAGGTGATGCAATAATCACTCTGATACATTTCTTTCAGCGTTTCCGGATCGTTCTTGTCTGTACCAGACAGGAAGTTATCCGAACCGTTGTCATACCAGATGCAGAAATACAGCCAGTTTGCCTTTTCAATCTCGATATTTTCCAGACTCGGAACGGTGTCGTTTTCCGGCATGGAAACCAGCTTTTTGCCGTTGGTCAGGTTTACGAGTGTATAGAACGTGCTGGAGATAGCATCTTCATTCGGGCCGCTGGTCTTTCCATCGTGGCGGTTATAAACGCAGTTGTACTTGTCATAGCCAACAATATCCACGCAGTCATCACCTGGATACCACTGCGGAGAAGTCGAATAGTCATAGCTGTTGTATTCCCAAATCAGGTTGTGAATGCCGTATTCTTCGGTCAGGGTTGTATAGAGCTGCTTCCAGAGCTTCTTGTACACTTCTGCACCGCTCTTGCCCCACCAGAACCAAGAACCAGAACCGTCAATATTGGTGTTGCCCTCTGCTTCATGATACGGACGGAAAATAATCGGCACGCCTGCATCCTGTACCTTTTTCAGTTCTTCTGCCAAGGTCTTGATGGTCAGCATCACATATTCATATTCCTTTGTGCCCTCTACAATCGCATTTGCAGTGTTGAAATCAGTATCTGTTGGCTTGTAGGTGCAATCCTGCCAGCCAACTTCATCGCCCAGTTCGTAATTTGCGAAATCCTTCGGAACATTGATGTGCCAGCAAACAGTTGGAATGCCGTTCCGTTCTGTACCCCATTCAATGATTCGTTCGGTCGTCTGGTCATCCCAGCCATAGAGCGGGTTGTAGTTCATATAATCGAAGCCACGGATTGCCGGATAATCGCCGTAATTCTTCTTGATGTATTCAAATTCGGTTTCATAGCCCTGCAAATCTGCACCGCTGTAGCCGTTCGGGCTGCTTTCGGTATGACCGCCGCCATAGATTTCCTGCTGTCCAGAGAGCATGTGCTTTCCGTAAACATCACAGAGGTAATTCATCAAGCCCTGTGTTTCAGAAGTTGCGTTCGAGTCGCTCAGTGTCGGGGAAACGCTCAGTTCCGGCAGGTCTGCTTTCTTTACAGTAATGGTATCATAAGCACCATAACCGTACTTTGGCAAAAGCTGAATTTTATTTGTGCCTTTTTTCAGGCGGTGAATGCCAAAGCTGAAATCCGTCCAAGTGTCGGAATACGGCATCTTCATCATAAATTCCGAACCATTGATGGAGATGGTCTGTTCCCGTCCGTCTTTGTCCAAAATCTGTGCAGAACGAGTGGTGAATTCATACATTCCATCTTCCGGTGCTTCCACCTCAAAAGTCAATGTTTCACCGGTCAGGTAGCAGAAACCGCTGCCGGAATACCCCGGAAATTGCTGCCCATAAATATCCGTCCAAGTGGTTGCACCGTCCAAATCTTCGCCTTCTGCCTGAAAAATGATGTCCTCATCGGCTGCATCTGCTAAGCTGCCAAACGGCAGAGAAGCTGCCATACCAATCGTCAGAACACCGCTGACTGCCAGTGCGATTCCTTTTCTTGCCCATGTATGCATCTTGTGTTTCCTCCCATCAACCATACAAAGTTTGCCTGTTTCTCCGACAGGCGTTCCCATAAAACTTATCATTATGATAACACATTTTCGAAAAAAAAGCAAGTTTCGCCTTTCGTTTTCCACAAAATGCACAGCTTTTCAGCCGCATTTTTGGTGAAAATGTAAAGAACTTTATGCCAATGTCATCTGTCCAACATCCGGCAGATCCTTTGCCAATGCTCCGAGTGCCGGCAAGGTTTTCGCCTGATAACGCTTTCGCTCTTCTGCCTGCTCCGCAGTCAGAATTTCCGCAGAGAGGATGGTCTGCTTGCCTTTCAGCGTCATCACCTGTACACCCTGCGTATTACGGGCGGTTTTCGGCAGCAGTTCTTCCGTCTGGAACAACAATGCCCGATTGCCGCTGGAACGCAACAACACATTCTGTTCCTCCGGCAGCGACAACGCTGTCACAAGCGGTGACTTATCACTGTATGCATTCGCCAGCTTTTTCCGGTTGGTTTTGGTTGCATAGGATTGCAGCGGTACTTTCGCCACTTTCCCGTTCTCATAGACGAACAGCAGCATGCCGCTGTAGTCATTTGTGAGAATCACAGAAACGACAAATTCTCCTTCGTCAAAGCCCAGCTTTGCCGGAATATAGTCGCCCAGCAGGCTCGCTTTGCTGTCATCAAATGCACTGGCTTTCGTCTTATAAACCTGCTGCTGATTCGTGAAGAACAGCAGTTCTGTGCGGTTGGTAGTTTCCCAGTGGGCGATGATCTGGTCATCCTCTTTCAGTTTCTGTTCTGCATTCATTCGCAGCGATGCCGGAGAAATCTTCTTGAAATATCCACTCTCAGACAGGAACAAATGTACCGGATAATCTGGAATATCCATAGTCGGGTCAGATTCTGCCTGCAAATCTACTTCGCAGAACTGGGTCTTTCTCGGCTGTCCATATTTCTTTGCAGTTTCTTTCAGTTCCTTGGCAATCACTGCCCGAATCTTCTTCGGGCTTTCGAGGGTCTGCTGCAAGCTGTCAATATCCGTCCGCAGCTGTTCCATTTCCTGTGTTCGGCGGAGGATATACTCCCGATTCAAATGCCGCAGCTTGATTTCTGCCACATATTCCGCCTGAATTTCATCCATCGAAAAGCCCTTCATGAGGTTCGGAACAACTTCGGATTCTTCCTTTGTTTCCCGAACAATGCGGATTGCCTCATCAATATCCAGCAGAATCCGCTCCAAGCCTTCCAGAAGATGCAGCTTTTCCCGTTTCCGTTGCAGGTCATAGACGATTCTCCGCCGGACGCATTCCTCCCGGAATGCAATCCATTCGGTCAGAATTTCTTTCACACCCATCACACGAGGCTGCCCGTGAATCAGAATGTTGAAATTGCAGGAATAGCTATCTTGTAACGGTGTCATGCGGAACAGTTTCTGCATCACTTTTTCCGGGTCTGCACCTCGCTTCAAGTCGATGGCAATCTTCAGACCGGAAAGGTCGGTTTCATCCCGCACATAGGAGATTTCCCGCAGTTTTCCCTGTTTAATGCCGTCTACGATCTTATCCATAATCGCTTCAATCGTGGTGCTGTATGGGATTTCTGTGACTTCAATGCAGCCGCCAGCTTTGTCATAGTTCCACTTTGCCCGTACTTTGACG
>CABQIF010000108.1 GCA_902464115.1 uncultured Ruminococcus sp. | reverse complement strand
TGTCTATGCTATAATAATAAAGCTGATTCTGATAGGAACGAGCAAGCCATCTGACATCAGGAGAGGTGTCCGAGTGGTTTAAGGAGCTGGTCTTGAAAACCAGTGATTCCGCAAGGAACCGTGGGTTCGAATCCCACCCTCTCCGCCAATATTTTTATCATTCACAACTTGCAGAAATACCCAAGTGGTGAAGGGGCTCCCCTGCTAAGGGAGTAGGTCGGGAAACCGGCGCGAGGGTTCAAATCCCTCTTTCTGCGCCAAATTTATTTTGGAAAAAGCAGTGTCATTTCGGAGGATTCTGAAGTGACACTGCTTTTATTTTTTAGAAAGGAAAAGCAAACAGATTTGTGTTTGTAGATGGATTTATGAAAGCAAGATTAGGCGATTATATTCGAGAATATTCTATCAGAAATAAAGCAAATGAAGATATTCCAGTTTATAGCGTTACAAATAGTCAAGGATTTTGCAAAGATTATTTTGGAAAAGAAGTTGCAAGCAAAAATAAATCAACTTATAAAATTGTTCCAAAAGGTTGCTTTGCATATAATCCATCAAGAATCAATGTTGGTTCTGTTGATTGGCAAAGAAATGAAGAAAGAGTCATTGTAAGCCCTCTTTACAATGTGTTTTCTGTATCATCTGACTTGGATAATCAATACTTATACTATTTTTTGAAAAGTGATATTGCTCTTTGTTTGATTAAAAATATTGCAACTGGCAGCGTAAGAGATAATTTAAAATTGTCCATGCTTTATGAATTTCCTATCAATTTGCCAAACATAGAAAGACAAAAAGAAATCGTTTCCACCCTTGACACCCTCCAATCCATCATCACCCACATCCGCACCCAGCTTGAAAAGCTTGACTTGCTTGTAAAATCCCGATTTGTCGAGATGTTCAAAGATGTAAAAGATTTTGTTCCATTATCATTTTATATTAATTCCCTTTTAGCAGGAAAAAGTCTTGCAGGTGAAGAATCATGTAAAAATAAAGTGCTCAAAACAGGGGCTGTATCTTATAATTACTTTGATAATTCTCAAGTTAAGAATTTGCCAAATAAATATATTCCATTAGAAGAACATAGGGTGAATGATGGAGATGTAATCATTAGCAGAATGAATACATCTGAATTAGTAGGTGCTGCTGCATATGTTTGGGAAGCACCTGCCAATACATTCTTGCCTGATAGATTATGGAAAGCAAATTTAAATGAAGAAGCAAATCCTATTTTTATTTGGCAATTACTCATTCAACAAACAACTAAAGATGAAATGAAAAAAATTGCAAGTGGAACGAGCGGAAGTATGAAGAATATTTCTAAAAGTGGGTTACTTGGCATTAAAGTAATAAAAATTGCGTTTGATGCTCAAACCCAATTCGCCAACTTTGTAAAACAGGTTGAGAAATCAAGATGTGCATTGCAACAAGAACTCACCCAAACACAAACCCTCTTAAATTCCCTCATGCAGGAATATTTCGGGTAATAACAGCAACCCCATCTGGCACTGTTCGCACCAGATGGGGCTTTTTGTTGCTGTTTTGCAAAGCATTTCTTTTTTGCTGTCATGGAACAGATTCTGCTTGTTCGCATGGTCGGTCAGACGCTACAGAAAAGAAAGGACAATGCTGTGCAAATCGTGGGGACAATGAAAAGAATCGTTCGGTTACTGCATCTTGTAAGCGTCGATCATCTTCTTGACCATCATACCGCCAATCGAACCAGCCTGTCTTGCAGTCAGGTCGCCGTTATAGCCCTGCTTCAGGTTTACGCCAACTTCGTTGGCAGATTCAACCTTAAACCGTTCCATTGCTTCTTTGCCCTTCTGTGTGAATTCGCCCTTCATATTAAAAACACCTTTCTCATTTTAGAATGTTGTTCCAGCAGGGTTTCTGCCGGTTTGTGTGCGGCGTTTTCGTCGCAATAGTAGTATCTCACCACAATGGCATTCTATCACAGGAAATTTTCAGCGGTATTTTTACATGAAATTGGGACTTTTCTGCTTATAAATGCTTGACTCTGTCTTGCACTTCTGCCCGCTTTGCATCGTTGAAGCGGTCGAGTGTTCCCACCAGATAGCCTGTAATCCGGCGAATCCGTTCAAAATTCTCCGGTGCAAACTGACATCGCAGGTCTACAAAATCCCCATCCACCTGAATGGAAAGCTGTTCAATCTTCCGGTTCGGATAGGTTTTCTTGCTGTGCTTCACATATGCGGCAATCTCTGCATCGGAGAGCGTTCCGCCCGTAACGGTTACAGGAATCGAATCATATACTGTCATTGTTCCATACCTCCAAAATCGACCAGATAAAAATGAATGGTTTCTGATTCTATTATAAACCATCTCCGGCAATTTTGCAAGCGTTATCAAGAATTATTTTCATTTGAGAATAATTCTTATTTATCGTGACAAAATGATGTCCGGCACAAAAAATTCTTGACAGAAAAAAGAAAACATGATAAGATAAAATTAGTGGATTCGCAAAAAAAGAAAGGGGTTTTCTCATGAAAAAACGGACATTTCTACAAAAATTATGCTCCATCTTTACGGTTTCCGCCTTGCTGCTGGGAACAGGTTCTGCCATCGCTCCGGCGGTATCGGCTGCCGCAGAGCCAGATGCTTGGCACGATGACTGGCTGCACGTCAATGACAATGCGGAAATCGTTGACCGGAACGGGAATCCAGTCTGGCTGACAGGCTGCAACTGGTTCGGCTATAATGTCGGCAGTCAGGTATTTGATGGTGTGTGGTCGCAAAATATGCATGATATGTTGACCCAAATCGCCGACCACGGCTTTAACCTGCTGCGGATTCCAGTTTCTACGGAACTGCTGCTGCAATGGAAAAACGGCGACCCTGACCCAGCAACGCCAAAGGTCAACGAATGGACAAACCCAGAACTGACCAAAGAGGGGGTTGTTGGCGGAACGGTAAAATATAGCTTCGATATCTGGAATCAGGCAATTGCTTGGTGTCGAGAGCTGGGCATTAAAATTATGATCGATATTCACAGTGCAGAAACTGCCTCCGCCGGACATCAAGTCAATCTCTGGTATACCGATAAATTCAGCACCGAGGACTGGTTCGAGGCACTCTCCTGGTTTGCAGACTATTACAAAGATGATGATACGATTTTAGCCATCGACCTGAAAAACGAACCGCATGGAAAAGCGGATGTTCCTGATAAAATGGCAAAGTGGGACGACACCACCGACTCGAACAACTGGAAATATGCAGCGGAACAGGCTGCCGCACACGTTCTGAAAGAAAATCCGAACTTGCTGGTTATGGTAGAAGGGGTCGAAGTCTATCCGAAAGAGGGATACGACTGGACAGCTCCGGCTATCGACTGGACAACCAACACGGAATATTATTATGGCACTTGGTGGGGCGGAAATTTCCGAGGAGCAAAGAAAAATCCCATTGACTTGGGCGAATATCAAAGCCAATTGGTTTATTCTCCGCACGACTATGGTCCATTGGTTTACCAACAGAAATGGTTCTATGAGGGCTTCACAAAAGAAACTTTACTGCAAGACTGCTGGTATGACAACTGGTTTTACCTGTTAGATGAAAAAGTTGCACCGCTGTTGATGGGCGAATGGGGCGGCTTTATCGACTCCCAGCATGACCCGGACGGCTCTAACAAAAAATGGATGCTCGCACTGCGGGATTTGATGATTGAAAACCATATTCACCACACATTCTGGTGCTTCAACGAAAATTCTGGCGACACTGGCGGACTGGTCTATGATAACTTCGGAAAATGGGATGAAGATAAATATGCTCTGGTAGAGCCTGCTCTCTGGCAGACAGATAGCGGAAAATTCATCAGCTTAGACCATCAGACTGCTTTAGGAGCAAACGGCATTTCTCTGGGCGACTATTATGGCGGTTCTACCAACCCAACAGACCCCACAACACCAACAGAATCCCCCATCAAGGGCGATGCAAACGGAGATGAAATGACCAATATTTTAGACTCCATGCTGATTCGGCGGTATCTGTTAGAACCAAAAACGATTCTTGTCACAGAAAATGCAGACTGGAACGAAAACAACACGGTCGATTTAACCGACTTGATTTCCTTGAATCGGTTCTTGCTGAAACAGGATGTTTAACAATTTTAATTGGTTCATGCTTTAATGTTCCGCCTTTGCAAAAATTTCTTTAGAAATACCAATTTCTCCCTTGATTGTATAAGAAACGGTGCTGCATAGTGCCGTTTCTTTTTTTGTATCCGTCACCTGTTTTTCTAAAATCTCTACATCCGTCAAAAAATTTCGCTCGTATCGCTGAATCTGCTGTTCCAAGTCCTGTTTTGCTTCTTCTGGTGTAAATTGCAAGATCGTCTCTGTATATTCCCGGTTGGTTTCCTGACAAATCGCAATTGGCAATGTTTTTCCAAACATCGTCAGCGGTGTCCGCTCTACAAACGTCTGCCCGTAAGCATAGGGCTTCTGCGACTTGGAAAGCGGCAGTTCCAACGTGAAAAAATCCAGACTGGTCTTTGTCTGCTCCCGTCCGGAACTGGTGCGAATCGTCTGTTCATACGCACAGGAAAAAGTTTCTTCGATTTGATAAATGCCCTCAATATCCGCCATCGCATGGTGCAAGCGAATGTTTCCCTCTTCATCTATCTGCACGCCACTGACCAGCAACGTTCCCTTTTGCACGGGTTCTTTTACTGCACAAAGAAGTTGTCCGCTCCGCACTGTAACGCTCGTGATTTCTGCATCATAGGCAGCCACGATGTTACAAGGTACTCGTTTTTCCAGCGGTGCAACTTCTTCCGGCGTTTCTGTCACTTCTACTACCAATCGATTTCCGGTATGCCGCATAGCAACCCGACACAGTTCCGGAATTGCTGCCCGCAGCTGATGTTCACAGCGGCGAAATGGCACTGTTCCCATAAACGAACCCCTTTTTACGCCGCATTCCTCCAGCACCGCACAAATCTTTTCATCGGAAATGCTGCTATTGCCCTGCACTTCAATCAGCATCACGACATTGCAACAATAAATCAAAAAGCAGCTTGCCAGTATCATTCCAATGGGGATTCCAAACCGCAGCCGATGCCGCCAGAGGAAAAATTGCAGCGTTTTGCAGGGTGTTTCTGTCACAACCATTCCATATTGTTCCGCCAGCTTCCGCATTTTCTTGCAGTCTTTGGCATATATCACGCCTTGCACGGTATCTTTTTCTATCTGCTGCCCAAAACAGCGAATATGCTGTGCACGCAGAGCATCAAAAAATGCCGTTCCCTTTTTCCCCTGTGCAGCAATTCGGACAACGCCGAACACCTGCCCCCACAGTCCCCGTTTTTCTGCGGCTTGGCGTTTCATTTGCAGCGTCCTCCCCTCTGTTCCAATTCAATGCTTTGCAGCGTTCCGTGAATCAAAACGCCATCAGTTGCGTAAGTATCCACCTGCAACGACTTGCCCCAGACGGAAATTTGTAAATCCTGCGTCTGAATGACAATCCGAATATCATTATATTCTAAAATGTGCCGACAATTCTCAATCCGAAGTTCCTGATTGCCGGCGATATGCAGCATGGGCTGTATGTTGAGCCATTTTCGTCCCCATTCTGTCCAGCGTTCCAACAACCGCCATCACCTCACTGCACTATATGCGATGCGGAAAGAAAAAAGTACTTGAACCATTTGGCATATTTTTCACGGGAAATCGCTATGATAACATAGAACCTGTACCATCAAGCCCCACTCCATTTCACAGAAAAGAGGGATTTTTTTGACCGTTGGCACTTGCATCCTTCTATTGTTATTGACTGTTGGCTGTCTGGTCTATGCCGCTCCGATTCATACGGCACTTGCAGAGGGGGTGTTTCTCTGTCTGCAAGTCATTTTGCCCTCGCTGTATGCGATGATGATTCTGGCACAGCTGCTCATCCGCACAAATGCCCATATGTTACTACTGAAACCACTGCACCGCTTTACACAGAATGTGCTGCGGATTCCAGATGTATGCCTTGCAATTTTTCTGCTCAGTCAGATCGGCGGCTATCCCATCGGTGCAAAACTGCTGGACAACGAACTGCAAAACGGAACACTTCGCCCCAGACAAGCGGCGATTCTCTCCGGTATTTGTTTTGGCAGCGGCCCTGCCTTTCTCTTCGGAACGCTCTCCGCTCAGGCTGGAACGTCCGGCTGTTGGCTGCTGTTCGGGTCAATTTTGCTTGCAAATTTCAGTCTATTTGTGATTGCCTGCCGATTTTTAAAGCTGCCCAACTTGCCAACCGTTTCCCTCCAACGCCTACAGGCGAAAACACTTGTGGAAACTGTCACGCAATCTGGTACAGCTTTGTTGCAAATGTGTGCGATGATTTTATTTTTCCGCTGTCTGATGACCGTTGCACAGGCTTCCGGACTGTATGACCTGCTTACCATTCCGCTGCAATGGGGATTCCCGAAAAATACCGCCGAGGGCTTGTTGTCCGCAGGGCTGGAGATTACTGCTCTGACACAGCTTGTTCCAAACACACCCGTATTACTGGCACTGTTTGCAGCTCTGCTTGCATTCGGCGGTATTTGCGTACATTTACAGATTTTCACCATCACGGGCGGACGACTTTCTCTGTGCTGGATGCTGTCCTTGCGGATGTTGGCTGGAGGATTGGCTGCCGGATTCTGTTGGATTGGCTGTCAGGTGTTCCCAAATGCCGTTGTTTCACCGGAAATCTGTTCCGTTTCCGCTCCGGCGGTGCAGTATAGCCGCACAACGCCCGTTGCATCGCTGTTTCTGGTCGGAGCAACATTGCTCTTGTTACAGGCAGCAGCAAAACAACGGGCGTTGTGCCGAAAAAGATAATTTTTACTTCTCTTTATCGTTTTAATTACATACTGCCATATACTGCTATGTACCATATAATTGTACACACGACACTTGATACGATGGATGCTATAATCAGATTTCTTCCGCCTGTACTATTATTTTTTCCAATTTGGATACATCCAAGAATCAGTCCCACAATCGGAATTAAAACCGCAAGTACATACATCCATGTATCAACGTAATCACTGCTATTGTTATAAGTCTGCTTCTTCATTGTAAAAGCGTCATAAACAACCGTTGGACTTCCACAGGCTGGGCAAGTATGCGTTTTGGATGAGTAAACCTTATCACAATATGTACAATATCTTTCTGACAAATCCGCACCACATTTGTAGCACTTATCGTTTGCTTCACCGTTCATTTCTCCACAATTTGGGCAAGTTTTCATTTTAATATTCTCCTTTTTTGATTAGCTTTGCTTTGTTGTTATCATTATCGTGCATATCGCAACAAAATAATGGAAATATAGCAACAGCAGAAGCGACTTCTCCTGCATATATTAAATTTTAGCATACAAAAAAAAAAAACAACTATATCAAAATTTTTTGTGAATTTTGCAGAAAAATCATATTGCACTTTCAATATTT
>CABQIF010000107.1 GCA_902464115.1 uncultured Ruminococcus sp. | reverse complement strand
AAATTAGGACGTGTGAATTGAGAAAGCAGACGAAAATCATGATGAAATCATGACGAATCTTAAAATAGCCTTGACAAATTGCAGTGTGGCTGGTATAATATCGTTATGATGTGTCTATAAAATAGAAATAAAGGGAAATGTTCTGGAAATGGTTTCCCATACTTGAGGAAAAGAATTGCGTAAAGGATGAACAATCATGACACAAAAGGAACTGCGAAAACTGAAAAAAACAGAACTACTGGAAATGATGATCGCCCTGCGGAACGAACTGGATCGGGTGCAGGCGGAACGGGATGCATTGCAGGAACAGCTGAAAACAGCCGAACAGAACGCATTGCATCAGGTGGAAACAGATGCAGTACTGGCAGTTCAAAAAATATTAAAAGCAGTTGAGGACGAAACCACTGCTTATCGGAACCGCATCCAAGCGGAATCCATAGAAAAAGAACCTGCATCGCCGGAAACTCCGGCGGATTCTCAGTAAGGAGGCGGTTCGATGGAAAAGCAAACGATGGATTTTCCAACTGCTGCACAGCTGACGGAGGAACTGAAACGAATCCGATACCGAAAAGGCTTTCGGAAAATGCTGCGGAGTACCATTTCTTCGTTGCTGGTGGTTGCAGCGATTGCCGTATTGATTTCGATGTTACTTTTGCCGGTTCTGCGAGTGACAGGAACGAGCATGACACCCACGTTAACGAATGATGAGTTGGTTATCTGCGGAAAGCGGAGCAACTTCAAAAGCGGCGATGTGGTTGCTTTTTATTTTAACAACAAAATCTTATTGAAGCGGGTGATTGGCGTTGCCGGTGATGTGATTGACATTAAAGAGGACGGAACGGTTTATGTCAATGGAATAGCGTTAGATGAACCCTATGTCAATGAATTGGCATTTGGCGAATGTGATTTGGAGTTGCCGTATCAAGTACCGGAAAGCCGGATCTTTGTAATGGGTGATCATCGTGCAACTTCCGTAGACAGCCGTTCGAGTGTGGTTGGCTGTATTGCAGAAGAATATGTTGTTGGCAGGGTCATTCTTCGAGTTTGGCCACTGCAAGAATTTGGGACAATTCATTGATATAGAGATAGACAGCTTGATTTTATCGAATGAAGGAGGGCATTTTTCATGAACATCAATCAGAAAATTCAGGAATTTCTGACAGAACATCAATATCAAAAGAAGAGAAGAATTTTTACAGCCGTTTTGTCTTTGATGATTGTGTTTTCTGTTGTCAGCAGTCTGATTATGCCCGCTATTAGTATGACCATGCAGGATCTGGATGATGATGCCGCAGCGGTGGAAATGATGGACGCAGAACCGGCGGAAGAAAACATCATGCTGCTGGGGGATGGCACAGAACAAACAGAACCAATTGATCTTGCAAAGAGAGCAACCGAAAGCGGTGGATCTTTTAATATCTCTATTATGGATGAAGATACTAAAAATAATGTTGATGGCAACTATATTTTTAATGGGGATAAAGCAAATATCTCAATCGGAATTAACTATAAATTACTTAATATGAAAGATGCCTTTAAAGTAGAGGACGGATTTAATCAGCTTTATGTTGATATTGATATGAAAGATTTTAGTTCCAATATATCTGAGGGCAACTTAGAAGATGATGACTATTATGATCAATCTGGTGCTCTTCCTGGCACTTATAAAATTGAGGATAACAAGATAAAGCTTTATTTAACAAAAGAATATATTGATTATATCAATAAAGGTAAAGGAGATGTAGTTGGTAGTTTAACCTTTTCCGGCGAATTAAGCCGGAAAAATGATGCCAGCGGTGACCAAACCATTAAAATTGGTGGACAGGAAATCACCATCAAGTTTCAAGATAAGCAGGCTGGTGTAGCGAAAAATTATTGGGTAGATTCCAGCAATGGTGAAATTGCATGGACGATTACTGTGAAGCCGAATGGACTTTCTCTGAAAGATTATACTTTGGTGGATGATATGTTGCAAAAGGCTTCTGGTGATGTTTCCATTACCCCAACTGGTGCAGCAACATATGATTCCAGTAGTAAAAAAGTAACCTTTGATGAATCCAATACGCAGGATGTCACCATTACTTATCGTACAAAGATCACAGACAGCGATTTGCAGGCTGGTAGTGTGACAAATAAGGCTACTCTTCAAAAAAATGGAGAAACTCCAATTGAAGATTCCAAGATGGTTACCTTTGACAGAACACCTGTCAATGTTACCAAAGACGGAAAAGCAGACTATGAAAATGGCAAGTCCAGAAATAATCAGATCGACTGGACAATTACCATTACAAGCAAATATGGCACTTCTCTGAATGGTTATCAGATCGTAGATAACAATCTGCCGGAAAGTGGGGTTACCATTTCGCCGAATACTTGTTCTTTGGAAAAGGTGAATGGCGTTTGGACATTGAAAAATGCAGATGATGTGAAAGAAGTTACTCTGAACTATAGCACCACTGCACAAGAAGGCAATAACTCCAACCATGTTTCCATCAACTATCCAGACGGAAAGCCGACTGGTGGAGAGGCTGACAAAAACGTTACTTACAAGAAAGAATCGGAAATGGTTTCAATCAGCAAGAACGGTTCTTATGATCAGGATGCCCACAAGATCACTTGGACGATCACAGTAAATCCGCAGAACGGATATTCCCTGAATGGGTATTATCTGGAAGATAAACAGTTCCCGAACTCAGCTGACGGATTTGAAGTAACAGGTTGTCAGAAATCGGATTTTACCATCAGCAATGGAAAACTGACGTTCAACAAGGATATTACACAAACTGTTACCCTGAAGTATCAAACAACTGTTACGCCGCTGGAAAATAATGGAAATTCAGAAGTTACCAGCGTTGTGACAAATGAGATCGGCAATAAGTTCACAACAACGGTTGTGTCTGTTTCTGTCAAGTCCAGAAATACCATTACAAAGGCCGCAAACAGTTCTGGACAGACATTCAAGCAGAACGGCGAAATCAAACAAGCATTATCCTGGAAAGTTGATCTTACCCGAGATAATGGTTTCGCTAGATATACTTACAAGGATACATTATCCGCAGCAACTGGTGGAACGCATATCATTACAGATGAGCAACTGAACAATTTGAAAATCCTTGCAAAGACAGAGGCAAATGGAAACGCAACAGAACTGAAAAAAGATACAGACTATACCATCACAAAAACTGCAGATGGATTCGAGATCAAATTTTCGGATTCTACCAAGGATTACAATTACATGACGTTTGAATACGGTTCAACCGCTACCATTCCGGCAGATGCAGGATATGGAGATTATACCTTTAACAACAAGGGCTCTTCTGACAAAGGCGGCGGCGAACCGAATCCAGGGGTTACCCTCAAGAAGGAAAATCCGGTTCAGACGATTTCCATTCATGTAAGAAAAGATTGGCAAAATGATACAGAATCTGTAAGACCAAGCAGCATTACCTTCAAGGTGCAGTATCAGGAAAACAATGGCAATTGGAAAGACCTGAAAAAATCCGGCGATACCTATCTGTTTGAAGGGGATGCGGACTATAGCAGTGCAAACGTAGTAGAAGTTACGCTGAACACTGGAAATAAGGTAAGCTATAATGATAGCAGATGGGAAACCACGCTTTCCGGACTGCCGTCCAGTGTTACAGCGAATGGGACTACGAAAACTTATCAGTATCGTGTTCAGGAAATCAAGTATAATGGCAATCAAGATATTGCAAATGGCGAAATCAAAACTGAAAACGGTGTTTATCGGGATACCAGTAATAACGGTGGATATAGTGGGGCAACAAGCAGAAATGATGGAGAAGCTCTTGTTACCAACAAGTATTATCCGAATGTTTCTCTGACACCGGTGAAATACTGGAAAGACGGCAACAATCAAGACATCACCAATTATAATGGCGATATTACAGAAATCACCGTTGTTCTGGTCAGCAAAGAAAGCGATGGGAAATTCTATCCGGTAAAGGACAGCAATGGAAATCAGCTGACAGCAACTCTGGATGCAAGCAACGACTGGGGCAAGAATCTGACTGCCTGGGGCGGTCTGTCCAGCGAAAAGAATTATCTCCTGATCGAAACAGCGGTTAAAGTAAAGGGAGAAACAAAGACACTCTTCTCTGTTTCCGATAGTGGCATAGATTACAACAGTAAGGAAATGTCTTTTGCAGTAGACGGAACGTATTATAAGGCAACCCTGCTCGGCAATTCTGTTCAGCCGACTGCGGACGCAACGATTTCTGTTACCAATACCGTATATGAAACCAAAAATATTACTGTTCAGGCAAAAAAAGTATGGAATCCAACTACAGTACCAAACGGCGTTTCGGGCGTTGTGGTAGAATTACAGCGGAAAGCCAGCAACTCGAATAGCTGGACAGCTTATCCGGAAAACGATACCACAAAATCACAGCAAACCTTAAATGATTCTAACAGCTGGCACGCAAGCTGGAGTGAGTTGCCGAACCAAAATGTAGACAGTACTGGCAGAATCAGCTATACCTATCGGGTCGTAGAAGTTGGCTATGTAAAGGCAGATGAAACGACGGTTGTTGCGATTCAGAATCATGCATTCGCACTGGCAAAGGATGCACAGGGCAACGCAGACGGACTCTATCGGGTATCTTATCAGAATCAGGAATTGATAGCGGACGGAACTGTTACCATTACAAACAAGTATGAACCGCTGACATCCATTGAACTGATACCGGAAAAACAGTGGACGGGGGATATTGACAGCACCACGAATACTGTTTTTGCTGAAAGACCGAAGAGCATTACTCTGCAATTACAGCAAAGACTGGGAGAAAATGGAACATGGATGTCGATGGAAGGGAAAACTCTGACATTGACAAAGGATGATTTGCAGCAGTATAATAATAGCATTTGGAAAGCAGATTCTAAAAAATTTGAAAATCTTCCAGAAAAAGTGATTTGTGTCAATGCAGATGGTTCTTATACAGAACAGAAGTATTACTATCAGTTAGTGGAAATCAGCTATACACCAAATGGCAGTGATACTGCGATTAGTATTCCAGCTGGAGAAACCTCTTTTGAAGTAACCGCTCAAAACAACGGTCAAACTTACAATGGACGTTATTCATTTAGTTCTGATGTGAATAATGGTTATAGCGGATCTTTGAAAATTGAAAATACTTATAAAGAAGATATTGGATTAAACAAAAATATTGTAATTGAAAAAACCAGTTCTAACAGTATTTCTATTTCAAAAGATGAACTGACACAATTTAAAAAGAAAATTGGAACGGAAGACTATTATATATTCAACTATACAGTAGACTTTTCCAGTAGCCAAAAGGATGCAGCAAGTCCATTTTCTGATATTATTCCGGAAGGATTTGAATTTTGTGAAGATTCAAAATGGGCTGGCGTACAATTGGCATGGGTGGACAATTCAACCATTAACCAATATACACCACTTACCGGAAATCCGGGAAATATTAGTAAACACTTCGATGGGTATTATGAGCATCCAGTTTTTGTATGGCCAACACACGGAATAAATTCTGCTAAACCCACAACCTTAGAAAATATATGGGCAAATTGGGGGTCAAGTGAGTGGTATTATTATGACAGAGCAAATAACAGAGTATATTTTAATAAGCCTGACTTGTGGGCAAAAATGTATATCTGTTATTCCATTAAAATTAAATGTGCAGATTTAGAGGCAAAGATTGCGAATGGAAATTATGAGATTCTCAATCAAGTAATCAAACATGAAAAAGATGGTGCAGAAACGGCTCAGAAAGATTCCGCTTCTGTTATCATCAAAAACCAGACCCCGACCGACCTCATCACAAAAACCTATCAGGCTGGCTTGATTCCGGGCTATATCTCCTATACGCTGGATATCAACCCGCAGGGCAAGACGCTCTCCAGCGGCTCGACCATCGACATCGAAGACCTCTTCAAGACCGACAGCTATTATGACAGCGACTATCAGGGCGGACAGACGACGACTGGCAAAAATCTGGTCGATGTCCTCATGCGAAACATCAATGTTTACAAGATTGATGCAAACGGCGATAAGCAGCAGCTCTCTGCAAACGACTACACCTTGCAGTTTGATTGCAGCGAAAATGGTGTGAAGAACAGCGATAATGAAGACGGTGCGGCTCTCTTAAAGCTGACCATTCCGGATGCAACCCATATTCAGATCGTCTATTCCTATAAGATCATTGCCAATAAGCGTACACCTTCTGTGATTCATGGCTGTAAAGTGATGAAAAATGGCCGCTATGTGCCAATGGAAAGCGGTTTCGTTCCGCCAGCAGGCGATAAGATTACGTTCTCCAACACGGCAAAACTGAAAGCAGATAGTGCGTCCGGAGAATCTTCGCACAACAAGCAGGAATATACAGTATTCCAGTCTGGCGGTACGATCTCCACCAATCCGATTCCGAAGATCTATAAGATCAATACCGGCGACTATACCATCAAGTCCTTGCATGCAAGCTTCTTGCTGGCGAAATATGAATCCGGAAACTGGTATTATGCATCGAACGTGAATGCAGACGGCAACATCACTTGGGGCAATCAGTCTTTCAATGGAAAAACTGTCCCTGCGACAGATGCAACGGATGCATATGTCATCGACATCACAGACACACATCCGAAGATCAGTCTGGAACAAAATGTGCTCTATAAGTTGGTGGAAATTTCTGTTCCAGCAGGTTATGAGGGTTCTAATCTGAACTTGCCAGCTGGTACGGATTTCAGAGCGTTGATCACAGGCTATCTGAACAGCAATCTGACAAAGTACGGAGATCAGGATTATGAAACATTCCTGAAAAACTATGACCCGAATCATTACTTTTCCTTTAATAGCAATGTCAGCAATATTCCAAATGATGTGAGTCAAAGCGAGATTCAACAGATCAAGTCCGGCGATGACCTCAACATCCCGAATAACGAATTGATTGACATTGGTGTGCAGAAGCAGTGGGTCAACAGCAACAACACAACGCCGGATGGTGCGTCGATTACGGTAGAACTGTATTGGTCATATGAAAAGAGTACCAGCGGCATTCCAGCCAGTGCAACACTGGCAAAAGCCGAGGATTTGGGCATTCTGGATAGCAGCTTTACTGCAACAAAGATTTTGACCCGTGCAGAAAATGCAAAAGTTTGGACAGATCTTCCGAACGGAAAAGACGGAAAGCCGATTTACTATTATGTAAAGGAAACTGCTTACACGTTCGGCGGTAACACGTATACCTTGCAGGACGACGGCACTTATAAGAGCGGTTCTGACCTTGGCGGCTATCTGCCGATTTATCAGAACAATGCAGCCAATCGAGATGCAACCGTTCAGATTCAGAACACACAACGTCTGATGCTGAAAAAGGAATGGAAAGATGTCAACAACAATAATATGACAGCGTTGGCAAATGAGATTTCTGTGGCAATCTATGGAATCAAGGTCGATTCTGCTGGGAATGAAACCAGAGAAGCGTTGTTTGAAAATGTTTCA
>CABQIF010000106.1 GCA_902464115.1 uncultured Ruminococcus sp. | reverse complement strand
ACGCTAAAGCTACTATATAAAATGAAAATCGCAGCGGCTACGAGAATCAGTTTCGTTCGGTTGTAAACCGGCGAAAACATCGACAGTGAAGCGGCAATTGTTCCGACAAAGCCACAGGCTGCCAGAAAAACTGCTGCCAAGTTCCGCATCCAAGCCGCTGCTGGACGAATCGTAATGGAAATATCATCCTGTACCTGAATGCCTTCACCGGTCAGATGTTCTTCGGTCTGTGTCATGCGTTACACACTCCTTTCCGTTCCGGGATTGCAAACAGCAGCCAGTGTTTCCAACAGCGTTTCCATGGAAATGGGAAAGACCGCTGCCTGCTGCAACACCGTTTCATCTGTAGACAGGACAAGGATTTGTTCCGCTGTCCGGCGGTATGCATTGGTATCCAGTTCCGCTGCATGGGTGATACAAAATAATTCTGCATAGGTTGCAGGCTCAGAAACCGGCTGAAATCCGGTGAATTCCGTAGGAGCAGACGACTCTAAAACTTGTACCATGCACCGTTGCAGCTGCTCCGGTGTTTCTATGGTTTGGTGCTGTGTTCCCTGCTCTGTGTTCCAGAATAAGACCACAGGCACTTGCTGCCGCATCAGAATACAGGCAAGGGCATGGGCTGCCTCCATCTGGGCATCCACTTTTGCACCCGTGATTTGCATGGTTTTGGTTTGTGTCCGGTCGATCCAGATGGCACATTGTTTCTCCAGCGGTCGGCTGTATTCCTTGACGAACAGCGTTTCTTCTCGGCTGCTGCGTTTCCAGTGAATCCGTTTCGGGTTGTCGGTATCTCGAAATTCCCGAATCCCGAACAATTCTGTATTATCATCCCCGGGACGGTTCGGGTCATAGTTGACACTGTCTTCCATCTCTGACCGCTGCAAATTGGGCATGCTCAAACTTTCCGCCTGTTCCGATGGAACAACAATTCCTTCCGCTGCTGTGCATTTCCGCACAGAACAGCTGAATAGGTGAAAATAGTCTGCAATTCGGCACTTTTTCACAGAGATCCGCAGTTTTCCGCAGTGCATCGCTGCAAACTGAAAGGAAACCGTTGCAGCAAAATTCCCCTGCAAGGGCAACTGCAGTTCCAATTGCTCGGTTTCTTTCGTTGCAACCTGCTGTAAGTCCAGTGTCACATGACAATAGTTCAAGGGAAAATGACTTTTATTTTGCAAGGTGCAGTATAATTTTTGTGGCGTTCCCCGTCCGACCTCTGTCTGTGCCAGAGAAAGCGAGATGGAAAGCCGCCTTCGGACATGGTGCACGAGCCACAGCTGCGTGAGCGGCAATAAAATCAAAACGCCCAGCAGCAACATTGAGAAAATGCCATCATACAGCACAGAAAAGAACAGCCCGATGATGAGCAGCACCAAATAAATGAGCTTTGTATACCACATCGGCATCACCGCCTTTGTGCAGCGGTGGGTTTCGGAACGGGTACGGTTTGAATCAATTCCTGAATCAGCTGCCGGACAGCCTGCGTGTGGTTGGTATGATTTTTCAACAAAATCCGGTGATTGCAGCCATCTTCAAAAATCGCTGTGACATCTTCCGGCACAACATAATTCCGCCCCCGCATAAATGCCATGCCCTTGGCGGCATCCGTCAGAGCCAGTGTACCTCTTGGGCTGACTCCCAGCAGAACATCTGGATGATTCCGGGTCGCCTGCACCAGACTGGCGATATAATAATAAATCTTGTCATCTACATAGACCGAGCGGACAGCCTGCTGCATCTGCAGCAAGGTATTACTATCCACAACTGGCTGCACGGTTTCCAACGGGTTTCCGTCATGACGGGTTCGCAGAATTTGCATCTCGTCTTCTAAGTTTGGATACCCCATCTCCAACCGGAACATGAAGCGATCCATCTGCGATTCCGGCAGCATTTGCGTCCCGACAGAACCGATTGGATTTTGTGTTGCAATGACCAGATGCGGCTGTGGCAGCTGATAAGTACGTCCATCAATGGTGACGGAATGTTCTTCCATGGCTTCGAGCAGAGCAGATTGCGTTTTGCTGGAAGTTCGGTTGATCTCATCCGCTAAGAACAGCTGACAGAACAATGCTCCCGGCTGAAAGACAAATTTTTCTGTGCTCTTTTGATAAATCGAAAAGCCCGTCAAATCAGACGGCAGCACATCCGGCGTGAACTGCATTCTCTTATAAGAGAGAGAAAGAGCTCTGGAAAATGCCAGTGCCATGGTCGTCTTTCCAACCCCCGGCATGTCCTCCATCAATACATTCCCGTTTGCCAGTACGGCAAGCAGAATCTTTGCAATCAAAACATCTTTCCCGACCACTGCTTTCTTGACTTCTGCAATGATGCGGTTCATTTGCTGCACATATTCTTGTGGATTTGTCTGCATAAATTGCCTCCTGTTTTTGCAGCAGTCTGTAGAAATCGCAGACTGCGTATTTTTCTGGTATTTATTATAACAGTTTTCCAGAAAAAATGCAATAGAACCGGAAAATTTCCCATTTGATTTTCATTTTTCAAAAAGGGGTTGACAACGAAAATCCGCTATGCTATACTTTGGGTGTAGCACTCGATATACAACACCAAAAAATAGAAAACAGAGAGGAATTGGAACATGCAAACATCAAAAAAAATCATTGCGTTGGTTGCAGCCGTTGTTGTGCTTGCCGCTGCTGGCGGCGGAATCTGGCTGCGTCACCGCAAAACAGCAGAAACAGAATCTGCCGCAGCGGTCTATGTCAGCACAGTTGCAGAGCTGAACGCTGCCAACCCGGACTTGACCACCCTGTGTTACAGTGGTGTCACAGAAGCACAGGAAACCAAAGAAATTAAGGCGGACACCTCGAAAACCATTGCGGAAACCTATGTCAAAGAGGGCGACACCGTGAAAAAAGGAACACCGCTGTTCCTGTATGATGTTGCCTCCATGCAATTGGACTTAGAGCAGGGACAAATTGAAGTGGAACAGCTGAACAATCAAATTGCATCCTATCAGGAGCAAATTCAACAGCTGGAATCGGAAAAGGCAAATGCGGATGCGGATCAGCAGCTTTCCTATACCACACAAATTCAATCCCTGCAAACTGACATCGACAAGGCACAATATGACATCAAGGTGAAAAATATTGCCCTGCAAAAGCAGCAAAACGCCATTGACAATGCAAAGGTAACTGCTGAAATGGATGGCATTGTAAAAACCGTTAAGACACCGGAAGCCATGCAGGCAGATGGAACGGATGTCATTATGACCATTACCGCCAGCGGAAACTATCGCATCAAGGGAACACTCAGCGAACAGCAGCTCGGCATGGTGTCAACGGGGGAAAAGATGGTGATTCGTTCCCGTATCAATCCGGAACAGTACTGGACAGGAACCGTCACAGAAATCGGTACAGAGGCAGAACAAAATTCCAACAATGATATGATGTATGGCAGCAGTTCTTCGGACAACACCGCCTCCAAATATGCATTCTATATCAAGCTGGACAAGGCAGACGGGCTTCTGCTCGGGCAACACGTTCTCATTGAACCAGATGTTGGACAGAATAGCGGACATACTGGCATCTGGCTCTATCAGGATTACCTGGTACAGGATGGCGATAACAGCTATGTCTGGGTATCCAACAGCAAACACGAACTGGAAAAGAAATCGGTAACGCTCGGCGATACCGATGACGATTATGGCATTGTTGAACTGAAAAGCGGACTCTCTGAAACCGATTTAATTGCCTATCCGGCAGACGATTACAAGGAGGGCATGAAAACTACCACCAATGCCAATAATCTCAGCGATGGTGAAACAGATGGCGATCTCTCAGACGAAGAGCCAATGGAAGATTCCATGTATGAGCAAGAAGAACCGATGATGGAAGAAACCGAAGAAGCAGCTGCGGAAGATGCAGCGTCAGGCAGGTGATGCCGGTATGTTGAAACTGGAACACATCGAAAAAGCTTACCAGCAAGGCAAAAATACCGTTCCTGTGCTGCATGATATTACATTTCATGTTGCCCACGGGGAATTTGTTGCGATCATGGGGCCTTCCGGTTCTGGGAAATCCACCCTCATGAACCTGATTGGTCTGCTGGATACGCCAACCAGCGGCTCCTATTTCTTCGATGGAACAGAAGTCAGCCGTTGTTCAGAAAATATGCTCTCGCAGATCCGTAACGAAAAAATCGGGTTTGTCTTTCAGAATTTCAACCTGCTCCCTCGGCAATCTGCTCTGGAAAACGCTGCCCTGCCCCTGCTCTATGCCGGCGTAAAGCCAAAAGTTCGACGGGAACGGGCAAGGGAAGCACTGGAAAAAGTCGGACTTGCCGACCGGGTCTCATTCCTGCCCACACAGCTATCTGGTGGACAAAAACAGCGTGTTGCCATTGCACGGGCAATGATTAACCATCCAAAATTACTGCTTGCCGATGAACCAACAGGGGCTTTGGACACCGCTTCCGGTGAACAGGTTATGGAACTGTTCCACGAGTTGCATAAAACTGGTGTGACCATTGTCATGATTACGCATGAATTGGAAATTGCACAGCACGCAGAACGCATTCTCACCATTCGGGATGGTAGACTGGGAGAGGAGCAGGTCGGATGAAACGGAAAAAAATACTCGCAATTAGCATTGTTTGTGTGCTGCTGGTTGGCGGCGGCAGTGTTGGCGGTGCTGCCTACTATAAAAAGTCCAAAAATGAAAAACGGGTCGTCAATGTTACCCCTGTTGTCAACATGATGGGCTATGATTATGGCAGCGAAAAAACCATTGATGGAACAGTCATTACCGGCAGCAAACAAAATGTCATACTGGAAAAAGATCAGGTCGTGCAGTCGGTTCTGGTCAAAAAGGGCGACAAAGTCAAAGTCGGAACACCGCTGATTGCCTATGATACCACGGCTCTGAAACTGGCTGTTCAGGAGAAAAAGAATGCGGTCGATGCAGCAGAAGATGACTTGCGGCAGGCAAGAAAAGAATTGGAACGCCTGCAATCCCTGCACCCAGCAGAAGACCAGGCGTATGACATGATAGACGACTATGAGCCGGAAGAACCCGATCTGGAAGAAGAACCGACTGCTGGAGAAGTTGTTGCACCTGTCTTTCCAACGACAGAACCCCCTACAACCGATGAAGAACCAACGAATGAAACAGACGATACTGAATCAACAGACCCGACAGACGAGCCTACGGAAGAGCCAACCGAAGAACCAACACAGCCGGATGACGGACACCTGCACAGCATTATGAAGGATGCCTCGCAGGGCGATGGTTCAATGGAACATCCCTATGATTTTTACTGTGAGTCCGATACGATCGTGGGAGCGGATCTGCTCCTGGAATTGCAGCAGAGCAACAGCTATGCCCGTTTTATCGTGCCGGGGGATGGATACCGCTGGCTGATTCAAGGGTCTGCCCTGCCAGAAACACTGACGGACTGGGCAGTGAATCAGGGCGTTTCTGTTGCAGAAGATGGCATGGTTTCCGTTGATTTCAAGCAGGTTTCCTTCGGCATTTTTCAGATGCAGGGAACAGGCGGCAGCAGCTCAGCAGAAGACTGGGGCGATGAAGATTTTGACTTTGACAACGATTTCTGGGATGGCAGCGATTCAGGCGGCGAATCCGAAGATTACATGTACTCTGCTCAGGAACTGTCCAAGATGATTCAAAAGCAGCAGTCTAAAATTAAAACGTTGGAATTTACCAAAAAATCTGCTGATTTGGATTATGAAGTTGCTCAGAAAAAACAGGATGACGGCATGGAACGCAGTCTGATCGATGGCGTTGTCACGGAAATTCACAGCGACCTCACCGAAAAAGAAGCAGAAACAAAACCGTACTTGGTCATTCAAGGCTCTGGCGGTTTACAGGTAAAGGGCACGATCAGCGAATGGAATCTGAATCAACTGCAAGTTGGCACGGAAATTCAAGCGATGTCCTATGATACAGGCGACAGTTTCACCATGACTGTGACGGAAGTTGACGATATTCCGGAAACGGATGGCAGTGCTCCTTATGATGAAAACCCCAGCAGCAGCGTTTACACATTTGAAGCAGAAACCAGCGAACAACATGATATTGCTGTCGGCAGCTGGCTTTCGCTCTCGCTGCAAGAGACAGCCGACACCAGTACCTTCTATTTACCGCTGCAATATGTCCGCAAGGAAAACGGGCAGTATTACGTCATGAAAGCGAACGACCAGAACCGACTAGAAAAACAGTGGATTCAAACCGGAAAAATTCGGTACGGTTCTGAAATCGAAATCAAGAGCGGTGTTTCCGAAACCGACCGTCTTTGCTTCCCATACGGAAAAGATGTCAAAGAGGGCGTTCGCACCAAAGACACAGAAGAAGTACAGTGGTAAGGAGGGCAAATCATGCTGGAAAATATTCGATTATCCATTCAGGGCATTTTTGCCCATAAAATCCGTTCTATTTTGACGATGCTGGGCATTATCATCGGGATTGCTGCCATTATTGCAATCGTTTCCACCATTCGGGGAACAAACGAGCAAATCAAAAGTAATCTGGTCGGTGCTGGAAATCGTACCGTTACCGTTTCCCTCTATCAGGGCGAATACGAGCTGGATTTGCAGTATCAAGGACTTCCGTCCGGTGTTCCGGTGATTTCCAGCCAAGTAAAAGCACAGTTATCCGCCATTGAAGATGTTTCTGCTGTTTCTCTGTATCGAACAAGAAGCTACTGCGATTCTATTTTCTATCAGAATACCAAGCTGGAAGGCGGTTCTGTCTGGGGCGTTGATGCGGATTATTTTCAGACTGCCGGCTATCATGTGCAATCCGGCAAGGGCTTTCGGGATGCCGATTATACCAACGGCAACAATGTTGCCATCTTAGACGAAGATGCTGCACAGAGTTTATTCGCTGGTGCGAATCCCATCGGCTCTGTCATTGACATCAACGGGATGCCGTTCAAAGTCATTGGAACGGTTGTCCAGAGCAGCACCTTTGAACCGGTCATTCAGTCCATTGATGACTATCATTTGTATGCAAATAGCACGGTGGGAAAAGTCTTTTTGCCGGATGGTGCATGGCCGACGGCATTTCAATATGATGAACCGCAGAACTGCTTGCTGAAGGCAACGGAAACCGATGCGATGACAACTGTCGGCAAACAGGCAGCGGATATTCTGAACGGCAGAATTTCTGTTTCCGGAACGGGTGAAACCATTCAGTACAAGAGCAAAGACCTTTTGGAACAGGCAAAATCCTTGCAGGAACTCAGCAGCTCGACCAACACGATGTTGATTTACATTGCTGGTATTTCCCTGCTGGTCGGCGGCATCGGCGTTATGAATATCATGCTGGTATCCGTAACAGAACGCACCCGTGAAATCGGCTTGAAAAAGGCTCTTGGAGCAAAGAAACGGAATATTCTGTTCCAATTCCTGACAGAAGCGGCGGTTTTGACCAGTGTCGGCGGTCTGTTGGGCGTGATCGCTGGGATCGGTTTGTCCCGTATCATTGCAAAACTGGCGGAAGTTCCGGTTGCAATCAGTCCGGCTGCTGCCATCATTGCCGTTTTATTCTCTATGGTGGTCGGCATTCTGTTCGGT
>CABQIF010000105.1 GCA_902464115.1 uncultured Ruminococcus sp. | reverse complement strand
TGGATATTGTTTAGATTCCAATCACTTTTGTTATGGCTTTCTTACAAGTGGCAATCGAAAAATCATTGTCGGCCCTGTCAGTGAATTGGAAAAAACAAAGCAGGAACTTCGACACATTGCATTTAAGTTGAATTATCAAAATACAGAATTTTTGATTGCACAAATGCAAGCCATTTGCATTATGCATCCAGACACCTTGCTACAATCTTTGATTTTTTTGAATTTCTGCATCAATAAAACCATGATGGAAATTTCAGATGTCCGAATCAAAAAAGAACAACAAATCGGTATTACCACAGATTTTAAGGAACATACTTCCTTTGAGAAAAAGGATGCCTTTTTATCCCGTTCTCGTTCTTATGTGATTGACCAAGAAATTGCAAGAAAAATCAAAGCAGGAGATGTAGAAGGATTAAAGCAAGGTGCAAATCAAGTGCCTTCTGCTAATCCGAGAAATTTTGCCCCGCATCTTTTAAGACATACCAAAAACTTTTTTATCCGACTGCTTGCAATTTGCTGCTTTGTAGCGGTGGAAGCCGGCGTGAATTCCACGGAAATTGCAGAGCTGGAGGAACTCTATGTTCTGAAATGCGAATCTTTAGAAGATGTGGAAAGAATCAAAAATTTGCAGTATCACATGATATTAGATTTGGCAGAGCGGGTTCAGACCCTTCACAAGAGAAATCCCAATCATTCTCCGCTGGTGAAAAACATTACGGATTACATCAAAGAAAATCTGACAGAACGGATTACTGTGTCCGAAATTGCAAAACATCTCTCGAAAAGTCGTGGATATGTGACAACAGAATTTAAAAAAATTACTGGTATGAATTTATCCGACTATATCTCTGAATTGAAAATCAACGAGGCGAAAGAACTCATTCGATATACCAACAGAAGTCTTATTGATATTAGCAGCTATCTTGGTTTTTCCACACAAAGTCATTTTATCAAGGTGTTTAAAAAAATCACTGGAAAAACACCAAGAGCATACAGAGAACTGTCAAATCTTGATGAAGAAGAAAAACGCCCCTAAATTGGACGTACAAATATACCATTTGCAGGACAAACGTGCTATACAAGGACTCTTTCTTCTGTTAAAATAGAGGTAATTTGAAAGAAGTGCAAATAACATACAACAAAAGGAGGATATTTTTGTATGAATACACGAAAACTTGCAGCCAGCTTAACCGCTGTTGTTTGCAGCATCGGCATGTTATCCTATCTGCCATCGTTTTTAGCACCCGTATCCGCAGTGGAGTTGGTACACAACGACTTTGAAACCAACTATGACGGATGGTATGCCAATGCAGATGCTGTATCTATGACAGCAAAAGCAGGCATTGGGCACAAGGATTCTCGTGGCATGGAAGTTTCCGGACGAACCTGTGCAAGCGACGGTGTCAGCTCTGAAAAGGGGCTGTATCTTTCCGGCGGAGAAACCAATACTTATCGCATTTGGGTTTACAGCGAAACCGCAGAACAGTTTCATGTGACCCTTGCCTGTGCAGATTTAGACACCAATCAAGAAACAGAAACCGAACTGATTACAAAACAAGTCGCTGCCGGAACATGGACAGAACTGCAAGCTTCTTATCGAGCACCGAAAAACAGCGGCGAATTTCGGCTTACCATTACCACAGACAGCACCCATGATTTTTATTTTGATGACGTGACGGTAACCGCAAAAAAATCCAGCAATACCGTTTCTGCTGCTTCCACTGAAAAAGGGTTAAAAGATGAATTTGCCAATTATTTTCGAGTTGGGAACATTTTGAATAGCGGAACGGTGAAAAATTCCACCATCACTGCTAGCTTTCTCAAAGATTATAATAGTGTGGAATGTGAAAACGAAACAAAGCCCGATGCAACATTGGTGCAGTCACAGTGTAATGGTACGAATATCGGCGTTTCTCTGAAAAATGCTGCCAGCATTATGGATTTCTGTGTAAACAATCATCTTGCCATGCGTGGACATACCTTAGTTTGGCACAGTCAAACCCCTGTCTGGTTCTTCAAAGAAAATTTCGATGCAAATGGCAACTGGGTTTCTTCTGCCGTTATGGATCAGCGAATGGAAACCTACATTAAAAATATGTTTGAGGCAATTCAAACACAATATCCAGAACTGAACCTCTATGCTTACGATGTCGCCAACGAGTGCATTAGCGATGACCAGAATCGAACTGCCAACTATGGCGGAACAAGAGAACCGGGTGAAAATATCAGTGGACAGTCCCCGTGGGTGCAGATTTATGGCAGCAATGCGTTTGTAGAAAAAGCATTTACCTATGCCAGAAAATATGCACCGGAAAGCTGCAAGCTCTACTACAACGATTATAACGAATACTGGGATCACAAGCGGGATGCCATTTACAGCATGTGCAAATCCCTCTACGAAAAGGGCTTGCTGGATGGAATCGGCATGCAATCTCATATCAATGCGAACTATGACGGATTTTCCGGCGTTTCTGCATATACTACCGCAATGAAAAAATTCCTCTCGATCGGCTGTGATGTTCAAATTACAGAATTGGATATCACCATGGAAAATGGCAAGTATACCTTACAGCAACAGGCAGACAAATACAAAGCAATTTTTCAGGCAGCCATGGACTGGAATAAAAATCCAACCTCCGATGGACGTGTCACGGCAGTTTGTATCTGGGGGCCAGATGATGCAAATACTTGGATTAAGACAGAAAATACGCCCCTGCTCTATGATACCAATCATCAGCCAAAGCTTGCCTATACAACCTTAACATCCATGATCCCGCAGTCAGAATGGGGCGATGGCAGCAATCCGGGTACAACCGAACAGCCCATTGAACCGAATGAATACGGCTGGTATTTCCATAGTACCTTTGAAGGGGAATTGGACGGCTGGAGCGGCAGAGGAGATGCGGAAGTATCCACCAGCGGACGGACAAATTATGTTGGAAAAGAAGCCTTATTGGTACAGAATCGTACCGCTGCTTGGAATGGTGCTGCACGGAGCTTAAATCCAAAGGCATTTATACCGGGAAAGTCGTATAGTTTCAGCACCAATGTACAGTATTTTGACGGCGATGCAACGGATACTTTCTATTTCAAATTGCAGTATACCGATGCAAATGGTGACACACAATATGATACCATTGCAGAAGGCACTGCCATTCAGGGAGAATGGATGCAGCTTGCCAATAAAAATTACACGATTCCTGCGGATGCAACCAACTTACAAATTTATGTAGAAACAAAAGACAGCACCACCAACTTCTATTTGGATGAAGCCATTGGAGCAGTTGGCGGAACAAGCATCATCGGAGCAGGCGAAGCACCAACGATTACACTGGGAGATGTCAATGCAGATGGCGTCATCAATGTATTAGATCTTTCTCTTGCAAAACATGGCGTTTCCAGTGGCTTTTCTGGCAATGCTGCAAAGCTGGCAACAGACGTAGACCAAAATGGAATCGTTGATGCGGCAGATGTCAAGATGTTGCAGGATTATCTGTTGGGACGGATCTCTGTCTTTTCAAAGGCAGAAAAAGTTATAGATACAGCTGCAATGGAGGCATTGTTTGCCGGAATCACGCCAACCGCCAGCTATAAGGCAGATGGCGAAAACAATCCGCTCTTCACACAGCGATTTGGTGCAGACCCTGGTGTAATGGAATATAACGGCAGAGTTTACGTTTATACCACAAACGATGTCATTGAATATGACAGCGATGGAAAGGTCACAGAAAACACCTATGCACAGGTAAACAAAATCAACTGTTTATCCTCTGAGGATTTGGTGAACTGGACAGACCATGGAGCAATTCCTGTTGCTGGAACAGATGGCATCGCCAAATGGGCAACCTGTTCTTGGGCACCGTGTGCAGCCCATAAAACCATCAACGGCAAAGAAAAATTTTTCCTCTATTTCTGCAATGGCGGAAATGGGGTAAGTGTATTAACAGCAGACAGCCCAACTGGCCCTTGGACAGACCCACTCGGAAAAGCCTTGATTACCCGTGCAACACCAAATTGCAGCGATATCACTTGGCTGTTTGACCCTGCAGTGATGGTGGACGATGATGGAACAGGCTATCTCTGTTTTGGCGGTGGTGTTCCAGACGGAAAAGATGCCACGCCGGGCACTTCTCGCATCGTCCAGTTGGGAGATGACATGATTAGCCTTGCCGGAACACCTGTGACCATTGAAGCCCCCTATTTATTTGAAGATTCTGGTATCAACAAGATTGGAGATACGTATTATTATACCTACTGTTCCAACTGGAAAACCGCTGGGAATGCCTATGGAATGACCAGCGGAGCGATTGAATACATGACAGCCGACAATCCGCTTGGACCGTATACTTATGGCGGAGAACTGTTTCGGAATCAGGGAACATTTTTCGGCCTGTATGGAAACAATCATCATTCCCTCTGCACATTGAATGGACAACTTTATTTGTTCTATCATAATCGCAGCGTAGAAAAGGCAATGGGGATAGAAGGCAATTATCGCAGTCCGCAGGTGGATGCAGTCACCATGCAAGGAACAAAAATACAAGCAGTTACAGGAACGATGACTGGTATTGCACAGAAGAAAACCATCAATCCGTATCAAACAGTGCAGGCAGAAACCATGTCCAATCAGGCAGGCATTCAGGTGCGTGGGTTGGGCGATACGGTTGTAACAGAAATTGACCAAGGCGACTGGCTCAAAGTAAGCGGTGTTCATTTCTCAAAAGGTGCTTCTCAGATTGCAATCAAAGCATCTTCTAAGAGTGGCTGTGCCGTTAAAATTTGCACGGGCTCTCCAACCGGGAAAGCAGTCGGATATGCAGAAATTCCAGCAGGTGGAAAGATGACAACCGTTTCTGCTATAGTGCAGGGATTGAATGACATACAGGATTTGTATTTTGTATTCAGCGGACAGGCGGAAATGGATAGCTGGTCTGCAAAATAACCAATACAAGTAAAAACAATATCATAAAAAGCCGTTTCGTCATCCTGCAACGAAACGGCTTTTCTCTGCTATGTAGTTATTTCCAAATACCACGACGTTTTCGAATCGTATAATACATATCGTTCTCCATCGCCATGACTTTTTCCATCGGAACGCTCTTAAATACCGGCATTTTCATCTTGTACTTAATCCAGAAGAATGCATAAATTCCCAACAGCAAGAATGTTCCGCCGGTTACCAGCCAAATCGCATTTCGTTCAGCAGTATCTGTGGAAATATTCAAAATCATATAGATCGTTCCAAGAATGCCAATCACCGGAATCACTGGGCCAAGCGGTACTTTAAAGCTTCGAGGTGCTTTCGGAAACCGCTTTCTCAGAATCAGAACATCCATATGTGCTAAGATATAGGAAATCATCCAGAATACAGAGCCAACCAGAATCAAGAATGAAATGGCATCGGATGAGTTATTGCTCAGTGCAGAGAATACGAAAATCATAACACTGACAAATACCACGCCGACATACGGAACACCACGCCGGTTGGTCTTTGCAAAAACCTGTGGCATCATGTTCATCTTCGCCATACCCTGACAAATGCTTGCCAGTGCATTGACGGTGGAATTTTGTGTGCTGACTACGGCAAAAGCAGCAACCAATGTCATCCAGATTTTTCCGAATGTGCCGAGCAGATTCATGCCATACAGCAAATGTGGTGCTGGAGAATCTGCCAGTTCTGCCCACGGCACATAGTTATGAAAACCAAAGACCAGAATGGATTGTACGATACAAATCAATCCCAAACCAATCATCATGCCCAGCGGAACATTTCGCTTGGCATTCTTGACACTTTTGGAAACCGGAATGACATATTCCGCACCGATAAACAGCCAGAACGCAACCGCTGTCATGGAAACAATGCTCTTGAAATCCGTTGCCATGGTATACGGCTGGTCGACCTTTTTCCCAAATCCAATGCCAACCGCACCAATGATACCCATGATCAACATCGAGCCAACCAGCAGAAATGCGACAACATCCTGCAACTTCGCAAAAATATCAACCCCGAATAAGTTTGCGATCATCAGAAGGGTGGTAACAATCAGCACATATCCCAAACTCGGAATATGCAGGAATGAAAAGGTATCTGACATTGCATACGAAAAGATAGAGGCTTCTACGCCACAGGATAACACATTACATAAAATGTATCCGCCAACCATTGAGATAATCGTTGGAAACGGTCCCATACAGGCAAGTGTATACTGTGCCAGTCCACCCGTTGTATTTGGCATCAACGCATTCAATTCTGAAAGGGAAGCAACAGTTGTCATATTCAGTAAGCAGGCAATTACCATTGCAAAAATGAAAGTCACTCCAATTGTTCCGGCTCCCTGTCCCAGAGAAACCAGACAACTGGTTGCAATAATCAACCCTACGGAAATGGAAACAACACTTCCAAGCCCTAACTTTTTCTCTTGTTGTGCAGCCATATGGATTCAACCGCCTTTCTTTTAGAGTGCGTCTTCTCCTTCGTCCCCTGTCCGGACACGAATGACGTTGGTAATATCATAAACAAAGATTTTACCATCTCCAATATGACCTGTATACAATTCCTGCTTAATCAGTTCTACGATTTCCTTAACTTTTTCGGTCTTTACGACAATGCTGATTTGCTGCTTCGGCAACAATTCCATTTCATAATTTTCATCCACTTCATATTCCTTTGTGCCCTTTTCCACGCCGCAGCCCAGTACTTGCACAACGGTCATTCCACGAACGCCTGCTTGGCTTAAAACAGACTTCAGTCCAGTCAATTTCGACATTCCTGTGATAATTTCAATTTTAGACAAGTTCATAACAAATTCCTCTCTTTCCAATCATTCTTCTGGATGCAAGCGAAATTTTCGGTATTGTTCCGGTGTTCTGCCTGCAAACCGCTTAAAATCTTTCATCATATGCGACTGGTCATAATAGCCGCTTTCAAAACAAAGGGCATCCATTCTTTGATTCTGCCACTCCTGCTGTTCCATCAGATACAGCATATTTTGGAATCGGATAAACCGTTCAAACAGCTTCGGGGAAATTCCATGAATCTGCTCAAAAACTCGCCGCAGATAACATGCAGAATAGCCCGTTTCTTCTGCCAGATTTTGAATCCCAATCGTTCCTTTTGTTTCATAAATCCGCCGTCGAACATAGCGTTCCAAATTGTGTCGGGTGTCAGTCGATTCCGGAAATTGCTGCAAATAAGTCTGTAAAAACAACTGCGAACGAGCCTGTAAGCTGCCTGCTGTTGCAATTTTCTCTGCAAGTCCCTCTCCATAGACAGAGGGCTGCAATTCCAAATCCGCATTAACCACATCCTGAATACACAAATCTTTCGGCAACAAGCTTTTTCCCGGCTGAAACCGTACACCAAAATACGTTCGCCCCGGGTCGAAACACCATTGTTTCATCTGCAAGACTGTTCCGCCAATAAACAGCCGAACATCTTGTTTGCTCATGCCAAAGACCAAATCAACGCTGCCATCGGGTACGGCTGGGAATTGGCTCTGTCCGTTTGCAGGAATCGTAAATTCATAACATTCTGCAATTCCCGTTCCAACCTGCGGAATTCTCTGACAATGTTGTGCTTCTAATGTCAGATAAGGC
>CABQIF010000104.1 GCA_902464115.1 uncultured Ruminococcus sp. | reverse complement strand
ACTGCAAGCTTCTTTTTACCTATTTTGCAAAAAAACGCCCCGATACTTTCTATATCAGGACGATTTTTGTTTCATGATTCCTTGTTTTCCTTCTGCTTCAACTGAGCTGCATAATACAGAACGGAAGCACTGTCTGCACTTTTTTGCTCCACAATTATCAAAAATACGTATTATTTCTATTTGCAAAAATAACAATTCCAATAATAAATCCTAATATACTAAGTATCCAAGCCAGAACACCAGCATAACCATTTCGATGTCTCAACAAGTTAGGAGATATGATACCACTTAATGCAGATATAAGACCATTTCCAAGGATACTGCCTACCATAAATGGCAAAAGAAAGCATAGAGCATAAAGAACGTAATCTATCGCATCTTTACGAACACTCCTTTTCTCCATTCTGCTCAAATGAATAACCGCATAGACAAGTCTGTGCCTCATCTGGATTTTGTTTTTGACAATTTGGACATATTTTCATAAAACTTCTCCTTCGCAGACCTTATTTGTTTTGATTTTCTTGTTGCACTGGCAGAGATTCTGCAAGTTTCTGTTCTGAACTTACTGCCCGAATAACTTTTTGCACGAAGACAGCCCAACAAACATTGATGCTGTCTTTTCTGATATGATTTTTGTAGTTATTTTTTCTCTGTCAATTTTACTGTGTATGCTCCACCCTCGGAAACAGAAAACGTATAGGTATCTTCATATGCCTCTCCGACCTCTTTTTTGGTCATGCTAACTTTTCCTACGTGATTTGTATCTGTAGCATTTCCCTTCTTGTCCACCAACTGAACTGCAATTTCCGGTGCCTGTGTCGCTGTTGCATCTTCATTTACATAAGTATAAGACCCAGAAATCGTGACAGTAATATCCTGCTGCTTCTTGAGATACGGATCGTCCTCAATTGTATAATCCACATTGTCAATGGTTATGGTGCTGTTGACATCGCCATTGTCTTCATAAGCATGAAATTCCTGTGGCAAGCCTTCCACCTGTACGGTTGTTTCTCCGCATCCTGTCAATGCCAACGATAATCCCATTGCAGCGACAAGCAAACCCGCTGTTTTCTTCCGATTCATAATAAACACCCTTTCAAATCCCAATTTGTGGTTGATTTTTGATTAGTATATCAGAATAATTTGAATTGCAACATGGAAATATATGGACAAATGGTAAAATAAACTGATTTTACAGAGGTTCTCATTCTTCCAATTTCTGTTTTCCATACATCTGATTTTGATTCTGCTTTCTATATAATAGAAGCATTCCCCCATATTCGACAAAATTCCACTTTCAATCGTTTCATTTTCTCCATCTTTTTCCCCATAAACAAGCATTTTTTTGCCCTTTCCGAAATATTTTATAAAACCGTAGCAATTTCTATTTGCTTTTTTCGCTTCGTGTGGTATAATAAAGGATGTAATGAAATCTTGACATGGAGGTTTTTTTTATGACTGAAATGGAACTCTATCAGAGCTGGCGGAAAAACGCCGTAGACGATCCGGATTTACAGTCGGAATTGTCTGCCATTGAAAACGATGCAGAAGCCATTCAAGATCGCTTTTATCGGGATCTTGCTTTTGGAACAGGCGGTCTGCGTGGCGTAATTGGTGCTGGCACCAATCGTATGAACATCTATACCGTTCGCAAAGCAACTCAGGGTCTGGCGAACTATGTAAAAGAAGCATTTTCCGAACCAAGCGTTGCAATTTCCTACGACAGCCGAATCAAGTCCACAGACTTTGCAAAGGCTGCTGCGGAAGTACTCGCTGCAAATGGGGTAAAGGTTCACATCTACACCGAACTGAAGCCAACCCCGATGCTGTCTTTTGCCGTTCGTGCACTGCATTGCAGTGCTGGTATTATGGTAACTGCCAGCCACAACCCGGCAAAGTACAACGGCTACAAGGCATACGGCAGCGATGGCTGTCAGATGACCATTGATGCTGCGGATGCTGTTCTTGCAAAAATCAATGCACTGGACATTTTCAACGATGTCAAGCACATGCCGTTTGATGAAGCACTTGCTGCCGGCATGATTTCCTATATCGGCGATGATGTCATTGAAGATTATTTCCGAAACGTTCTGGCTCAGGGCATCAATACCGATCTATGTGCAAAAAGCGGTCTGAAGATCGTCTACACGCCGCTGAACGGTACGGGAAACAAGCCGGTTCGCACCATTCTGAACCGCATCGGCATTCAGGAAGTGACCGTTGTCAAGGAACAGGAAAATCCAGATGGCAACTTTACCACCTGTCCGTATCCGAACCCGGAAATTCGGGAAGCATTGCAGCTCGGCTTGCAGTACTGCGACCAGGTAAAACCGGATTTGCTGCTGGCAACTGACCCAGACGCTGACCGTGTTGGCATCGCCGTTCCAGATGGAAAGGGCGGATATGCCCTGTTTTCCGGCAACGAAGTGGGTGCATTGCTGCTCGAATATATCTGCGAACAGCGGATTCAGAAAGGCACAATGCCAAAGCATCCGGTTGCAGTAAAGACCATCGTCACCACTGACATTGTAGAAGCAATCTGCAAGGCTTATGGTGTAGAACTGATTGAAGTTCTGACGGGCTTCAAGTTCATCGGCGAACAGATTGGTTTCCTGGAAGCAAAGGGCGAAGAAGACCGGTATATCTTTGGCTTTGAAGAAAGCTATGGCTATCTGGCTGGATCTTATGTTCGGGATAAGGATGCCGTTGTTGCATCCATGCTCATCTGCGAAATGGCTGCTTATTATCGTACAAAGGGCATTTCCATGATGCAGGCAAGAGAAAACCTGTATCAGAAATATGGTGTTTATGTACACGCTCAGCACAGCTTTACGTTTGAAGGCGAAAGCGGTATGATCCGGATGCAGAACATCATGGAAAACCTGCGTACCAACCGCCCGGAACAGATTGACAACCTGAAGGTTCTCCAGTTTGCAGATTATGAAAAGCAGGTTTCCATCGACCTGACAACCGGAACAGAAACTGCTATCACACTGCCGAAATCGAACGTTCTCTCGTTCACACTGGAACAGGGTGCAAAGGTTATCATTCGTCCGTCTGGTACAGAGCCGAAGATTAAGGCATATTATACTACAACTGCTGCAACAGAAGCAGAAGCTGCTGCAAAGAAGGATGAACTGGACACTGCATTCAGTACCATCATGCTGGCAGAATAATTTCTGCTGACAAAATCATCCTATAAAAAAGAATCCCGCTGTTCCTTGCAACCTGCAAGAAAACAGTGGGATTTTTTGATTCTTGAAACTCTATCCAAATCAAAAACAAAACCGCCTTGAAACTGCAACTTTTCAGTTCCAAGGCGGTTGTTATCTATGGGGACATTTATGCGTTTTTTTCTGATTGCTCTTCCTGCTCCGTATCTCCGGTAAACAGAATTTCAATGGTCGTTCCGACCTGTTCGGTACTATCCAAATGAATCGTTGCGTGATGCAAAATTGCACCGTGTTTCACAATTGACAGCCCTAAGCCTGTTCCGCCAACTGCTTTGGAATGGCTCTTATCGACTCGATAAAACCGCTCGAATATCCGTTCCTGTTCGGCTTTCGGAATGCCGATCCCCGTATCTGTCACACGAATAAACGGATGCTGTTCTTTGTAACCTGTCGTTACGATAATGCTGCCAGCCTCTCGATTATACTTGATGGCGTTTTCACTGATGTTATAGACCATTTCATCCAGTACCTGCCGCACACCCTGCACGGTGCACGGTGTTCCGGTCACCTGAAATGTAATCTTTCGCTTTTCACAAACTGGCTGCAAGCGTTTTTGTACATCTTCCGCCAGTTCCAACAGATTGACGGACTCCCAGGCAAACGGAACAGACTGTTCATCCAACTGCGATAACTTAATAATATCACCAATCAGGGTAATCAGCCGCTGGGATTCATCATAAATCTTTCCGGCAAAGTGGGGGACATCTGCCGGCAGCATAATTCCATTTTTCATGATTTCTGCAATACCAGAAATCGAAGTCAGCGGTGTTTTCAGCTCATGGGAAACATTTGCAGTAAATTCTCTGCGGTATCGTTCCTGCGTTTCTTTCTCCGTAATATCCAGAATCAAAATGACAACCCCAATCAGGTCATCTTCTCGTGTCTGCATTTCCTGCGGTGTTTCATTACGTAAAACCGGATTTGCAATCAGCTGATAGACACGCCCTTCCCGTTCCAGCTGGGAGGTGCAGTGTCTGCCCCGCAATGCCTGATCCAGCACATTCCGGAACGGCTCGCCTCGTTCTACGGTTAAGATGTTCTTTTGCAATACAGAATGCTGCAAGCCAAACAACCGCATCGCACTTTGATTGCAAGTCAAAATGGTATAAGCATGGTCAATGACAAACAAGCCTTCCTGCATATGCTCTGTGATCATACTGAATTCATACTGCTGCTGCCGCAAAATATCCATCTTCTGCACAATTTCTCGGTTCTGGCTTGCCAGCTTACAGAGCAATGGGTCTAATTCTTCATATGTAGAAACCTGCTCCGGATGTTCCAAATCCAATGTGTTGATGGGTTTTACAATTTTCTTGGTCAGCTGATAAGAAACCAGCAACGCCAGAATCAGCATTACCAACAGAATAAACAGTGCCTGCATCAACAAAACGCCCATCATTGCAAACAGCGACCGATATTCCACAGAAACCCGTAACACACTTTGATCGGACAGCCGAACGGCATAGTAAACGGTTTCTTTCGACATCGTACTCGAAAACCGCCGACTAAATCCAAAGCCATCCTGTTCCGCCTGCTGAACCTCTTCCCGATCAGCATGGTTGCTCATCTGAGAAACATCCTGCTCCTGACTGTCATACAATACCGTTCCATCCTTTGCAATCAAGGTTACCCGATTCGTTCCAGTCTGTAAGGTTTCCAGATAGGATTGTCCGGCTGCTTCATAACCCTGTTCAATATAGGATGCCGTTTCTTTCAGCTGTTCGGTCTGCAAATTGCTGTAATGTTCGTAGAGCAGTCCTGTGATAAAAATAAAGCAAAGTGCCATTGCAGAACCAACCAGTGCCACCATGCTGCAAAAAATTCGTTTCTTCACGATTCCCCATCTCCTGCACGGTATCCAATGCCTCGCACGGTTTCAATGTATTTTCCACATTCGCCCAGTTTCTGCCGCAAGTGCCGGACGTGTACATCCACCGTTCGGCTTTCCCCGTCAAATGCATATCCCCAGATATGATTCAACAGCCGGTCACGGGTAAAGACTACGCCCTGATGCTCCAGCAGCAGACACAGCAATTCAAATTCTTTCAACGTCAGGCTGACGGGTTCTTTGCCCACTCGGACAATGTGACGGGTCGGATTCACATACAAATCACCCAGTACATATTCCTGCTCTTCTTCGCTTGGAGCAGACCGCCGCAAAACTGCTTTGATACGGGCAATCAATGCCATCATGCCAAACGGTTTCGGGATGTAATCATCTGCACCATAATCCAAGCCCATGACCTGATCGTATTCTGTTCCCTTTGCGGTCAGCATAATCACTGGCAGCGTTTTCGTTGCCCGATTTGCCCGCAGTTTTTTCAATACAGAAACGCCATCTTCTTCGGGCAACATAATATCCAGCAAGACCAGTGCCGGCAGTTCCTCCTGCTGCATCGCCTCCCAGAACGCCGAGGGTCTGGAAAAGCCCATCGCTTCCATGCCTGTGTTCCGCAAGGTATAAATCACCAATTCCCGAATACTATCATCATCTTCCAAAAAATAAATCACGTTTCTGTATCTCCTCTCTGTTTTTCCGCCGAATCCCCGTTGCGGAGCGGCAGATTAGATGTGTTCGCCCGTCAGCAGATAAACCACCCATTCTGCAACATTTTCGGCATGGTCGCCAATGCGTTCCAGATATTTCGCAATCATCAGCAAATCCAGCACCATTTCCACATCATCCTCTTGCTTTTCCTGAATGATATGAATCAAGTCTGCCCGCACCTTATTGAACAACTGATCTACAGTATCATCTTCTTTCAAGACGTTCTGAGCCAGTTCTAAATCACGCTGTACAAATGCTTCTACGCTATCGGTTACCATGCGAATGGCTGCAACTGCCATATCCTGAATGTGTACTTTTCCTGCAAATTCGGAATATTTCAAATGCTTTGCAATTTCGGCAATGTCATATGCCTGGTCGCCAATGCGTTCGAGGTCTGAAATAATTTTCAGAGCAGACGAAACCGAACGCAAATCACTGGCAACAGGCTGCTGCATCAAAAGCAGCCGCATACAAAGCCGTTCAATCTCCCGTTCCATCTGGTTGATGTCCATTTCTGTGGACTCTACCTTTTTTAGCAATTCTGCATCGCCGTGCAACATGCCCTTTACAGAACAAGAAATGGCATCCTCACACATTGCACCCATCTGAATCAAACGGGTTTTCATCGTTTCCAGCTGCTGGGTATATAGTTCTCTCATTTTAACCGAACCTCCCTGTAATGTAGTCTTCTGTCCGCTTGTCGTTTGGATTGGAGAACAATTTTTCCGTTTCATTGAATTCTACGACTTCTCCCAACAGGAAGAACGCCGTTTTATCCGATACACGGGTTGCCTGCTGCATATTATGTGTGACGATAATAACAGTATACTCCTTTTTCAGCTCAATTACAAGGTCTTCAATCTTAGAAGTGGAAATTGGGTCGAGGGCGGAGGTCGGTTCGTCCATCAGCAAGACTTCCGGCTGTACTGCCAACGCTCTGGCGATGCAAAGCCGCTGCTGCTGTCCGCCAGACATCCCCAGTGCGGATTTATTCAGCCGGTCTTTGACTTCATCCCAGATGGCAGCATCCCGCAGGGATTTTTCTACGATTTCATTCAGCTTGCTTTTCGACCGGATGCCATGCGTCCGAGGGCCATAGGCAATGTTATCATAAATGCTCATCGGAAACGGGTTTGCCTTCTGAAACACCATACCCACCCGTTTCCGCAGCAGGTTGATGTCCATCGAACCATAAATATCTTCGTTGTCCAGACGAATATCCCCTGTAATCTTACAGCCCTCCACCAAATCATTCATTCGATTCAGGGAACGCAACAGGGTAGACTTGCCGCAACCGGATGGCCCAATAAACGCCGTGACTTCATTGGCTGGCAAGTTTAAGTTCACGCCCTTTAGTGCATGAAAGCTGCCATAATACAGATTCATGTCTTTGATTGTAAATTTATTTTCCATAGCTCTTTTCTCGACCTCTCTTATTTCTTGGTCAGTTTCTTTGCAATCGTACTGGACAACAGGTTGATTAAAATAACCATCACCAACAATACGACCGCCGTTGCATAAGCAGCATCCATTTCTCGCCCTTCACAGAGCAGCTGATACATATGCACTGCCAATGTTCGACACGTTCCCATCGGACTGGTGCAAACACTGGTTGCCGTTCCGGCGGTATACATCAAGGCTGCTGTTTCTCCGACAATTCGGCCAATTGCCAGAATGACACCGGACAAAATCCCCGGCATGGCACTCGGTACAATAATCTTGAATACCGTCCGCAATCTGCCTGCTCCTAAACCGAAGCTGCCCTCCCGGAACGAATCCGGAACACTCATCAACGCTTCTTCGGTTGTCCGCATGATCAGCGGCAGCACCATCAATGCCAATGTAATTGCACCGCCCAACAGCGAATACCCAAAGTGACAGGCAACGACAAACATCAGGTAACCAAACAAACCAAAAACAATGGACGGAATTCCCTGCAAGGTTTCTGTGGT
>CABQIF010000103.1 GCA_902464115.1 uncultured Ruminococcus sp. | reverse complement strand
CAACCGGCAAATACAGATTCTTAGAAGCAGCAACAGCGGCAAAAAATTCATCCAGTTTGCTCAGAGAAATTTTTTTCATTACTTGCTCGCCTCCTTTGTATAAACAATGCTCGGTTCACAGTCTTCTTTTGTAAAGTTTACGAGCGGTGCACGGCTTCCAGCTTCTTCACCAGCCTGATATTCGCCGTAACATTCGTTCATTTCCTTGATAAACTTCCGGTTCAGCAAATGCAGCGGAATATGCTGCGGACATACTCTGGAGCATTCTCCACAGTCTGTACATCTGCCGGCTACATGGAATGCACGGATGATATGGAACATGTTTTCCTCAAAAGAATCCGCAGCGGCTTTCTGGGAAATACCAGACTTCGGATTATCGAAAACGCACTGTTCACAGGTACATGCCGGGCAGATATTCCGACAGGCATTGCAGCGGATACACTTGGAAAGTTCATTTCTCCAGAATGCAAACCGTTCATCCGGTGTCATTGCTTCCAGTTCTGCAACTTGGTCAAATCTACCGCAATCCGGATTTACTTCCCCGTTTTCGCCCATCATTTCATCATAGACAACGACTTTCTTGCTCTTGCAGGTCACGCAGCGTTCTGCAATGACATCTGCTTTCTGGAACTGCAAATCGCCATAGAATGTAGAAACTGTAATCTGATCGCCGTCTGTGGTGATACCGGTCACCCCTTCTGCACCCTTTGCACGCAGCTTGCTTTCATCGACTTTGCCATCACATGGGATGCCGATGATATAAACCTTTTCCCGATCAACCCGATGTTCGGTCAACAGCTGGTTAAAGCTGTAGGAATCACATGGCTTCAGGAATACCAGTGTTTTGCCGTCTTTCTTGGAGAGAGCAACCAAATACTTGGAAAGATTGCTTGCACAAAAATCATTGTATACAAAATCACTCAGTGCTTCTGCTGATTCAAAAACAGCCGGTGTCGGGTCATAGGCAAATTCCCCGTTTTTCCAGCCCAGTACCCGAACAACGGTACCGTCTGCAAGCAATTCGGAGGCTCTTTTTACCATTCCTTCTTGCATCTCAGATCCTCCAATCTCTTATTTTCGCCCAGCTTGAGAATGGTTTCTGTAAACTCATTCATGGTTTCTGCAAACTTTGCACCTTCTGCAGCGGAAACCCATTCTACTCTGGTTCTCTCTTTTTCAATTCCGAGGTAATTCAACATCGAGAAGAGCATGGTCATTCTCCGACGTGCGTAGTAGTTACCAGTGGTATAGTGGCAGTCACCCGGATGGCATCCGCAGAGGATCACACCATCTGCACCACGCTGAAATGCCCGCAGAATGAAAATCGGATTGACACGGCAGGAACATGGTACTCGAATGATCTTTACATCTGCCGGATAATTCGCACGGTTCGTACCTGCCAAATCTGCACCGGCATAAGAACACCAGTTGCAGCAAAAAGCAACGATTTTCGGCTTGAATTCATTATTTACTTGCATATTGCGTCTACCTCCGCCATAATTTGACTGGTCGAGAAGCCCTTCAAATCCATTGCACCGGACGGACATGCAACAGTACATGCACCGCAGCCCTGACAAACTGCCTCATTGACAGATGCGACACGGCGAATCATAGAACCATCTTTTCTTCTGCTGAAGTCCTTATCCGAATATGTAATTGCACCATACGGGCAAACATTTGCACAACTGGAGCAGCCATTACACATCATTTCGTTGGAGTGTGCAACACACGGATTGCAAGAGAGCTTGTCCTTTGCCAACAGACCAAGTGCCTTTGCAGCCGCCGCACTTGCCTGAGAAACTGTTTCCGGAATATCCTTCGGGCCTTGGCAGACACCAGACAGGAATACACCAGCGGTTGGAGATTCTACCGGACGCAGCTTTGCGTGTGCTTCTGTGAAGAAGTCGTTGGTATCCATACTTGCTGTCAGCATGGTTGCCAGCGGACGAGCTGTCTTATCCGGTTCAATTGCAGCTGCCAGAACGACCATATCTGCCTTGATGTGCAGCTGTTCGTTGGAGAGCAGATCCGAAGCCTGAACCATCAGAGAACCATCTGCCTGCGGAGAAACCTTACCGACCATACCCTTAATATAGTGTACGCCGTACTGTTCCACTGCACGCCGATAGAATTCATCGTAGTTCTTGCCCGGTGTACGAACGTCGATATAGAATACATAAACGTCGGTATCCGGATACTTTTCACGGCACAGCATTGCGTGCTTTGCAGTATACATACAGCAAATCTTAGAGCAGTATTCCTTACCGCAACCGCCATGTGTTGCATCGCCGGACTGTCTGCTGCCGACACACTGTACAAATACCAAAGTCTTTGGCTGCTTGTGGTCGGAAAGCCGTTCGAGGTGCCCTTCTGTCGGGCCATCTGCTTTCAGGATCCGTTCAAATTCCAGAGAAGTGACAACATCCTTGCTCTGTGAATAAGCAAATTCATCATAACCATCCAGAGAGATCGGATTGTAACCAGTTGCTGCAATGATCGCACCATACTTTTCTTCTACGATCTGATCTTCCTGTTCATAGTTGATCGCACCAGCCGAGCAGAATCTTGCACAAACGCCGCACTTGCCCTTCTGGATCTTGTTACAGTAATCGCCATCAATGACAGCAACATTCGGAATTGCCTGTGCAAACGGAATGTAAATTGCACGGTGGTTCTTCAGACCCAGGTCATATGCACTCGGTACATTCTTAACTGGGCACTTTTCGGTACAGATACCACATCCTGTACACTTTGTTTCGTCAACATACCGCTTCTTCCGGCGAATTTTCACGCTGAAGTTGCCGACAAAGCCGGTTACTGCTTCGATTTCGCTGTAAGAATAAATGGTAATGTTTTCGTTCTGTGCACATTCTACCATCTTCGGGGTCAGGATACAGGAAGAGCAGTCCAGTGTCGGGAATGTCTTATCGATCTGTGTCATCTTACCGCCGATGGTCGGTTCTTTTTCTACGATGTCAACCGGATAGCCAGCTTCTGCAATATCCAGAGCAGTCTGAATACCAGCAATACCGCCGCCGATGACCAATGCACGCTTTACAACCGGGCTTTCGCCAGCGATCAGCGGTGCATTCAGCTGTACTTTTGCAATGGCTGCACGTCCGAGTACAATTGCCTTTGCAGTACCTTCTTCTTTATTCTTGTGGATCCAAGAGCACTGTTCTCTGATGTTGGCAACTTCCAGCATGTATGGGTTCAAGCCCGCAGCTGCAACTGCCTTCCGGAACGTTGCTTCGTGCATTCTCGGAGAACAAGAACATACCACAACACCATCCAGGTGATGTTCTTTGATTGCTTCCTTGATTATGTTTTGTCCTGCCTCGGAACACATGTACGGATAATCGGTTGCAAATACAACAGCCGGTTCCTTACCGAGTGTTTCTGCGACCGTCTTTACGTCAACGGTTGCCGCAATATTCGTACCGCAGTGGCATACAAAAACACCAATTCTCTGCATTGCCTATGCCTCCTTATTTGCTGTATTTTCTGAATGCACTGACAATTGCCTGCTGCGGAAGATCTTCATCCAGCATTGCAGGAATCTGTTCCGGCTTCAGATGGTTCTGTCCTTGCTGACGAATCACTGCCAGACGTACTGCTTCTACCAGTTTTGCTGGTTCCACATTTCTTGGGCACCGCTCCAGACAAGCAAAGCAAGAAAGGCATTTATAAATTGATTCAGACTGCATCAGGGGTTCAAGATTCCCTTTTTCCACCATATAAACGAACTGATGCGGATGGTATTCCATTGCATCATAAGAAGGACATGTGGCAGAACATTTTCCACACCGCATGCACTTCAGGGGATTGACACCGCTGGTACGCAATACCTGTTCTTTCCAATCAGCCATCTTGTCCCCTCCTTACTTTACACCCAGTGCTTCTGCAAGCAGCTCTGTGAAATAAACAACAGGCAGCTCAGAACCACTGTTTTTCTTGAGATTATACAGGCAAAGCGGACAGGCTGTGATTACCATTTCTGCACCAAATTCAGCAGCACTCTGCATTACTGCACTACTTCTGGAAACAGCCACGCTCTTTTCTTCCATGGTCATATATCCGCCACAGCATTCATTTCTCTGCGGATAAAGAACCGGTTCTGCACCGATTGCACGGATGAAATCCTCTAAAATCTTCGGGTTTTCCGGGTTATCCATCTGCAGCACCTTGCCCGGCCGCAGCAAAAGACATCCGTAGTAAGCAGCGATTTTCTTACCCTTTAACGGATTTTTCACCGCAGCTGCTACCTTGTCGAAGCCAATCTTATCCCGCAGGACTTCCAAATAATGAAGCACTTCTGTTTCACCGGTATACGGTGTTTCCAGCTTCATATAATTGTTGGCTTTCATCTGCATGTTCTCATCCGTCTGCATGTCGTGGTTTACCTGCTTGATGACATTATGACATGCGGAGCAGAGCGTTACCAACGCCTGATCCTTTTCACGAGCAGAAACCAATGCACGTACGGAAGAGAGTTTTGTTGCAATTTCATTTTTTGCCATCGGATATACGCCACCGCAGCACTGCCAGTCCGGAAGCTCTTCCAGTGTAAAGCCCAACGCTTCTGCACTGGCTCTTGCATACCGATCCAGATCCTTTGCCTTGGTCTTCAGTGTACATCCTGGGAAATAACTGAATGTCATAGCAAAACTACCTTTCTATCAATTTTGAAACCTGCTCCTGCGAAGCAATGCACCTCGCAAAAGCAAATTTCCTGTTATGCCAACAGCAGGCTCAGACCATCTGTTCCGGATGGAACACTTCGTCAAAGCGTTCTGCTGTTAAGAAACCAAGCGAAACACAAGCTTCCTTCAAAGAAATGTTTTCCTTGTAAGCCTTCTTTGCGGTCTTTGCTGCATTTTCATAGCCGATGTACGGATTCAATGCAGTAACCAGCATCAAAGAGTTGTGCAGGTTGTGATGCATCTTTTCCTTGTTTGCACGAATGCCGCAAGCACAGTGGTCATTAAAGGACACAATGGCTTCTGCCAAAAGACGTGCAGACTGCAAGAAGTTATACATGCAAACCGGCATGAATACGTTCAGTTCAAAGTTACCCTGAGAAGCAGCCATTCCAACTGCAACATCGTTGCCCATTACCTGAACAGCTACCATTGTAACGGCTTCGCACTGAGTCGGATTCACCTTACCCGGCATGATGGAAGAGCCCGGTTCGTTTTCCGGAATGAAAATTTCACCCAGACCATCTCTCGGGCCGCTTGCCAGCCAGCGAACGTCGTTTGCAATCTTCATCATATCTGCAGCCAGTGCCTTGAGTGCACCGTGTGCAAATACCAGTTCATCCTTGCTGGTCAGTGCGTGGAACTTGTTTTCTGCTGTCCGGAATTCCTTGCCGGTGATTTCAGAAACAGCCTTTGCAACTGCAACATCAAATCCCTTCGGGGTATTCAGACCAGTACCAACAGCAGTACCACCCAGTGCCAGTGTTTTCAGGAACGGCAGAGCTGCCTGAAGCATTTCCTTATCCCGTTCCAGTGTGCTTCTCCATCCGCTGATTTCCTGAGAAAATGCGATTGGGGTTGCATCCTGCAAGTGGGTACGGCCGCTCTTTACAATGCCTTCATTTTCTGCTTCCAGACGCTTGAACGTTGCAACCAGCTTATCAATTGCCGGAAACACCTTATCTTCGATTGCAATTACAGCAGAAATGTGCATTGCAGTCGGGAATGTGTCGTTGGAAGACTGGCTCATGTTGACATCATCGTTTGGATGCAGCAGCTTTTTGCCAGCGATTTCATTCCCACGGTTTGCAATAACTTCATTTGCGTTCATGTTTGACTGCGTGCCGCTGCCTGTCTGCCATACAACCAACGGGAAATGTGCATTCAAACTGCCCGACATAACTTCGTCGCAAGCCTGAGAAATGGCTGCCAACTTTTCATCGGTCATTTTTTCCGGCTTCAGCGAATGGTTTGCCATTGCTGCTGCCTTCTTCAAAATACCAAATGCGTGTGTGATTTCTCTCGGCATGGTTTCCAAACCAACACCGATCGGGAAATTCTGACTGCTTCTCTGTGTTTGTGCTGCCCAATACTTATCAGCAGGCACTTTCACTTCTCCCATGGAGTCATGTTCAATCCGATATTCCATAGTTCCTCTCCTAATTTTGTTTGTGCTTTTTAAAAAAAGCAGTAGTATGTCATGCGATTGGAATGATTCGATGCCTTTGCTTCAATCCGTGCAGTGCACGAAAGGCATCGGGTTCTTTCACACTGTTTGTAATTATATCATACCTTGTGCGAATGTTCAAGCAATTTGATGTAAATTATTTTTTTCTGTAAGTTCAAGCAGAAAAAAGATGAAAAAAGAAAGCCGTGCCCCGTCTTTGATATTTTTTTCACAAGGCTTGGAATTGAAATTTTATCTATCCCTCTTCTGACAGAATTGCACTTTCCGAAAAAGTACCAATTTAAAGGGTGTAACGATACACAAAATCGTCCATTACAAATCCATTTCCAATGTCTGTGACTTGCTTCTGAACGCACTGCATTCCGAAGTGTTCATAGACGGCAATTGCCTGTTGATTATAGCGGTTTACGGTCAGCCAGATATTGCTGCATCGCTGTTCCAATGCCTTTTCCTTGATGAACTGGAACATCTGGGATGCATATCCTTTTCCACGATGTTCTCCGGACAAATAGAACTTCGATAAAAACATTGAACCATCTGGCTTCTTGCAAATTCCAAAATACCCGATAACTTCCGTATCATCAATTACAAAATAATACTGATAGCCTTCTTCGATTTGTTTGGTCAGAGCGGCATTTGACTGAAATTGCTCTACCATGTAGGCAATCTGTTCTTTGGATAGAATTTTCACAAAATATTCATTCCAAATCTGGTTTGCCAAATCTGCCAATTCTTGAATTTGTTCCGCTGTTTTCACAGAACGAATGATTAACACGTATAAGCCCACCTTTCCATCTGATTTCTGGAATCCCTGTAAGATACGCCAAAATACCATTTGGATTCCGTTCTTATTATAGCACATTGCCACAAAAAAAGCAAGCAGAATTCCAAACGGAATCCTGCTTGCAAAGAAATGTAACATTTTTCGCGAATATTTTTTATAATCCATGTAAATTCTCTCAAGCGTGAACCAACAGCATCGGTGTGATGTACTCTGCCATCATCGCACAAAATCCGCCAATGCAAACACCGCCCAAAATATCGGTCGGAAAATGTACTGCTAAGTACATTCTCGACCATACAATGCAAAGGGCAATGCTCAGGCATGGGATACCGAATAGCAGCGGCAGATGAAAGAACAGCAACAAACCTGCGGACACGGAACTAGTCGTATGTCCGGACGGAAATGACCAGTCTTTCTGCGGCGGCAATAACGCCTCCAATCCAGCAATGATTTCATACGGTCGTCTTCGCTTTACAGTGTTCTTAATGAACAAGTTGGTCACCAATGCACCCAGCAGCTGTGCTGTGATCACCGTTGCAGCCAGCAGACGCTGCGGACGAACGGCAAACAACAGACAGGCAATGGACAGCCAGATAAGCCCGCCGTTTCCCAGCTGTGTAATTCGCCGCACCCACTTTGTGAGTCGGTCTTTTCGCAGCCGTTCCTGCATCCATAACAAAAAATGTGCTTCCCATTCCATATAAGCGGTCATGTTTTTAACACCATTCCTTTCTTTTTTCGTCTTTCCCCAATGCTTCTCTTTCTCTCTTCTATCATAACATAAAATTTATGAAAGT
>CABQIF010000102.1 GCA_902464115.1 uncultured Ruminococcus sp. | reverse complement strand
TTATTTGCTCCGCAAATGTGGGCTGCTCGCCCACACCTCGGCAGCATTTTTGAAAAATTGCTGCACCAAAAAACTTTTTCGTTGCCTGCGGCTCGTTTTTTACAGCCAATATAAAAAAACAAGAAAGAAGGATTCAAACAAATGGCAATACAAAAAAAAGGACTGCTCATCGGCGGCATTATAGCGGTTGTCATCGCTGCCGGCGGTATCTGTGCAGCTGTTCTTCCAGATGCCCTACACAAAGAAGAATCATCTACTTCTAATGTGGCAGTGACTACTACCACTGCTGCACCTGCAAGCACGGACACAGAAAATTCTGACCAAGCACCCGAAACTTATCGGTCTGTACTGTCGGAATATTACACCGCATTCATCCAGAATCAGCCGGACACCCTCTATCGTCTTATGGCACCATCGGCTTACTGGGATTATTACATGGAACACTATGACAAGACAAAAGAAGATGTCATTTCCACCTATCAACAAGCCATCACCAATACCATGGCATCTTGGAAGCAGCAGTGTGGCGATGATGTCACCGTTTCATTTGCCATCAAGGGCATGTCTGAACAATCACAGGATTTCCTGACCGAATGGACAGATGACATGAATGAAATGATTGGGGAAGACCAAGTACACGCTCAAGATGCTGTAACGCTCAGCGTAGAACGTACCCTGACAGGCAGCAAGGGTACACAGACAGAAACCATCTCCCCGACACTGATTCAAGTGGATGGCTTATGGTATATCTTACAGGAAAATACAACTGCTGCGGATTCCCAGCAGGCAACTGAATAAATAAGGAGGCTTTCTCATCATGGAACGCTTGCACGTTTCTGTTTCTCGCCGTTCCCTGTTTCCACTGCTGATGGCACTGTTTGGGGCACTGCTCTGCATTGGCATGGTACAGCGGTTTCGTGACCCACTCTATGATATGACGTTGGAATACTGGCTGTATCTTGCTGCTGGCTGCTTCATGGTACTCGTTGGATTGGTCGGCATGCGATTTTTCCCGTGGATGTGTATCATTCCGGCAGTTTGCTATGTATACGGCGGTGTCATTGAGGGATGGTCAGACTTACAAGCCAGTGGCAGTTCTGGACTGATGACCCAGATTCCATTCTATCAGATTCTGATGTTAGTGCCGCTGATTTTATTACTGATGATTCGCTGGAAACCGTGGTGTATCTGGATGCTGAAAGGGCTGGAAATCATTGCTATCCTGATTCCATTTGCAATGGCTTGGTTGCAATTGCAAGATGCCCTGTTGGAATTGCAGCTGGAGGGCTATTTGACCGATGCTGTTAAGCAAACCCGTTGGATGCATTTTCTGATGAATGAGGCGGTTTTCTATGCTGGCATGATTTGCATGACGCTTTCGCTGCGGTATCTCCCACCGCAAGAACCTGTAGAAGATATAGAAGCGGAAAAAGATGCAGAGATAGCACCAGATGCAGAACCCTTGGAAGAAGCACCCATTCCGCAGCCAATGCCGGAAGAACCGTTCTCACAGCAGCAGCCTGCTCCGAAATTTTACGGACAGCCTGAACCGCAAGCAACTGCTCCAGAAATCGCTCCGATTCCACCGATGCAGCACCGTGGCGGTGCATATCCGTATAATCGCCCGATCCACCTTCCGTCAGAATCCCACGCAGAAGAAGATCAGGTAAAAAATTTAGACGACTCCGGCGAACTGAGAGAAGACTAAGAAAAACAGAAACACCGTATGGATTTATGATTCCATACGGTGTTTTGTTTGTATGCTGTCAAATCCTTGCGAAAATTCGGGCAAAATGATTCTAATGATTCTTAGGAAAACCCACTGCGGACGGTTCGGCAGAATCGCTTCGCTGTCTACCTGTGTTCGCTGTTCGCCGTGGTTGCGTTGTCCGAATTGCCCATGAATCTTTCTCAGATTACAGTTCGCAAGAATTTTTTATGTTTCTAGAATGGCGACCGCAGTTCGCCTGCAGCGAGATGAGATTAATATGCCTTTGCCCAGAGTACCATATGCTTGGCTGGCTTTCCACAGCATACGCAAGTATCTGCATGGTGCTTCTGTTCCAGCGGAATGCAACGAGAACCAACACCGGTTACTTCCTTTACCTTATCCTCACAAGCTTCATCACCGCACCACATTGCTTCGATAAAACCATCGCCTTTTTCTTCCAGAACCTGCTGGATCTCGTCCATGCTCTTGCAGACATATGTCCGGTTCTTCCGATTTTCCAGTGCCTTTTCATACATACCGTCATGAACTGCCTGCAACCGTTCCTGAACAGTTTCTACCAGCTGTGACAGCGGGCAGAATGTCTTTTCCCGATTGTGACGGGTTACCAATACGCACTGATCCTGTTCAATATCCTTCGGGCCAATTTCCAGACGAACCGGAACACCCTTCATTTCATACTGTGCAAACTTCCATCCCGGAGAATTGTCGGTATCGTCTACCTTTACCCGAATGCCAGCTGCTTTCAGCTGTGCTTCCAGTGCCTTTGCCTTGTCCAGAACGCCTTCCTTGTGCATTGCAACCGGAACAATGATGACCTGAATCGGAGCAACTGCCGGCGGCAATACCAGACCGTTGTTGTCACCGTGCGTCATGATGATCGCACCGATCAGCCGTGTGGTAACGCCCCAGCTGGTCTGATGCGGATACTGCAAGGTGTTATTCTTATCGGTAAACTGAATATTGAATGCCTTTGCGAAGCCATCGCCAAAGTAATGCGATGTACCAGCCTGCAACGCCTTTCCATCATGCATCAATGCTTCAATGGCATAAGTTGCAACTGCTCCGGCGAACTTGTCGCTCTCCGTCTTTCTGCCCTTGACAACCGGCATCGCCAATGCCTTTTCACAGAAATCTGCATATACATTCAGCATCCGTTCGGTTTCTTCGAGTGCCTCCTCTGCGGTTGCATGAATGGTATGTCCTTCCTGCCACAGGAATTCTCTGGAACGCAGGAACGGACGAGTGGTCTTTTCCCAACGAACCACGCTGACCCACTGGTTATACAGTTTCGGCAGATCCCGATAGCTATGCACGATCTCTGCATAGTGGTCGCAGAACAGGGTTTCTGAAGTCGGACGAACACAAAGCCGTTCTTCCAGCTTTTCCGAACCGCCGTGTGTGACCCATGCAACTTCCGGTGCAAAGCCCTCTACATGATCTTTTTCCTTTTGCAGCAGGCTTTCCGGAATGAACATCGGCATGCAAACGTTTTCATGTCCGGTTTCCTTGAACGTTTCGTCTAAAATATGCTGCATCTGTTCCCAGATGGCATAGCCATACGGACGGATGACCATACAGCCCTTTACGCTGGTGTAAGAACTCAATTCTGCCTTCTTGACAATGTCGGTATACCACTGTGCAAAATCTTCATCCATCGAAGTAATGGCATCGACCATTTTCTGATTATTTTTCGCCATAATTGGAATGCTCCTTTTGTATTCTGAAAAAATTTACTATTAGTATAGCATAAAATCACAGGAATTGCAAGCGTTTGACTCGATTTTCAAGCGGACAGTCGGTTTCTGCCGCATTTTTCAAAGAGTCCGTGACACGAATACAGTCGTATTCCACAAATAAACATTTTTTTTTTACAAAATTTCATACGTTTTTACGGTTGATTTTTTTTCCAAAATCGAATATACTGGAATATGACGTTGTTTTTGCACGTATTTTGTAATTTGAACGAATAAGGAGGGGCGATTTTACAGGGAATTGTGCTGTAAAATCAAAATACCATGATGAAAGTTGTAAAGTTTGGCGGCAGCAGTCTGGCAGATGCCGGACAGATTCAGAAGGCAGCCGCTATTATAAAGGCAGAAGCAGAAAGACGATATGTTGTTCCGTCTGCACCGGGCAAGCGGTTCAAGGATGACATCAAAGTAACCGATATGCTGTACCAGTGCTATGCACTCGCTGAAAAAGGCGAAGCATTTGCAACCCAGCTTGCTGCCATCAAAGACCGTTATGTCAGCATCCTGAACGGGCTTTCTATGCCGGAAACCCTGCTGGATGAAGAATTTGTCACCATCGGCGAAAACTTCCGGAAGCGGTTCGGCAGCGACTATGCAGCCAGCCGGGGCGAATACCTGAACGGCAAGCTGATCGCTGCTTATCTGGGCTTTGCATTTGTCGATGCAGCAGAAGTCATCTTCTTCCAGGAAGACGGCACACTGAACCGGGAAAAGACTGCTCAAGCCATGCGGGAACGGCTGACTGGTCTGGATTATGCCGTTGTTCCGGGCTTTTATGGCTGCGGTGCAGATGGCTATGTCAAGACCTTCTCCAGAGGCGGCAGCGATGTCACGGGTTCAATCGTTGCCGGAGCAATGAAGGCAGACCTGTATGAAAACTGGACAGACGTTTCCGGTTTCCTCGTTGCTGACCCGAGAATCGTAGAAAATCCGGTCGGCATCCGCACCATCACCTATACCGAACTGCGGGAACTCTCCTACATGGGAGCTTCTGTCCTGCACGAAGAAGCCATCTTCCCGGTTCGTTCCGCTGGTATTCCCATCAACATCCGCAACACCAATGACCCATCTGCTCCGGGTACCATGATTGTTCCAGAATGCAACGCTGATGATTGCAGCACCTATACCATTACGGGTATCGCTGGCAAGAAGCACTTCAGCATCATCAACATCCACAAAGACAAGATGAACAGCGAAGTTGGTTTCTGCCGGGACGTTCTGGATGTTCTCGCCAACCACAATATTTCCATCGAACACATGCCATCCAGCATTGATGCCATGACGGTCATTCTCGAAACTGCTCAGCTCGAAGGCAAGCGGGAACAGATCATGACCGAACTGCGGAAGCGGGTCAATCCGGATACCCTCGAAATCGAGGACGGCATTGCACTGATGGCAGTCGTTGGCCACGGCATGTACCGGACAAGAGGGGTCGCTGCAAGAATCTTTGCCGCTCTGGCACACGCAAGAGTCAATGTCAAAATGATTGACCAAGGTTCAAGTGAATTGAACATCATTGTCGGTGTCACCGAAGAGGACTTCGAGCAGGCAATTCGTTGCGTTTATGATATGTTTGTCAAGTCGGTGCAGTAAGCAGTCATATAAAAAATCTGGTTTGCCACTTGACAAATCCGGAAAAATACAGTATGATAAAAAAAGAGAGCATACCAATAAGTACGCTTATCAATTATGTTTTTAAGGAGTATATTTTTTGAGAAAATATAACAAAAAGGAGATTGTATGTTAACCGGGAGGTTTGCATAAATTCAATCTCATGACAAACCTCCCAATATTGCAGTCAACAATTTTCAGGAGGAAAAACAATGAAGAAAAATGACTATATCATTCGTTTAGAAAATCCTTGCGATTACAGAACGGTAGAAACGATCACACGAGAAGCGTTTTGGAATTTGAGCGTTCCTGGATGCAATGAGCATTACTATGTGCATGTTATGAGAAGCCATGCGGATTTTATCCCTGAACTGGATCTTGTTCTTGAAGTGGATGGAAAGATAATCGGCAATGTCATGTACACCAAGTGTAAGCTGACAGATGAAATCGGAGAGGAGAAACCAATTCTCTCTTTTGGACCGGTTTGTATCCTACCCGAATATCAGCGAAAGGGCTATGGCAAGGCTCTTCTGGAGCATTCTTTTGAGAAAGCACTGGAGTTGGGTTATGACACGATTGTGATTTTTGGAAACCCAGACAATTATGTAGCTCGTGGATTTAAAAGCTGTAAGAAATACAATGTGTGCCTTGCGGGAAATGTTTATCCAACTGCACTGTTGGTAAAGGAATTGAGGACAGGTGTGTTATCTGGGAAAAAATGGACATTCCACGAAAGCTCTGTCGGAATACTTTGCAGTGATAGGGATGCTGTTGAGAGATTTGATGCACTGTTTCCGCCAAAGGAAAAACAGTGGCAGCCCAGTCAAGAGGAATTCTATATCCATAGTCATTCTGTGATAAACGGGTAAATTTGATAGGCAGTGAGGCTGTTGCACCAGATGAAATTGGTGTAACAGCCTTGCTTTTCACCGCAATATATAGAAATAAAATATCATAGATTCAAATGCGTTTTGATTTTATGATATTAAATTTCATGTAGAATCTCAACAAAAATGAAAAAACAGGAGAAAAGCCTCTTGATTTTTTGAAAGCAGTGTGCTATAATAAGAATATCGCAGCAGCAAAGACCGGAACCCCTTCCGGTCTTTCGTTTATGTTAGGGGCTTTTTCCGGCTCCGCCGTTGCAAATAGAAAGGAGCAATCACATGAAACTGAAGGCATTCGGGGCAACCGAACAGCGGATTTACAATGCAGTGAAACCCATTGCAGATGAATTCGGCTTTCAAATCTGGGATGTGCGGTTTGAAAAGGAAGGTGCTTGCTGGTATCTCCGGATTTTTATTGACCAAGAATCCGGCATTACCATCGAGGACTGTGAAAAAATGACCGAACCCGTGAACAAATTGCTGGACGAACAAGACCCGATCTCTCAAAATTATATTTTGGAAGTTGGCTCTACCGGTCTGGAACGGGAATTTAACCGCACCTGGCATTTTACCGATGGCATCGGCACGGAAGTGCGTGCCCGCACCATCCGCCCCATTGACGGAGAACGGGAATTTATCGGTACGCTGCAATCCTGCAAGGATGACATGCTGACACTGGAAACCGAAACCGGCAGCATCAGCCTGCCGCTTGCAGCACTTACGTTTGTAAAACGATACGAAGCATTTGAATTTTAAAAATGGAGGCACATAAAATGGACAATGCTTTTTTTGAAGCACTGAATTCGCTGGGCAGCGAAAATGGTCTGGACACCGATACCCTCATCGAAAAGGTAAAATCTGCAATGCTGAAGGCAGCCCGCAAAGCTTATCCGGACAGCGAAGACCGCATTACCGTCGAAATCGACCCGACTACCAAGACCTTTGAAATGTATCTGCGACAGGATGTCATCGACGATGAACCGATTGACGAAAACGAAATCAACATTGCAGAGGCTCGCAACATCGACCCATCCATCAAAGTTGGCGACCACATCCAGAAGCGGTTAGACATCAACCGGTTCGGCAGAGCCGCTGCCCTCTCCGCAAAACAGTCCATCAAGGGCGACCTGCGGGACATCAACCGCAAGCGGATTCTGGATAAATTCCAGGACAAGGAAAACGACTGCATCACCTGCACCGTCACACAGGTAGAAAAGGGCGGTGCGGCAACCCTGATGTATGACAAGACCGAAATCTATCTGTTCCACAATGAACAGATTCCAGGCGAAGAACTCAAAGAGGGACAGAGCATCATGGTCTATGTCACCAACATCGCCAACAAGCAGAAGAAGCCAATTATTAAAATCTCCCGTGTCCGCAAGGAACTGGTCAAGCGGATGTTTGAACTCGAAGTGCCGGAAATCTATGATGGCGTGGTAGAAATCAAAGCCATCTCCAGAGAAGCTGGTGCAAGAACCAAGATCGCAGTTTGGTCGAATGATGCAAACGTTGACCCAGTCAGTGCCTGTATCGGCCCGAAGCATGCTCGAATCGATGCCGTTGTCAAGTCGCTGAGCGGCGAAAAGATCGACATCATTCCATACAGCGAAAATCCGGAAGAATTTATTGCAAGAGCTCTTGCTCCGGCAACGGTGGAAAGCGTTACCATCATCAATCCGGAAGAACGGCTGTGCGGCGTGCTTGTACCAGCAAATCAGCTCTCCCTTGCCATCGGCAACCGGGGACAGAATGCCAAGTTGGCTGCCAAGCTGACTGGCTATAAGATTGACATCAAGGCTGCAACTCCGGAAAACGAAGCTCTGATTGCAGAAAAGGTGGAAGAAGCCAAGG
>CABQIF010000101.1 GCA_902464115.1 uncultured Ruminococcus sp. | reverse complement strand
GTGAAAGCAGTTCTACTGCTTCCTGTGCGATTTTGTCCATCTGCTGACCAACTGTAGTAATTGGAATAACAGCTTCTCTCGAAACAGGGGAATTGTCGAAACCAACAATTTTATATCGTTCCGGCAACATCCCATATTTCCGGATTATACAGTTCAGTAAGATGTTGGCATGCGTGTCGTTGGGCATAAAAATTCCCACTTTTTTCTCTGAATATGCTTCTTCGATCTCCTGCAACAGCTTTGCAATTTCAACATTGTTTTCCTCAAAGCTGGCACCAAAATCCCGAATCATAATGCGATGTTCAAATCCATTTGTCTTACAGAAATCCTGAAATCCTTGGATTCTGCCATAAGCTGGGATGTTGCTTGGAAAATCTGCATTGGCATGAATCAGAATATCGCAACCGCTTTTGGCGAGAATGGTTGCTGCCTGCATGCCTCCCATGTAGTTATCTGTGTTGACACTGCACACATATTCGTCTTCCCGTTCAATCGTTACAATGGGAATATGGTATTCTGACAATTCTTTAGAAGAAAGCGTATGGCTCAAGATAATCAATCCCTCTGTTTTGTAAGCAAGAAGTTCCTGAATGTACTGCCGTTCGACCTCTGCATCTTCGTTTCCGGCGAATACGATGAACTTATAGCCATACTTTTCATAAGTAGATATGATATGATCCAGCATATCCGAATAATAATGCATGTATAAATTCGGGATGATTACCCCTATCATCTCTGTTTTTCCGTTTGCCATCACTCTTGCCAGTTTATTTTCCTTGTAATTTAATATTTCCAAGGCATTGGCAATCTTCTCTTGATTTTCCACCGTGATAGAATCCGGGTTATTGAAATATCTGGAAATCGTTGTTTTTGAAAATCCAGTATATGCTGCAATATCTGCAAATGTCACATTTTTTTTCGCCATTTTTCTGCCTCCTATTTTTATCTTCATTATAACACAGAACCATTCTGGAATCAACAAAAGAATTAGTAAAGTAACTGGTTTTGTAGAATTGCACAAAACATTTTCATTATTTTTAGAAATTGCTACAAAAATCGGGAAAATGCTTGACAATCCCCTGCTCCTATGGTATGATGTAATTAGTAAAGTAACCGGTTACTTAACAAGGAACGGAGGAAAACAGGAATGAAAAAGCTACCAATCTTTTTGACAGCTCTTTCCATACTGACAAGCACAGTTTCATTGACAGGATGCAGTAAAACTGTGAAACCTGGCGATGTGCAGGGCTATGATGAGGGAGAGCAGTACATCAGTATGTGGGTACATACCATTGAGGACACACCAGAGGGAGAAGCCTATAAAGAATCGGTGGAACGTTTCAATGAAAAGTATGATGGCACCTACTTCGCAGACATTGAATTTATTCCGAGAAATGACAGCGGCGGCGGTTATTCGGATAAAATCAACGCCTCAGTTATGTCGGGAGACCTTCCCGATGTCATCACTGTAGACGGACCCAATATTTCTGCTTATGCAGCAAACGGCATCATTCAGCCGCTTGCCGAACTGAGCGAGGAAGAAAAATCGGCTTATTTGGATTCGATTCTGGATCAGGGAACGATAGATGATAAACTATATGCATTAGGTGCAATGGAATCCAGCGTAGGTCTTTATTATAACAAGGCAATCTTAGAAGAAGCTGGCATTGCAGTGCCAGACAAGGATCATCCTTGGACGTTCTCAGAATTTTTGGATATTTTGGAACAGCTGAAACCAATCATGGACAGCAAAAACGGGTATCCCTTGGACATGACCTTTCCAGTCGGTGAATCCAGCATTTATTATTATGCTCCATTCATCTGGTCAAACGGCGGTGACCTTATCAGTGAGGACGGACTGACCGCAGACGGATATTTCAACTCGGACAAAAACGCAGCCGTATTCCAGTACTTTAGAGGACTGGTGGAAAACAAATATATGTCTGCAACCCCAATTGAAAACTTATTTGAAAGCGGACGTGCAGCATTTAAGTTTGATGGTGCTTGGGAAGTCAATACCATCTATCAAAGCTACAGCGATATTGATCTTGGTGTTGCACCGTATATTGTCAGTGACAACTGGGATGGAGGCAGATATACCCCAACTGGTTCGTGGGCATATGCGGCGACTACCAAAACCGAACACATCGAAGCAGCTACAGAATTGGTAAAATGGATGAGTGGCGTGGACAGCGGCGTTCTTCTCTATGAAAATACAAAAAGTATGCCTTCCACTTATGCAGCATATGACCAAATTACCACTTTTGAAGAGGATGAAAATTATAAGGCACTTTACGAACAGCTGAGAGATTATGGTCACCCCAGACCAAAAACCCCTGTTTATCCGCAGGTCAGCACATCATTCCAGCAAGTTTTAGAGGACGTTGGATTGAGCGGCAAAGATGTGCAAACAGAAATGGATCAATCTGTAGAAAGGATTAACGCAAAGCTTGAGCGTTACACAAGATAACATGAAAAAGAAATCAAATTCCATTCTCGGGATGTCTTTTTTTGGACCCGCACTGGTTCTGATGACGGTGTTCCTGTTCATTCCGATGATACTCACTCTGATTTACAGCTTTACCGATTATTTTGCATTGAATCCAAAGCTGACGCACTTCATAGGACTGGAAAACTTCAAAAACATCTTCAAAGATGATCTGTTTACTACCGCTTTTGGAAACACCATCAAATTCGTGCTGATCATTGTTCCCCTGCAAACACTGGGAGCATTGGGATTGGCATTGCTTATCAACAAGGTCACAGTTTGTAAGAAATACTTCAAGGTTGCATTTTTCATCCCAGTGGTCATGTCCTTGGCGGTCGTTTCAAACCTCTGGATGCAAATTTATAGCCCAGAAGGCATTCTAAACACCATTCTCTCCAACTTTGGCATTGATGCACAGCCGTTTATTTACGGAGCCAATCAGGCACTCCCCTCCATTGCACTGATGAGTGTCTGGCAAGGTGTTGGCTATCAGATGATTATTTTTCTGGGTGGCTTGCAGGCAATCAATCCGGCACTCTATGAAGCTGCGGAAATGGATCATGCCAGTGCCTGGAGCAAATTTAAGAATATCACACTGCCGGAACTGAAACCGCTTTGTGTATTTGTCTTTATCACGGTGACCATCGGAGCATTCCGTATGATTGTACAGCCAATGGTAATGACTGGCGGCGGACCTTCTCACTCAACCTATACGATTGTCTATGATATTTACGAAACAGGCACAGTAAACTGGGAAATTGGTCTTGCTTCGGCAATGGCAATTGTCTTCACCGTATTTGTTGTCATTCTTACCATCATTCAAACACTTCTGACAAAGGATAAGGAGGAAAAACATGAAAACAAAAAAGCAAAGAATCATTAACGGTATTTTTGTTGCCGTCATGTTGGTGTTATCCCTGTTTTTCCTGTTTCCAGTTATTTGGATGATTGCAAACTCGTTCAAACAGGATGCAGCCATTACCGCAGATATGAACTCTGTTCGTGCATTCGTTCCACCTGCTCCAGGAAAAGGTTTTTTCGATAACTACAAGGAAATCTTATTCAATACCAGCTTTCTCCGCTATATGTTGAATACCCTATTCTATGCTGCCATTTTGATTGTTGCAGGTGTCATTGTCAATGGATTAGCAGGATACGCTCTTGCAAAAATCAAGTTCCCATTTCGTGACAGATGGCTGGCAATTATCATGATGCTGATGATTATTCCAACAGAAACCATTATCACCATCAACTTTATGTTTGTTTCCAAAATGGGACTGCTGAATACCGTTTTTGGCTATGTCCTCCCGATGATTGTCAACCCATTTAATATTTTCCTGTTCCGACAAGTTTTTGTCAGTCTGCCCGATGATGTCTGGGAGGCTGCACAGTTGGATCACTGCAATCCGGTCAAATATTTCTTTACAATGGTGTTGCCAATGTCCAAAACAGTTGTTGCAACCGTCAGCGTTTTCACATTTCTCAATGTATGGAATGACTACCTCTGGCCATCTCTGGTGTTCACATCCAGCGATCTTTTGACGGCTCAGATCGGTTTAAATTCCATCACATCCAATGACAATACCACGATGGGACAGACACTTGCTGTCATTACCTTGATTACGATTCCGGTTATTATCATCTATGCCCTTTTCTCCAAGCAGATTGTAGAGGGTGTTGTTTCCACAGGTTCCAAGGAGGGTTAACTTATGAGCTTTATTGAAATGAAAAACATCTGCAAGAAATATGCAGGTGCAGAGAAAAATTCCGTAACCGATTTCAACCTTTCCATCGAAGGGGGCGAATTCATTGCCTTTGTTGGCCCTTCCGGCTGCGGAAAATCGACCACACTTCGTATGATTGCCGGATTTGAAGAAATCACCAGCGGCGACTTCTACATTGACGGAAAACGCATGAATACCGTTTTGCCGAGAGATCGTGGAATTTCTATGGTGTTCCAGAATTATGCACTCTATCCGCATATGACCGTGGAAAAGAATATTTCCTATGGCTTGAAAAATATGAAAGTTCCAGCAGACGAAATCAAGAAAAAAGTGGACTGGGCAATCGAGATTCTGGGACTTTCGGAATATCGTTATCGGAAGCCAAAGAATCTTTCCGGCGGACAGCGACAGAGAGTCGCACTGGGGCGTGCAATTGTCAAAAATCAGAAACTGTTTCTGATGGATGAACCGCTTTCCAACTTGGATGCGAAATTGAGAGTCAGCATGAGAAGCGAAATCAGCAAGCTGCACCGTCAGCTGGGCAGCACTACGATTTATGTGACACATGATCAGGTGGAAGCAATGACGATGGCAGACCGCATTGTTATTATGAAAGACGGCGTGATTCAGCAGGTGGGCAAGCCAATGGACTTGTATGAACATCCGGCAAACAAGTTTGTGGCTGGGTTTATCGGTTCGCCGCAGATGAATTTCTATGCAGTAAAAGTGACTGGAACTACCATGACTTTCTCCGATGGGAATAAGATGCACTTGCCGGAATCTGTGGTATCGAAACTGAACGGCAGACAGGGTGCATTCATTCTCGGCATTCGTGGTGAGGACATCAAGCTGGATCCGCAAAATCTGGATCTATACAAGAACAATATCATGTCTGCAACCGTGGACAGTGTAGAAGTTATGGGAAATGAGAATAATCTGTACTTTAACTTTGGTGGCACTGGTTCCGTTGCAAGAGTGTCTAAGTATGAAATCAGCAAACCTGGCGATACCATTGATTTTACCTTTGTTCCGTCCAGAATGCACTTCTTTGATACACAAACCGAAGAAAGCCTTTTTTAATAGGAGGATATGATTATGATGCAGGACATTCATTTTAAAGCTCCAAATTGCTGGATCAATGACCCAAACGGATTTATCTGGTACAAGGGACAATATCACTTGTTTTATCAATGTTTTCCCTATGCTCCGCAATGGGGCAGAATGCACTGGGGACACGCTGTCAGCAAAGATTTGGTAAACTGGGAGGAAAAAGGCATTGCCCTGTATCCGACCAAAACAGATGACCGCAGCGGTTGCTTTTCCGGAAGTGCTGTGGAACAGGATGGGACACTCTACTTATTTTATACAGGTGTCAATTATTTGGAGGAAAATCCAGAAGACATTAATCAGTGCCAAAACGACCAGTTTCTTGCTGCACAACTGATGATTTCTTCCGATGACGGTATGACGTTCGATAATGTCAAAAGAAAAAAGACCGTCATTCCACCCATTGCAGAAGAAGCCATTGGCAGCAAGACCCACACCCGTGACCCAAAGGTATGGCGTGGAAAAGATGCATGGTATCTGGTTCTGGGAAGCTCCATTGACCACAAGGGCAGACTGCTGATTTATAAGAGCAGTGATTTGCAGAATTGGACATATCTCAGTCACGTGGAAAAGGACAACTTTGGATGGATGTGGGAGTGTCCAGACTATTTCGAGATTGATGGCAAAGGCATTACAGTATTCTCTCCGATGGAGTTTCTGAATGATGGAAAAGCATATGATTCCGCAGCGATTTGTCTGTTTTCTACTTTCGAGGAATCGACTGGAACGATGCAGCTTGCAGAGGATTATCAGTTTTTGGACTACGGACTGGATCTCTATGCCCCGCAGAGTACAACGGATGAAGACGGAAATCGTATTGTCATTGCATGGATGAGAATGCCGCAGGCAGTAGACGGTAAGTGGAACGGCATGATGTGTATTCCAAGAGTGGTTTCTGTGAAGAATCAACAGGTTTATTTTCAGCCCCATCCGCATATCCGAAACGCATTTGTGAAAGAGATTTCCTCTCCAGAGCAAGCTGGCAAGTCTGGCTATCTGGTAAAAACAACACTGGAAAATGGCGAATGCATCAATATTGGCGGATACCAGATTTGGAGAAAGCAAAACAAGCTTTTCACTGACCGCTCTGCTGTATTTGTGAAAGATGACAATTATCGGCTGACTGCAGAAACGCCAGTCCTCAAGGATGGCTGTGAACTGGAAATTTATGTGGATTCCAATTTGATTGAAGTCTATGCCAATCAGGGCGAAGCTGTGATTAGCAATGTGGTATATGGACTATCAAATCGCATTGATGGCGAAGCCTATACGTTGTATACGACAGAGTGAGGGAAATGCAATGAAAAACTATGATGTAACAGCTTTGGGTGAACTGTTGATTGATTTTACCGAAAGCGGAATCAGCCCGCAGGGAAATCCCTTGCTGGAAGCAAATCCAGGTGGTGCTCCTTGCAATGTGCTTGCCATGCTTTCTAAGCTGGGAAAGCGGACTGCATTCATTGGAAAAGTCGGAGCAGAGATGTTCGGCAGACAGCTTGCAGAAACCGTAAACGAAGTTGGCATTTGTACAGACGGACTCGTGATAGATGCAGGCGTTCCAACGACACTTGCCTTTGTGCATACCTTTGCAGATGGCGAACGGGAATTCAGTTTTATTCGCAATCCGGGTGCAGACATGATGCTGACCAAACAGGAAGTGCGTACAGATTTGATTCGGGATTCCAAAATTTTTCACTTTGGCACGCTTTCCTCGACCCATGCAGGCGTTCGGGAAGCCACCAGATTTGCCATAGATACTGCAATCGAAAGCGGAGCGATGCTTTCCTTTGACCCGAATTTGCGGGAACCGCTTTGGAAAAATTTTGAAGATGCAAAAACAGAAATTGAATATGGATTTTCAAAATGCAATCTTCTGAAAATCTCAGATAATGAGGTGGAGTTTATGTTCGGGCATTCAGACTATGACCGGGCAGCAAGGGAACTCTTGGAAAAATATTCGCAGATGCAACTGATTTGTATTACTCTTGGTGGAAATGGAAGCTGTGCTTATACCAGAAATGCAATCGCAAAAGCACCGGTCTATGATGTGAAACCCGTGGAGAAAACTGGTGCAGGAGATACATTTTTCGGTTGTGTACTGAACTATGTGTTGGAGCATGAAGCGGACAAGCTCACGAAAGAGCAGCTTCTGGAATTGCTGTATTTTGCAAATGCGGGAGCATCGCTGATTACAACAAGAAAAGGGGCATTGAAGGTGATGCCAAATCGGCAGGAGATACAGGGCTTGATGAACGCAGGAATCGTTTCAAAAGCATAAAAAGCTAAAAAGCACGTTACTTTTACGCCTATCGGTGTGGAAAGTGATGTGCTTTTTGTATTATCATTTTCGTTGATATCCTAATAGAAAAAGGGAGAAATTTAATCTTTGGTATTGTTGATGATGACAATAATGATTGAAAATATTGTTGTAATTTCTTCTGATGTATGGTACAATAGGAGTAGAAATATAACAACAAACACGAGGTGAAACTATGAACCGCTACTTTAACATTACCGGCTGCTGTAATCCGCAGGA
>CABQIF010000100.1 GCA_902464115.1 uncultured Ruminococcus sp. | reverse complement strand
AATAAAGCTGCATCATTTAATTTTTAATATGCGGATGTGGTGAAATTGGCAGACACGCAAGATTTAGGTTCTTGTGCCGTAAGGTGTGCAGGTTCAAGTCCTGTCATCCGCACCAAAAAGAAAACCAGTCGGAGCATTTTTTATCATTTGCTCTGACTGGTTTTTTTGTATAATATTTTATATCATTCTGCTTCTCCCAGCAATGCCTTTAAATCTGCCTCCGGTGTGGTAATCGGTGCAATGCCATAGTGTTCTACCAGATACTGCAGCACATTCGGAGAGAGAAATGCCGGCAGTGACGGGCCAAGCCGAATATTCTGAATGCCCAGATGCAGCAGCGTCAACAGAATGCAGACGGCTTTCTGCTCATACCAAGACAGCACATAGGACAGCGGCAATTCATTCACAGAACAGCCGAATGCCTGCGACAGTGCTACAGCAACCTGAATTGCACCATATGCATCGTTACACTGTCCCATATCCATCAGCCGTGGTAAACCGCCAATTGTTCCCAAATCCAAATCGTTAAACCGATACTTTCCGCATGCCAACGTCAAAACAATGGAATCTTTCGGGGTCTGCTTTACAAATTCCGTGTAATAATTCCGTCCGGTCTTTGCTCCGTCGCAACCGCCGACCAAGAAGAAGTGCCGAATTGCTCCCGAACGAACGCCCGCAACTACCTGCTCTGCAACAGACAAAATCGTTCCATGTCCAAAGCCGGTTGTGACAGTCGTTCCGCCATTGATGCCAGTCATCTGCCGGTCTTCGGAATAACCGCCCAGTTCCAACGCTTTTTCAATCAGGGGCGTAAAGTCTTTTTCTTCCCCAATGTGCACCGCATCCGGAAAAGCAACCGCTTCTGTTGTAAACACTCGGTCGGCATAGCTGCCCTTTGGTGGCATTAAACAGTTGGTGGTAAAGAGAATCGGTGCTGGCAAATCTGCAAATTCTTTCTGCTGATTCTGCCATGCTGTTCCAAAGTTGCCCTTTAAATGCGGATACGCATTCAGTTTCGGGTAAGCATGTGCCGGAAGCATTTCTCCATGCGTATAGATGGAAATGCCCTTGTCTTTGGTCTGCTCTAACAGCAGTTGTAAATCTCGCAGGTCATGCCCGGTTACCACGATAAACGGCCCTTTTTCAATCTTCATCGAAACCGTTTTCGGGGACGGTGTTCCAAAGGTTTCCGTGTTGGCTTTGTCCAGCAGTGCCATGCATTGCAAGTTCACTTCACCGACTTTCAAAGCCGTTTGCAGCAACTCTTCCATCGGGAATGCTTCGCCCACTTTACAGAGTGCCTCACTAAAGAACGTGTCAATCGCTGCATCCCGATACCCCAGTACCATGGCATGATAGGCATACGCTGCCATACCACGCAAACCGAACAGAATCAAGGATTTCAGCGAACGAATATCTTCATCCGGCTCTTCCCAGAGCTGCCGTAAATCATAATCATCATTTCTGCCACAAGGTGCTCCGCAACTTTGACACTGCGGTACTAAGGCATCTTTTGCCCGATGCACAGCGGCGATCTGTTCCCGAATCGCAGCATCGTCAAAGCTGACATTGGTCAGCGTTGCAAACAAGCCCGTAATCATGACATTCCAAGTTTCTTCGGTTGCCAGTGTATCGCCAACGGTTGCCCGTGCCAGACCGATCAACGCCCCAGTCAATTCATCTTGCAGCTGGGCTGTCTGAGCCGTTTTTCCGCAAACACCACGGCTGCCCGTACATCCGCTACATCCTGCGGTTTGTTCACACTGATAACAAAACATCTTCTGTTCCATTTTGATTCCTCCATTTTCATCTATGGTTTCCAATTATTTTTATTTTATGCTTTCCGTCTGCCATCAGTGGAAAGAATCACCACTTCACAGGGGATTTCTGCACCGCTTGCTGTTAATGCACGCTGTACCGCCTGCACCAATCCACCGCAACAAGGCACTTCCATTCGCACTACAGTGATGCTCCGAATGGAGCAGGTTGCAAAAATTTCAGTCAATTTTTCTGCATAATCCACGGTATCCAATTTTGGGCATCCAATCAAAGTGATTCGATTCCGCATAAACTGTTCGTGGAAGTCATGATAGGCATAGGCGGTGCAGTCCGCAGCAATCAGCAAATCTGCCCCCTGCAAATACGGAGCTACTGGAGAAATCAACTGAATCTGTACTGGCCACTGTGCCAGACAACTTTCTGTTTCCCCCTGCGGACAGACTGCCGGAGCGGCTGTTCGTTTCAGCTGTTTTGCCTGTGTGCCGGGACATCCGCACGGCAATGGTTTAGCCGCTGCTTTGGCAGCTTTCGCCGCTAAAACTGCCTGTTCATTATAAGCCGGAGCTTCTCGCTCTTCAAACGTAATCGCATTGGTTGGACAGGCTGGCAGGCAATCGCCCAAGCCGTCACAATAATCCTCCCGCAGCAGTTTTGCCTTTCCGTTTACCATGCCAATTGCCCCTTCATGGCAAGCCTCTGCACATGCTCCGCATCCAATGCAAGCAGCTTCATCAATCCGAATAATGGTTCGTTTCATCGTTTTATCAACCTTTCCACGGGTGTTCCCGTTTGATTTTATCGGTGTGTGTTCGGTTCTTCTGGGTCTATTATAGAACAGGATTGAAAAAAAGTCTGTTGAATTTTCAACAAAAAGGAGATTTTCATGCAACAATATCTGGAAATTTTACAAACCTGCCGTCTGTTTGCAGAAATTCCGCCGGATTCTTTGAAAACCATGCTGGAATGTTTTGCTCCCACGATTCAAACCTACGCCAAACAACAGACGTTGTTACAAGCTGGCGAACCGCTGCACCACCTGGGCATTGTTCTCACGGGAAAAGTGCAGCTTGTCCGTCTGGACTATGATGGAAACCGCAGCATTACTGCAAGTCTGTCACCTGCACAGCCATTCGGGGAGGCATTTGTCTGTGCTGGCATTGATGCTGCCCCCATCAGTGTCATTGCAGCCACAGAAAGCACGATTCTATGGCTGGAGGGGGAAAAACTTCTGCATCCATGCTGCAATGCCTGCGGCTTTCATCAGCAGTTGCTATTCAATGTGATTCAATTGCTGGCAAGGAAAAATGTTTTGTTTCACCAGAAGCTCGAAATCACGGCAAAACGTACCACCCGAGAAAAACTGCTTGCCTATCTCTTTCAGCAGGCGAAACAGGAAAACAGCAATACTTTTGTGATTCCATATGACCGGCAGGGGCTGGCGGATTATCTGGAAGTTGACCGGAGCGGACTTTCTGCGGAAATCAGCAAGCTGCGAAAAGAGGGAATCTTAGAGAGTAAAAAGAATTGGTTCTTCCTGCATCTATAAAACAAAAACAGCCCGTATGGTTTCCCATACAGGCTATTTTTTCATTTGTCCCGATAATGAGAGCCGCACTGCACAATTTTCAAGACTTCTCCATCAATTCGATAGACAATCCGATTTGCATCATCAATTCTACGACTCCAATAGGCGGAAAGGTCGCCACTCAACCGTTCTGGTTTTCCAATTCCTTCATTTCCATTTCGGTCAATGTCCTTTAAAAGCAACAGAATTCGTTTTAATGTTTTCTTGTCCTGTTTCAGCCAATATTCAAAATCTTCCCATGCTTCATCTGTCCATGTCTTAATCATCAGTTGAAACCTCGTGAATCGTGCCGCCAGTCGCTTCCATCTGTGCAATGGACTTTCTCAACCGTTCCATATTCTCAGGCGAATAAAAAGGGTCTACGGATACTTCAAACGGAATCCGCTTTTCTCGTGTCATCTTTTTTGCAAGCATGATGACAGCGGTAGACATTGTTAAGCCAAGATCATTACAAACACCATCAAATTCTTTTTTTAACTGTTCGTCCATGCGAACGCTGACTGTTGTCTGTGACATCATACATCACACTCCTTTTCTTTTATTGTACCACAAAACACATACATTGTCAATACAACTTCCTATTATTTCATACAAAAAACAGCCCGTATGGTTTCCCATACGAGCCGCTTTTTTGTATTTGCTTCGGAGTCGTTTTTTATGCGATGAGCTGCTTGCCCAGTTCCTTGCAGGTTTCCAAATCTTCATCAGACGGAGTTTCGTTAACAATCAGACCTTCGCCGTTCACCAGAACAGCACCGTCTGCCTTTGCCCGTTCTTCCCAGTTCCGCATCCATTCGCCGTCGCCCCAGCCATAAGAGCCAAACAGTGCGATGGTCTTTCCGCTCAGTGCACCTTCAATTGCAGTGAAGAACGGTTCGAATTCGGATTCTTCCAGAACTTCATCTCCCATTGCAGAACAGCCAAATGCAATTCTGTCATAATCGGCAATATCGCCTGTAAAATCGGATACGCTGAACAGTTCTGCACCTGCTCCTTCTGCGATTGCATTTGCCATCTGTTCGGTATTACCGGTACCACTCCAATAAATTACTGCTGCCTTCATGTTCATTTCCTCCTCAAGAAATTTTCAGTGCCTGATAGAGATCATAGCCCTGATTCAGCTGATTGCACAGAAATGCTCTGCAACGATCATAGCTTTCAAAAGTATGCTTTGCCCGTTCGGCATGGTGATATACCTTCCAATATTTGCAAAGCACATAATTTTTGCCTTTGTTCTCCATGAACCCAATCACATCTTCCACCGGATAGCCCAGAAATACACCGATTTCGTGGGGAAATTCCTCTGAACAGCGGATGCGTTCGGAAAGCTGCTGCAAAGCTGCTTCCAGATTGACAGGTTCTTCATATCCTTGCTGCCGTAAAATCAATTGCACTTGTGGGTTTTGCAACTGCTGCTGTAACAATGTTTCCTGATAGAGCAGGATCAACGCACGATTGGTGCAGTCACACAGTAACCGCAATTTCAGTCCCCTTGCATGAGCTCTTGCATTGAATCGCTCCAAATGTTCCGAAACAGAAAATTCTGTTTTGTTGATGGACATCAGACTGGCACACTTAATTCCCAACAACGATGGTGCCATAAAATACGCCAGTTTCTGCTCAAATTTTACACATTCGGAAACGGACATGCAACCCCTCCTATTCTTGTTTTTGTGGACAGCGGATCTTCGCCGGCAAATTGTTAGTTTTAACTAACCGAGAAACGGAAAAAAATCGGGAAATCCGGATGCTTCCCGTACTTTTGCAGTTAGTGTTCTCTAACTAACGAACTCATTCTACCACACAATTTCAAATTTGTCAAGAGCTTTTTTCATTTTTTTTGGAATCTTTTTCAAAGTATGTTATCCCAAGGCAGTATCTAAAATCATCATCGCAACAAATCCCACTGCAAACGAAATTGTTCCGACATTGGAGTGCTTCCCTTCGGACATCTCTGGAATCAGTTCCTCCACGACTACATACAGCATTGCTCCGGCAGCAAAACTCAGCAGATACGGCATTAATGGGATAAAAAAGCCAGATGCTAAAATCGTCAGCAACGCTCCCAGCGGTTCAACAACGCCGGACAGCGTACCGCATAAAAACGCTTTTGACTTTCGCATACCTTCTGCACGCAACGGCATTGAAATAATTGCCCCCTCCGGAAAGTTCTGGATGGCAATACCGAGCGATAGTGCCAGTGCTCCAGCGGCTGTAATCGAATCCTGATGCCCATACAACACGCCTGCATAGACAACCCCGACTGCCATTCCCTCCGGAATGTTATGCAGCGTCACTGCAAAAACCAGCATGGTTGTCTTTTTCAAGCGTGCCGGAATGCCTTCCGCCTCTTTGCTGTTCATATGCAGATGCGGAATCAGCCGATCCAACAGCAGCAAAAATGCGATCCCAACCAAAAAGCCAATGGCTGCCGGTAAAAATGCAAGCCGTCCTCGGTCAGATTCCTGCTCTAAAGCTGGAATCAACAGACTCCAAACAGAGGCAGCGGTCATAATTCCAGCAGCAAAGCCGGTTAAAATTCGCTGTACACTGGTTGGGAGATTGTTTTTCAAAAACAGTGCACACGCTGCCCCCAGTGTCGTGCCCAGAAACGGGATTAAAATTCCCTGTACAACTTGTGTCATTATGGTTCTCCTTTCTCTGATGTTCATGGTTGATTAGTTAGTTGTAACTAACTATAAAATAGTATACACAGCTTTTCTCTTTTTGTCAATCCTTTTCCCTGACGAATTTTTTCAACAAATCAACACAGACTACAAGAACAGGAGGTGTATTCAAATGCCATTCCCCGATTTACAGACATTATTACAGGTAAGCAGTTCCTCTCGGCAGTTTCTGCTTTCGCTGCCTGTGGATATACAATTACAGCTGCATGAACAGAACGATTGGATTCACACACAAGCAGATTTACGGCGATATGCTGCCCATTATTACACAGATTAAATCGCACAAAAAAGGCGGTGTTCCGGTTGGAACATCGCCTTTTTGATAGATCTTGATTTTTTATTTCCGGTCTTCCTGTTTCAGCAATGGTGTCATGCTCTTTGCACAAATTGCCATGGTAGACGCATTGTGTAAAAAAGCAGACGTTGCCGGCGGAAGCACGCTCAACAAGCCCAACAGCAACAGTGTGGAATTAAAGCCCAGAATAAAGCGATAATTGGAATGAATCCGCTTCATCAGACGTTCGCTCAATTTCCGCAGGGTTGCCAGTTCGGTCAGATTTGCTCCACGCAAAGTAATATCTGCTGCTTCACGAGCAATATCCGAGGCATCGCTCATTGCAACAGAAACATTGGCTGCTGCGAGTGCTGGTGCATCGTTGATACCGTCACCAACCATAATGACCCGTTTGCCCTCTGCTTTCAGTTCTTCAACATAGCGGTGCTTGTCCTCCGGCAGAACCTGTGCATGATACTGCGTAATGCCCAGCATTTCTGCGGTTCGGCTGGCTGCCTGTTCGCTGTCACCCGTCAACATGACAAGGTTGCTGATACCAGCTTCCTGCAGCATGGTAATTGCCTGCTTTGCCTCTGCTCTTGGCGGGTCTGCAATGCAGAGCACCCCTGCCAATTCTGAACCAATTGCCAGATAGACGACGGAGCATGCTCCGGATTTTGCATCAATTTCCGCCTGCTGTTCCGGTGTAATCACAATACCTTCATCTTCTGCAACAAAATGCTTACTGCCGATAATCGCACGTTCTCCATGCAGCGTGGTTGCAATGCCATGTGCAACGATATACTGCACTTCTGCGTGTTCTTCTTCGTGATGCAAGTTCTGTTCCGCAGCACCCTTTACAATGGCTCTTGCAACACTGTGCGGAAAATGCTCTTCCAGACAAGCTGCTGTTTTCAGCACTTCCGATTCTGTATATGCTCCAAACGGAATGACCTTTTCCAGAACGGGTTCTGCATTCGTCAGCGTACCAGTCTTATCAAAGACAATTGTATCTGCATCCGCAAATGCTTCCAGATACTTTCCGCCCTTGATGGTAATATCACAGTCCGCTGCTTCCCGAATTGCCGAGATCACAGAAATCGGTGTGGAAAGCTTGATGGCACAAGAATAGTCCACCATTAAAATCGAAACTGCCTTTGTAATATTCCGTGTCAGCAGCAAGGTCAATCCAAAGCCTAAGAAACTAAATGGTACAATGCTGTCCGCCAGATGTTCCGCACGGCTCTGAACGCCTGCCTTCAGATTTTCGGAATGGTCGATCAATTCAATGATTTTTTGCAGCTTGGTATTTCCGCTAACGGCTTTTACCTGAATGACAATCGTTCCTTCTTCGACAACCGTTCCGGCAAATACCGTTGCTCCAGCGGATTTCATCACGCTCAGCGGTTCGCCTGTCATAGAGGATTCGTTGATATTGGCTTCGCCGTCTACAATCGTACCATCAACCGGAATGATGCTGCCCGTCCGAACACGGATGCAGTCATCTACCTGCAAGTCTGCCATTGGCATCAGCCGCTCTACATCGCCGTCAACAACCCAGACTTGTTC
>CABQIF010000099.1 GCA_902464115.1 uncultured Ruminococcus sp. | reverse complement strand
CTCGCCCACACCTCGGCAGCATTTTTGTAAAACTGCTGCACCGAAAAACTTTTCAATCCGCCTGCGGCGGAAAATCGTTTTCATTCGCTCATTTGCACATCTTTCCAAAATCCTTGACATTTTTCAGGCTTTCGTTTATAATTAAAAATAACCCTGCACACATTGTGCAAAAAATCATAGAAATGAGGAAATTGTAATGCTGACCAATCAGGAAAAAAGCATGGACAAAATCGTTGACCTTTGTAAGTCCAGAGGCTTTGTATATGCCGGTTCTGAAATCTACGGCGGACTTGCCAACACTTGGGATTATGGCCCGCTCGGCGTGGAACTGAAAAATAATATCAAACGGGCTTGGTGGCAGAAGTTCGTTCAGGAATGCCCCTATAATGTCGGTCTGGACAGTGCCATTCTGATGAATCCACAGACTTGGGTCGCTTCCGGTCACCTCGGCGGTTTCTCTGACCCGCTCATGGACTGCAAAGCCTGCAAGACTCGCCACAGAGCAGATAATTTGATTGAAGACTTCGATGGTACCAATCCGGCTGGCTGGTCGAACGAAGAAATGATGAACTACATTCGGGAAAAGCAGATCCCGTGTCCAAATTGCGGAAAGTCTGATTTCACTGACATTCGGCAGTTCAACTTGATGTTCAAGACTTTCCAGGGCGTTACAGAGGATTCCAAGTCGGAACTGTATCTGCGTCCGGAAACCGCTCAAGGTATCTTCGTAGACTTCGCTAATATCCAGAGAACCACTCGGAAAAAAGTTCCGTTCGGCGTTGGTCAGATCGGAAAATCTTTCCGGAACGAAATTACACCGGGGAACTTCATCTTCCGTGTTCGGGAATTTGAACAGATGGAACTCGAATTCTTCTGCAAGCCAGATACCGACCTCGAATGGTTCCAGTATTGGAGAGGCTACTGCAAGGACTTCCTGCTGAATCTGGGCATCAAGGAAGAAAACTTACGGCTGCGTGACCACGATGCAGAAGAACTCTGCTTCTATTCTAAGGCAACCACAGACTTTGAATATCGCTTTGCATTTGGTTGGGGCGAACTGTGGGGTGTTGCAGACCGTACCAACTACGACCTGACTCAGCACATGAATCACAGTGGCAAGTCCATGGAATACTTCGACCCAGAAGAAAACCGCAAGTATATTCCATATGTCATTGAACCGTCTTTGGGTGTAGAACGTCTGTTCCTGTCCATCGTAACAGAAGCATATGACGAAGAAGTTGTTGACGCTGAAAAGAATGATACCCGTGTTGTGATGCACTTCCATCCGGCACTTGCTCCGTATAAGGCTGCAATCCTGCCGCTGTCGAAGAAGCTGAGTGGTAAGGCTCAGGAAGTCTATGCACAGCTTTCCAAGAAGTTCATGATTGACTTCGATGATACAGGTTCTATCGGTAAGCGGTATCGCCGTCAGGATGAAATCGGTACACCATTCTGCATCACTTATGACTTCGATACCCTCGAAAAGGATAACTGCGTAACCGTTCGGAATCGGGATACTATGGAACAGGTTCGGATTCCGATTGCAGATTTGGAAGCTTATCTGAGCGAAAAGGTAGCCTTGTAAGCGATTATTCTTCTAACACTAAAAACAAAAACCGCCTGCTCAACTCGTTCTGGTTGGGCAGGCGGTTTTTTGATATTCTGTATTCAAGTTTTCGGTTTCTTTTTCCCCGAAAACGGATTCCTTCATTTCCGACGCAACTGTTTCAGTTTGTCAAAAAAGTTTTCCCGTTTGCTGTGATTTTTTTCATCCAAAGAATTATCGAAATCTTGGAGCAATTCTTTCTGCTTCTTCGAAAGCTTCTTCGGTACTTCTACATTTACGGTTACATACTGGTCACCACGGGCATCCCGCCGCAACAGCTTGACACCCTTGCCACGCAGACGGAATTTCGTTCCGCTCTGTGTCCCCTCCGGAATGGTGTATTTTACATCTCCGTCAATGGTCGGCACGGTGATTTCTGCACCTAAAACTGCCTGTGCATAGGTAATCGGAATGTCACAGTAAATATCGCTGCCTTCCCGTTCAAACAACGGATGGGACATCATTTCTACTGTTACATAAACATCACCAGCAGAACCACCGTTCAAGCCAGCATCGCCCTTGCCGCTGATGCGGATGGTTTCGCCGTCATTGATACCTGCCGGAATGTTCAATTCCAGATTTGCAGTCGAACGAATCCGTCCGCTGCCTTTACACTTGCTGCACGGGTTGGTAACGATTTCACCCCGTCCACCGCAACGGCTACATACACGGGTACTCGAAATGACACCAAATGGTGTCCGCTGGTTGGTCTTGACACTGCCTCGGCCATTACATTCCGGACAAACCTGCTTCTTCGTGTTGCTGTCTGCACCCGTTCCGTGACACTGTGGGCAAGCGTCCATATGTGCAAAACTGATGGTTTTCTTTACACCCTGACAAGCTTCCATAAAGCTGATCCGAACATTGCTGTGAATATCACCGCCCCGTCTTGGTGCGTTTGCATTTGCTGCGGCACTTCTTCCACCGCCGCCGCCAAAGCCGCCGAATCCACCGAAAATGCTCTCGAAAATATCGCCCATGTCGCCAAAGCCGCCGAAATCGCCTGCTCCGCCGCCAGCTCCGGCAAAGTTCGGGTCTACGCCAGCATGCCCAAACTGGTCATACCGTGCCCGTTTGTCTGCATCGGACAAAACGCCATACGCTTCGTTGACTTCCTTGAACTTTGCTTCTGCTTCTTTATCCCCCGGATGGAGATCCGGATGGTACTTTCTCGCCATGGTCTTAAAGGCTTTTTTGATTTCCTCTTCCGAAGCACCCTTCTGCAATCCCAGCACTTCGTAATAATCCCGTTTTTCTTCTGCCATCGTCCCCAGCTCCTTCCATTCTATTCTGAATACTCCAGTTCAAATATATCTGCTATTCAAAATCTGCAATTTCTAAATTTCGCCAAAAACACAACATGCGGGACGAATGTTGTGTATCCGTCCCGTATGCCGCTCGTTTTTTCACGTTTCTGTGAAATTAAACTTCCTTATAATCTGCGTCAATGACATCATCATCGCCGCCATTGTTTGTGCTGCTGTTGTCAGTGCTGCCACCAGCTGCTGCACCACCCATATCCGGATTACCCTGTGCACCGCCTGCCTGCTGATACAGCTTGGAGGACAGGTCATACAGAGCCTTCTGGAGATCTTCACTCTTCTGTTTAATCAGAGCAGTATCGGTTCCCTTCAGAGCTTCCTTCAGGTCGTTGCACTTGCTCTCTACGTCAGCCTTTTCAGAAGCCGGAACCTTGTCGCCCAGTTCTTCCAATGTGCTTTCGCACTGCATTACCATGTTTTCAGCGTTGTTCTTGGTGTCAACCTCGTCCTTCCGCTTCTTGTCTTCTTCTGCATAAGCTTCTGCTTCCTTCACCGCCTTGTCGATGTCTTCCTTGGACATGTTGGTAGAAGAAGTAATGGTGATGTTCTGTTCCTTGCCGGTACCCAAATCCTTTGCGGAAACGTGCACGATGCCGTTTGCGTCGATATCAAAGGTTACTTCAATCTGCGGAACACCACGCCGAGCCGGTGCGATACCATCCAGACGGAACGTACCCAGCTGCTTATTATCCTTTGCAAATTCCCGTTCGCCCTGCAGAACGTTGATGTCTACGGCTGTCTGGTTGTCAGCAGCAGTGGAGAAAATCTGGCTCTTCTTGGTCGGGATGGTGGTATTTCTTTCAATGATCTTGGTGCAAACACCGCCCATGGTTTCCAGACCCAAAGACAACGGGGTTACATCCAACAGCAACAGACCATCCTTGACATCGCCGCCGAGGACACCGCCCTGATATGCTGCACCCAATGCAACGCATTCATCCGGATTGATACCCTTGAACGGTTCTTTGCCCAGCATCCGGCGAACAGCTTCCTGTACAGCTGGGATTCTGGAAGAACCACCTACCATCAGAACCTTGTTCAGTTCAGAACTGCTCAGACCACTATCAGACAATGCCTGCTTTACCGGCCCCATGGTTGCATCAACCAGATCCTTGGTCAGTTCGTTGAACTTTGCAACGGTCAAAGTCATATCCAAATGCTTCGGGCCAGTTGCATCTGCGGTGATGAACGGCAAGTTGATGTTGGAAGAAGTGGTTGCAGACAATTCAATCTTTGCCTTTTCTGCTGCTTCCTTCAAACGCTGCATGACCATCTTATCGGTAGAAAGGTCAATGCCTTCGGTCTTCTTAAATTCAGAAACGATCCAGTCAATAATTCTCTGGTCAAAGTCATCACCGCCGAGGTGGTTGTTACCAGCGGTCGCCAGTACCTGCTGAACACCATCGCCCATTTCGATGATGGATACATCGAACGTACCACCGCCGAGGTCATAAACCATAACCTTCTGGTCGTCTTCCTTATCGATACCATAAGAAAGTGCTGCTGCGGTCGGTTCGTTGATGATTCTCTTTACGGTCAAGCCTGCAATCTGTCCTGCATCCTTGGTTGCCTGACGCTGTGCATCGGTGAAGTATGCCGGAACAGTGATAACTGCTTCTGTTACTGGAGCACCCAGATAAGCTTCTGCATCTGCTTTCAGCTTTTGCAGAATCATTGCGGAGATTTCCTGCGGCGTGTACTTCTTGCCGTCAATTTCTACCTTGTAATCAGAACCCATGTGACGCTTGATGGAGGAAATGGTGCGTTCCGGATTGGCAACTGCCTGCCGCTTTGCAACCTGACCAACCAGACGTTCGCCGTTCTTGGTGAAACCAACAACAGACGGGGTGGTTCTTGCACCTTCTGCGTTCGGAATTACGACTGCGTTGCCGCCTTCCATAACAGCGACGCAAGAGTTTGTTGTACCCAAGTCAATACCAATAATCTTTCCCATGATAAAATCTTCCTTTCCTCATTCGTTCAGGTTGCTGAACGAAGTAACATTACAAATTAAAATGATGGTTTTTTACTGCTTTCGCAGCGAACCTTTATCAAAAACGCTTATTCAGCGTGTTGTCCGGAAGCGGTTGCTTCCGGCTGCTCGGTAGTGGATTCTGCCGCTTTGCACACGGCAGCCGGTTTCTATACAGAAACTGCAACCATTGCCGGACGAATCAGCCGATCTCCCAGCAGGTAACCCTTCTGGTAAATCTGGCAAACCTTGTTTTCTTCAAAATCGGTGTCATCCATCTGCTTGATGGCGTTGTGCAGATTCGGGTCAAATTCAACACCCACTTCTGCAATTTCTTTGACACCCATCTGTTCCAGTGCCTTTTGCAGCTGGCTGAACGTCATTTCAATGCCCTTCTTATAGGTTTCATCGCTGCACGCTGCATCCATGGCACGTTCAAATGTATCAACGACGGTCAGCAGTGACTTAATGCAATCTGCTTTCGCATCGCCGTAAATCTTTTTCTTTTCTTCGGTTGTACGATTTCGGTAATTCTGGTATTCTGCCATCAGCCGCAGGTGCTGATCTTTGTGATCTGCCAACGCTGCTTCGGCTTTTTCCAGTGCTGCTTTCAGCTCCTTCTTCTTCATATGCTGATCTTCTTCCGTTGTAGATTCCGCTTCCGCTGCTGCGGTTTCCGGCTGTTCAGCAGATTCTGTTGCGGTGGTTTCTTCTGCTGTCGCTTCTGCCGTTTTTGCGGTTTCCTGTGCGGTTTCTTGTGCTTCCGCCTGTTGATTCTTTTCCGTATTCAATTCCATTCAGCGTCCCTCCTATTCGTTGTCCGCTTCGTCATCCTCTTCGGAAATCAGATGCGAAAGCTTTTCAGTAAAATATTCAATATAAGGAATAATCTTTGCATAATCCAGTCGCATTGGTCCAATGATGCCCAGCGACCCGACCGCTTGTTCTCCCTTTTGGTACTTCGAAACGATCATGCTGGAATTGCCGATGACGAACCGATCGCCCTCTTCGCCAAAGACCACTTTAACGCCGTTAAACGAATCATCCAGCAGCCCACGCAATTCATTTTTGTGGGAAATAAACTGCACCACTTCTGCTTGGTTTAAGTCCTGACAGGAGAGCAGGTTCTGTTCTCCGCTGACATAAACCTTATTTTTCTGCAAATCTCGGGACATCTCACAAACGCCCTGCACCAGCGGTGATAATGCCATCATATAGGCACTCACAGCGGTAATCATTTGTTCCATGCGTTCTTCGGACAAATCCGAAATGGAAACACCCTGCAAATTTTCCTCCATGAAGTTCCGGAAGAACTGCATATTTTCTTCGGTCAAGTCAAATTCCAATCGGCAAGCTTTATTTTTAATCGTACCGTTTGAAGTGATCAGCAGGACGACATAGAGCCGTTTTCCGGTCGGGATGACTTCCACCTTAGAAATAACAGAATATTTCGGTGCAAAATCAGAAACCACAGTGGCACATTTCGTCACTTCGGAAAGTGCAGTGGTGGCACTCTGAATCAATAAATCTTCGGTCAGCTGGGATTCATCCCCCAGCATTTCATCCAAACGCTTCCGTTCGGCATCCGGTAGTGAACCCTGTTCTACTACCTCATCAATATAAAACCGATATCCGCTGTATGTGGGGACTCTGCCGGCGGAGGTATGCGGCTGTTCCAAATAGCCCAACTCCTCCAACACCGCCATATCATTCCGCACGGTTGCGGCGGATACATGAATTTGCGGCAGCTGAGAAATCATTTTCGACCCGACCGGCTCGCCTGTTTGAATATACGCTTCTACAACTGCAAGCAGCACGTTTTTCTTTCTGGCATCCAATCTGATCGCTCCTTTCTCTCTGCTTTGCTGGCAGCTTTTGTTTTCAAGTGTTAGCACTCATTCTCTCTGAGTGCTAATATAAATTTATCACGATTCCAGTAAATTGTCAAGCAGTTTTGGAAAATTTGTAGGAATGCACAATAATACTTCTATTTTTAACAAATTGTTATGCAGGTTTAATAGTTTTGTGCCCATGTTGTCCCATACAATCCCTGTTTTTTCCGACAAGATGACATTAGCATCCCACAATTTCAGACAATCATACCAGCACATCGCTTTCTTTTTCTGCTTTTGGTCAGAAAAAACCGGCATTTTTCAAAAAAATGCCGGTTTTTCTTGGTTTTCGGTGGATGAATGATTAGATACAGAACACGCCGCCCTGTTCTGGTGCTTGGTTCAAGACATCCTGCAAGGTGATATGGTCGAGATAGTCGTTGATGACTTGGTACAGTCCTTTCCAGACAGGCAGGGTGATACAATGGTCGGCACGTTCACAATTGACGATATCGCCCTGTAGACAGGCAACAGGGGCAAGGTCGCCTTCTGTCAGGCGTAAAATCTCCCCGACCGTATAGGCATCCGGCGATTTTGCAAGCCGATAGCCACCCTGATAGCCTCGATTTGTTCGCAGCATACCCGTGCGGTTTAAAAGCGGGACAATCTGTTCCAGATATTTCTTGGAAATGCCCTGCCGGTCTGCAATGTCTTTCAGCGAAACAAATCCCTCGTTTTGATGGATGGCAAGATCCAGCATCATCCGCAGTGCATAGCGACCTTTGGTTGAAATTTTCAAGTGGGTTTCCTCCTTTCCGATTCTCGGTGCAATCGTTTCTATATAATTGTTTTATTATACCACAAAACCTATCAGATTGCAAGGTGCTTTCAGAGGATGGAGGAATGTTTTGTGTAGAGGGAACGGTTTATACGAAATGATACAAGAACTGTTCTTAGGAAAACCACTTGCATCCGGCTCGGCAAGGCTGGGGCACATCTCTTGCTTGCCTTGGAAATCGCAATTGCCCCTGAGACCTTGTAATCTCATTACAACCTTCTGATTTTGAAGGCAATTACGATTCTTTGCGATTCTCTCTTAGATTTTACTTGCAGATTCTCGTACAGTTTCATTTGCTCCGCAAATGTGGGCTGCTCGCCCACACCTCGGCAGCATTTTT
>CABQIF010000098.1 GCA_902464115.1 uncultured Ruminococcus sp. | reverse complement strand
TCAGTCACCCGTTTTTGGTGCAGCCAGTTAAAAATCTGTTTTGCTCGAAATTTCGGCTCGCCCAATTCCTGTACGGCTGCCTGTAATTCCAGCAAGTTCATAGAAAGTATGTCTTGTTGTTCCATTCTGGTCACCCTTCCTGCACACGCTGTAATTTTGCCAAGAAGAACCCATCGCTGTTACAGTCAGATGGCAGCAGGGTCACCATGGATTCCGCCCATTTTCCGCCCCATTCCGGCAGAACCGGCTGCGGTACAAATTCGCTGTGTTTTGCCAAAAACGCTGTCACCACGTCTGCGTTTTCTTCCTGTCGAATCGTACAGGTAGAATACAGCAGTGTTCCGCCCACTTTCACATAGCGGGATGCCGTTTCCAAAATTGCCGCCTGAATGGCTGGCAAATCGGCAAAGCTCTCCGGATTTTTATACCGAATCTCCGGCTTTCGCCGAATCACGCCCACACCGGAACAAGGCACATCACACAATACTCGGTCAGCCTGCGGCAATGCCGAATTGTATACGCTTGCATCACCCTGCTGAGCTGTGACATTGGACAAATGCAGCCGTTCTGCTGCCTTTGTAATCAGCGGAACTCGCTTCGGCTGCAATTCAAATGCTAAAATCTGCCCTGTTCCCTGCATATACTCTGCAATGGTACAGGTTTTTCCGCCCGGAGCTGCACAGACATCCAATACGGTTTCTTCCGGCTTTGCTCCAACTGCCCGACAGCAAATCTGCGAGGCAGCATCCTGCACATGAAACCAGCCCTTTTGAAATGCCGGATGATTCCGGAGATTTCCGCCCTTTAAGAAATAGGCATCCGGAACAAGCGGATGTTTCTGAATCTGATGTTCCTGAAATGCCTCCAGCAGCTGTTCTTCCGTCACCAGCAGCGGATTCCGCCGAATGGTCAGCGGAGCTGGCTGCAAGGCATTTTCCAGAAACGCAATTGTTTCTGTTTCTCCATACTGTTTCAAGAGCAAGTCTACCAGCCAAAGCGGTGCAGCATATTGAATGGAAATTGCCTGTTTTTTCTGTTTCGGCAGCGGAATCTGCTTTTCATCCCGTAAAAATGACCGCAAAACGGCATTGACAAATCCACTTGCACTTGCCTTCCGGCACTGTTTTGTCAGTTTTACGCTTTCGTCTACTGCTGCACGATCTGGGATGTGATCCAGATAGAGCAGCTGATACAAGCCTATATGCAAAATATTCCGCACAGTCGGGTCTAATTTTGCAACGGGCTTTTTGCTATACTTCTTTAAAATCGCATCCAGTGTAATCCGGCGAGTTAGCACGCCGTAAAATAAAACGGTACAGAGATTTTTTTCTTTCTGCTCCATTTCGACCTGATGCAACGCATGATCCAACAGCAGGTTGGAGTAGCTGCCTGCCTGCTCGGTCTGGTCTAATAACTGTACTGCAAATTTTCTTCCCTGCATCAATCTTTTCTCCGATCTACCAAGCCTAACAGCCGTACCAGCTGCAAAATGGAGCTGACCAGAGAAGCAACATACGTCATTGCTGCTGCGGTCAGTACCTTTCTGGCACTGCCGATTTCGTCATCATCCAGCATATGATAGGCATCCAAGGTTTTGAGTGCTCGATGGCTGGCATCAAATTCCACAGGCAGTGTTACAAACTGAAACAGCACAATCAGAGAAAACAGCAGAATACCGCCATAAACCAGCGGTCGAGAACTGAGAATCAGCCCCAAGACCAATACAAAATACCATGCATACGAGCCAAACTGCGTAACCGGAATGATGGATTGCCGAATTTTAATCGGGGTATATCCAACCGCATGTTGTACCGCATGTCCGCATTCATGGGCTGCAACGCCGATGGCTGCAACAGATGTGGAGTCATAGACAGAATCAGAAAGCCGGATGACATTGGCTCTCGGGTCGTAGTGGTCAGTCAGACTGCCGCTGACCCGTTCAATCTGGATGAATTGCAATCCGTTTTCGTTTAAAATCTGACGGGCAGCCTCTGCTGCTGTCATTCCTCGCCGATTGCTGACACTCTGATACCGTTTGAAGGTTGCATTGACATTCCAAGAGGCAATCGCACAGATCAGAAATCCAATGAGCAATAAACCATATCCCATACGCTTCTGCTCCTTTCCGGTAAAACCGTTTTGAAATTATTTTTGTTCTACTTTGCCGAGAACCGTTCCATAAGGAATCGATTTTCCCCGCAGGAAATCAGCGGCTTTCATCCGCTTCTTGCCCTCTGGCTGTACTTCGAGCAGCTGCAAGCCCAAGCCATCGCCACATTTTACAATCAGCTTTTCTGCATCAGCAACCGCTCCGCACGGCAATTCTTCCGGTATCGCAGTAGTGACAACGTGAGAAGCATAGACTTTCAGCCGCTTTCCATCGAGTGTTGTAAAACCAGTAATGCCCCGAATGATATTGTGCAGGGTATTTGCTGGCTGTTCAAAGTGCAGGGCAGACATTTCCTTTGTAATTCTGCCTGCATACGAAGATTTTGCATCGTCCTGCGGTTCTGGCTGTAGTGTTCCAGCTTCCAGCTTTTCCAGTGTTTCCAGCAACACCGATGCTCCCAGTTCTGCAAGGCGGTCATGCAGAGAAGCAAATGTTTCGTCTGCTCCAATCGGCAACGCTGCCTTTACCAGCATATCGCCTGTATCCAAGCCCTCTGCCATCTGCATGGAGGTCACTCCGGTTTCTGTTTCGCCGTTCAGCAGACACATCTGCATCGGTGCTGCACCCCGATAAGCTGGCAGCAGCGAACCATGAATATTGATACAGCCGTACTTTGGCAAATCCAAGACAGCTTTCGGCAGAATCTGCCCATAGGCAACCACCACAATGACATCTGGGTTTAATTCCTGCAAGGTCTGCATCGCCTGTTCTGCTTCTTCTCCCTTTCGCAGGGAAAGCGGCTGATACACGGACAGCCCTGCTTCTACCGCAGCGGCTTTCACCGGCGGCGGAATCATCTTGTATCCTCTGCCTTTTGGCTTGTCCGGCTGCGTAAAGACACCAACAACGTCATAATTCCGCTGCAGCAGTGCCTGTAAACAAGGGACGGCAAAATCCGGCGTTCCCATAAATACAATCTTCATGAATCCTCATTCCTCTTCTTCGTCTGGTTCTACAAATTCGGTTACAATATCCACGAACAAATGCCCGTCCAAGTGGTCATTTTCGTGGCAGGCACACTGTGCCCCCAGGTCTGCAAAGGCCATTTCATACCATTCGCCCTTGCGGTTCTGTGCCCGCATCCGGCAGCGTTTCGGGCGGTCAACATAGCCCCAAGTATCCGGACAGGAAAGGCAGCCCTCTACAACGTGCTGCTTTCCGCTCGCTTTGAGAATCTGCGGATTGATGGCTTCAATCATCTGCGGCAGACCTAAATCCATAATAAACAGCCGCTTTGGAATGCCAACCTGCGGTGCTGCCAGACCAACGCCGCCAGCATCTCGCAAGGTTTCCTGCATATCGTCCAGCAGACGGCACAGGGATTCGTCAAATTGTGTTACTGGTTTACACACGGTGCGTAAAACCGGATCACCCTCTTTTCGGATTCTACGAATTGCCATAAAATCTTGTTCTCCTTCTATCTATTATACGCCAATATCGCCATTCATATCCGCATACAGATACAGCTTTGCAAATGCTTTCTGTGCGGTGACTGCCTCTAAGACAGCCCGAATCAGCGTGCGATATGGTGATGTATTCTTGCATTTTAAAATAACTCGATACCGATATTTTCCTTTCAGCCGTTCATAGTGGCAGGGAACTGCCCCAAGCACCCACAGCGGATAGGAAAACGCCTGCTCTTTCACATAGACTTGAATCTGCTGGACAGCCTCCGCAGCAGCAGCGGCAACGATTTCTTCTTTTTCGCCGACAAAGCCCAGTATACACAGGTCACAAAACGGCGGAAACAGCATCGTTTTCCGGATGGCATATTCCTGCTCATAAAAGACCGGATAATTCTGCCTTGCTGCCAGCTGCAAGACATAGTGATTGGGCAAGAACGTCTGCAAAATCGCACGTCCGGCAGTATCGCCCCGTCCGCTTCTGCCGACAACCTGCGTAATCAGGGAAAATGTCCGCTCATAGCTGCGAAAATCGCCGGCAAACAGTGCCTGGTCAAGAGAAAGCACACCCACCAGCGTGACATCTGGAAAATCCAGTCCCTTTCCAATCATCTGCGTACCAACCATAATTTCATATTTCTTATTCCGGAATGCTGCAAACTTTTCCTCATAGGCATATCGAGAGCCAGTTGTGTCCGCATCCATGCGGAGCACCCTTGCTTTCGGAAACAGCAATTGCAGCTGTTCTTCCATCTGCTGCGTACCAAAGCCCATTCTTCGGAACTGTTTGCCACCACAATGCGGACAGGTTTCCGGCATTGGCTGCATATGTCCACAGTAGTGACACATCAGCTGGTCGCTGACTTTGTGATACGTCATCGGTACGCTGCAATTGGGGCAGTAAATTGGCTCATTACAAGAGCAGCAGCTAATCATCGTATGATAGCCACGCCGATTCAGCAGTAGCAACACTTGTTTGCCATGCGAAAGCGTTTCCTGCATCGCATCCAGCAGTGTATTGCTAAATGGTGTTCCATTGCCCAGTTGCCGTTCCCGGTTCATGTCTACAACTGTAACTTCTGGCAGTGGCATGTTGCGATACCGCTTTTTCAGTTCCAACAGCGTATAAATGCCTTTTTTAGCATAATAGTAGCTTTCAATGGATGGCGTTGCAGATGCCAGCAGCAGCGGACAGTGATGGGTCTGACAGCGTTTCCGAGCAACTGCAACCGCATGATAGCGAGGAGCGTTTTCGGATTTATACGTCCGTTCGCCCTCTTCATCGACAATCAAAATGCCCAGATTCTGCACGGGAGCAAACACCGCACTGCGTGTACCAATTGCAATCTTTGCCGTTCCATTCTGCATACGCTGATAGGCATCTTGTCGCTGTCGGTCGGTCAGGGCACTGTGCATGACAACGACTGCATTTCCGAACAGACTTTGAAACTGCCCGACAATCTGCGGTGTCAGTGCAATTTCCGGCACTAACAGAATCGCCTGTTTACCCTGCCTGAGCGTTTCTGCAATCAGCTTTTGAAAGACACGGGTCTTTCCGCTGCCAGTTACGCCGTGCAGCAGAAAATAAGCAGTTTCTTCCGCCAATACCTTTTGCAGCACCTGCTCCATCACGGATTCCTGTTCCTCGGTCAGAACAACTTGTTCCAGCGATTCTGTTACAGGAACATCCTCTGCAATCGGCTCTGCAACACGCATTTCACATACCAGCAAGCCGTTTTTCTCTGCCGATTGTACCACAGCTTTTGTAATCCCACAGCGGCGGCAGGCTTCTTTCTCCGGCAGCGTTCCGCACTCCTGCAACAACTTCACTAAGCTTTGCTGCTTGGGCGTCATCTTTCGTTCTGGCAGAGGGTCAGCAAGGGATAGCAGTTTCACTTTCGATTCCTGTACCCGAGATTTTGCAGCGGAAACCTGCTGCAACAATCCCTTTTCCAGCAAATTTGCTGCTAAGGGATGATGCAGACGTTTTTGAAAGGCTGCTGGCGTTGGAGCCGTGTTCAGAATTTGATAATACCGCTCTTCTTCATCAGAAAGCCGTACATTTGGCTTGGGCTGTACCAAAACCGTTTTCTGAACGATTTGCAGCTGCATTCCAGCTGGCAAGATGGTACGAATGGCATCACAATACGTGCAGAACGTCATCTCTCGCAGCCAAAACACCAAATCCAATTGTTCCGCCTGGAGCACTGGCAACGCATCCAAAACGGCAAGCACTGGCTTTACAGCAGTTTCTACTGCTGGCGGCTCTTGGCATTCCAGCACCATGCCAACCCGTTCTCGGTTTCCTCTTCCAAAGGGAACAAGCACCCGACAACCCACTGCAACTGGTACATCTGCCCGATAGGTAAACAATCGGTCAAACGCATACGTTGTATCCCAGACGGCAACCCCCAGAAAAAAAGCCGACGCTGAAGCTGCATTAGTTGTTATGATTCAGTTCCTCGCTTTCGATGATGCGATACTTTCCGGCTGCCAGTTCATCAACGGCAGTCTGTACCGGCTTTTCTTTCAGTTCCTTCTTCTGATCATACAGTTCATCGGCAATTTCTCTTGCCCGCTTGGCAATGCCGACAACAACAGAATAGCAGCTTTCGTTCTTGGTCATTAACTGATTTAAGGATGGTCTTAACATACTCATGATTCTAATACCTCTTTCACTTTTTCTTCTTTATTGATTTGATGGATTTGTTCTGCTGCCAAAATCGTCAAGATTTCCTGTGCAGCGGTTTCTACTTGGTCGTTGACAACCAAATATTTGTAGTTTGGTGCATCTTTCAATTCACCGCTTGCCGTTGCAAGCCGTTTCTGAATGACATCCTCTGCTTCTGTGCCCCGACCACGCAGCCGTTTTTCCAACTCGGTCATGCTTGGCGGTGCAATGAAAATCGAAACGGCATCCGGACACTTCTGCATTACCTGCTGAGCACCCTGTACTTCAATTTCCAGAATGACATTTTTTCCCTCGTTCCGCATGGCTTCGACCGCATCCCGTGGCGTTCCGTAATAGTTTCCGCAGAATTCTGCATGTTCCAGCACTTCATCCTGTGCGATCATGGTTTCAAATTGTTCCTTGGAAACAAAATGATACTGCACACCGTCGACCTCGCCCGGTCTTGGTGCACGAGTTGTCAGGGAAACGGAATAATACAAGTCCTGCTGCTGCATGACTTCTTTCAGAACCGTTCCCTTTCCGCATCCGGATGGGCCAGAAACGACCAACAATAGCCCTTTCTGCATAAAATCACCCTTTCTGATCATTCAATATTTTGAATCTGTTCCCGAATCTTTTCGATTTCAGATTTCATCTCTACAACCAACTGTGTGATCGACAGATTTTGTGCTTTCGAGCCAATGGTATTGACTTCTCGGTTCATCTCCTGTACTAAGAAGTCCAGCTTTCTGCCGACTGATTCTTTTGCCTCCAGCAAATCGGCACACTGCTGCAAATGACTCCGCAGCCGAACGGTTTCTTCATCAATGGCAACCTTTTCGGAAAAAACAGCTGCTTCCGTCACCAAACGCTGGGCATCAATCGACTGGTCTTCCAGCAGCGTTTGCAACTTCTGATAGAGCCGGTCATAATAATTCTGCTGCATCGTTGGAGCTTCTGCTTCAACGACTGTCAAATGCTGGGTGATGGTCTGCAAGCGAGATAACACATCCTGCCGCAGCTTTTCGCCCTCAGTTTCCCGCATTGCTACAAACTGCTGCAACGCCTGTTCCAAAGCGATTTTGGTATCGCTCCAGATTTCTTCTTCCTGCATTGGCTGTTTCTGTACCGTGCAGACATCCGGTAGACGCAGCAGGGTGGAAAGTGTCAAGTCGTCCTGTAATTGCAAGGTTTCGTTGGCTGCCTGCAATGCCTGACAATAAGCGTTTGCCAGTTCTACATTCACCGCCACGGTATTGGTTGCCGATTCCGGCAGCTGCATCGTCAGGTTGACTTCTACTTTTCCCCGTGCAGCGACCTGCTGAACGGCTTTCTTGATGGGTTCTTCCAAAAAACTGTACGCTCTTGGCAGTCGGACGGTACACTCTAAGAACCGATGATTGACAGAACGAACTTCTGCCAGAATATCGACTCCATCCGCCGTGAACTGTCCTCTTCCAAAGCCAGTCATACTCTTCATGAATTGAATGCCCTCATTTCTGCATAAAATCACAACTGCAATTTTCACTGCTGCTGTCCATTTGCCGAAAAGTGCCCTGTCGTGCAGTCGTTTCGGCTCTCATGTATAATTTACTATTATAGCATTTTCATGAGAAAAAATCAAGGCTATTCCTGAAAATATCCGGAAATCCATTGCTTGCACTTGAGAAGCTGCAATTCTTTGCGATTCTCTCTTTGATTTTTGTTTTCTCTCATTGCACAGTTTCATTTGCTCCGCAAATGTGGGCTGCTCG
>CABQIF010000097.1 GCA_902464115.1 uncultured Ruminococcus sp. | reverse complement strand
GGGCACCAAGAATCGAACTCGGGACACGCGGTTTTGGAGACCGCTGCTCTACCTGCTGAGCTATACCCCTATTTCTTTTTGACATCCCTCATGGGGAGGGACGCAAGATGTGTATTGGTACGCCTGATGCGATTCGAACGCACGACCTTCAGAGTCGGAGTCTGACACTCTATCCAGCTGAGCTACAGGCGCATATTTTACATTCATCTCACGAACCTTTTATATTATAGCACACCCTCTTGCATTTGTCAAGGGATTGTGCTATAATAATATCGGATATTTTGTAAACAATTTTTTAGGAGTGAGAGAAATGCAGGATCACATCTTCGTTCTGCTGATGCAAACCGGAACATCCGTCGCAAAAGTACTACAATTTTTTACCAGAAAGCCTTACAACCATGCCTCGGTAGCATTGGATTTGACACTGGAAGAAATGTATAGCTTTTGCAGAAACCACATTCATTTTCCATTGCCTGCCGGATTCAATCAGGAGATTGTCGGCGAGGGCACGTTAGGGCGATTTTTGGTCATCCCCTGCGAAATCTATGCAATTCCCGTAACCAAAGAGAAAAAGCAGGAATTTGAACAAAACCTCGCATACTTCAAAAATCATCGCTCGATGTTTTCTTACAATGTGTTGGGGCTCGGCACAACTTTCCTGCGGATTCGCTGGTCGAGAAAACACAAGCTGCACTGTTCCCAGTTCGTGGCAACCCTGCTTGCACAGTCTGGTGTCCGACTGAACAAGCCGCTTTCCCTGCACACGCCGGACGACTTGCGGTATATTTCAGATGCCCATCTCATCTATCGGGGCGAACTGAACCACTTTTATCATACATATGCAAAGTCGATTCAGCCGTTAGAAGATTCCCTGCCAGCATATTCAAATTTTGCCTGATTGCAGCAGTTCCCAGAACAGATACAGCAGACAGCCATCCTCCGGTGCAAAAACCGGAACGAGTAGCGTTTCCTGTATTTATATGGGGATGCAATCCGTGTTCTGCTCAGTAATTGCTGCAAGGTATTTTCTGACTGACAGGCAACCGCAAATATACCAGCAACAAACAATGTGCACCGTACTGAAATAGGCGGTGCATTTCTTCTATCTTTCAAATTTCGCTTGATTGCAACAACTCCCAGAACAGATACAACAGGCAGCCATCCTCTGTTGCAAAAACTGGAACAGGCAGCGTTGTCTCCTGTATTTGTGTGGGAATGGTATAAGTGTTTTGCAAGAGCGATACTTGCAAAGCTTCGGTGTTCTGCTCGGTAATCGCCACCCGAACGCCCGGCTCTCGCTGCAAGGCGTTTTCTGACTGACAGGCAACCTGCAAATATGCCAGCAAAAAGAATTGTAATAACAAGTAGAGTGCACCGTACTGGAATAGACGGTGCCATTTTTTTGTTTGCCTTTTCAAATTCTCTGCTCCTTTCTGATTCCTGTGAGCCGATTATTTCAAACTTAGTAGCACTTCTGCCAGGGATTTTCCAATCAAATGCCCGGAATATACAGCTTGTTCGACCGTGTTTCCATGAGAGCCAACCTCAATCAGCAGGCTGCCCGTTGTCAAATCCTGATTATAATGCCGATAGTCAAACAAAATCGGACGGGTAAAATTGGGGTACTGCTGCTCCATCTGTGATTGTAAACGGCAGGCAAACCGAAAGTTCATCAGATAATTCGGCATATTCATCGTTCCATCGTCACAGCCCGAAATAATCATAATCTGGGCAGCTTCTTTTCCGTCTATGGTGACAATCGGCTGACTCAAAGTCGTATCGCTGCAAATCGCATCCCGATGGATGTCCAAGACCACTTTAATGCTCGGATATTCTGCCAAAATGCCCCGAACTGTTTCTGCACTGCGGTCATATGCTCCATTATAAGAGGGATAATCATGCACGGCATCGCTGTGAATCACGCCAATTCCGGCAGCCTGTAACTCTGCGGTAATCGCATCACCGACCGCCACCACATTTTTGCTGCAATCGGTTGTTCGATAGCTAAATTGCGGGTCGTAATGTTCCCGCACTTCCGGTTCATAGGTTTCTGTTGTATGCGTATGCATGATTAAAACCTGCGGCTGGTCGTTGACTGCAATCCGAAATGCTGGCGGTAGTTCGCTTTCTGCAAGCAACTCTGCATTGGAATGGTCGGTCTTATTTTTTACCATGCCTCCATTCGGCAAGGTAAAAAAGGCATCTCCCGTATAATCTTCATAGGTGGTACGAATCACATCACACGTTTCCTGAATATTCCAGCTGGTCGGATATGGGACAACGTTGGCATCTACACTCGGATGTTCCACTTGCCCACTGTCTGCCAGCTGGGTTTCTGCTGCCTGCATGGTGATTTGCTCTGCTTTCTCCTGCAAGGGATTCCAGACCGGCAGCGGTACACACCCTTCACTCCGAACATTCTGCAAGGCAGTATCGGCGGTATCGGTCTGCGATTCTGGTTCTTTCTGGGGGTCAGCGGAAACATGCCAAGCTGGTACACTGCAAAGAATTCCCAGCAGGCAAACTGCTACACCCCAAATCCGTTTTTTTCTTCTGTGTCTGCGTTTTCTTCTCATGCCATCACCTCATGATGATACCCATTTTGCACTATTTTATGCAGCAGTCTGTAAAAATATGACGGGAACGGATTCCGTCATTTCTCTGCTTTTCCCGTATATTCCAGCCAATCGCTGCATAAAGATAAACAGAATATCCGCTAAGGAGGCTCTGCGTATGCATCGTTCTCACAAAGGCATCTGGTTCTTGATTCTGGACGGCTGTTTGATTCTGCTTGCATTTTTGCTCACAAAGGGCTGTCCGCAAACCGTTCATGCAGAAACACCCGTTTCTCTGCCCGTTCTGATGTATCATAGCATTGCTCCTGGCACAGAGAGCGATTATCGGATTCGACCAGAAACATTTGCAGCCGATTTATCCTATTTAAAAGATGCTGGATATACAAGCGTTTCTGCTGCGGAATTGATTCGCTATGTCAACGGCACAGGAGATTTGCCGGAACAGCCGATTCTGCTGACCTTTGACGATGGATTCTATAACAATTACAGCCTTGCTCTGCCCCTACTCGAACAGTATGATATGTGTGCAATTGTTTCAGTGGTCGGGCAGTTTACAGATGAACTCGCTCCGGAATCTCCGCATGAAGATTCCTATTCCTATCTGACGTGGGAGGATTTACAAGCCTTGTTGGATTCTGGGCGAATCGAACTCGGCAGCCATACCTATCAAATGCACAACCATACAGACCGCTGCGGTTGCCGGATTCAGGAGAACGAACCAGAAGAGCAGTATCATAACACCTTGCTTTCCGATTTGGGATTGCTGCAAACCCGTTTTCAGGAGGAATTACAGATCGAGCCTGTGGTGTTTGCCTATCCTTATGGCTTTCTCTGCTCGGAGAGCAATCCGGTTTTGCGGGAACTGGGCATTCAAATGACGTTGAATTGTCGGGAACAGGGGAACATGATTACCCGTGACCCAGAATGCCTATATGGATTGAATCGTTATAACCGATTTGGAAACTGTGAAACGGCAGTCTGGATGCAGCGGATTTCATCGTAAACAAAAAATTGCACGAATTCATAGAATCCGTGCAATAAAACGTTTTTAATTATGAGCCGCAGGCGAACAAAAAGTTTTTTGATCCAACAATTTTTCAAAAATGTTGGCGAGGTTCAGGGCGAGCAGCCCTGATCGCTGCCCGCAGGCAGCGAAATCCCCGTGCCATGCTTCTGGCACACGGAGGTGGTGGTGAGAAAAGCGACTGCTTTTCGAGGCGGGGCGAACAAGACCGCCTCGCCTTGGGAAACCTTAGCAACAAACAAGTATCTTGTAACTGTTCCATGGAACAGTTACAACAGGAATCCCGTACAGAAAAACTGCTCTTCGGGAAAAACAATCTGCAACATCCGGCAAAAGGGGGTTCCACCCCTGCTTTTGCCTGCCAGCATGCTGCAATTGCCCCGTTGCCTTGTCTGAATTTGCAACTTGTTTCATAAAGACAATTAAATAGCGAATTGGCAAGTTTCAAAAAATGCAATTGCAGCAGGAAAAACAGATTGCAAAATTCAATTTGCTTCGCAAATGTGGGCTGCTCGCCCACACCTCGGCAGCATTTTTGAAAAATTGCTGCACCAAAAAACTTTTTAGTTCGCCTACGGCGTGAAAACAATTGCGTTAATTTTTGTTTTTGCGGTGAAACAGCTGAAACCGCTTTTTCTCTTTTGGCGGTGGTGTTTCTCCCAGCAATTCCATGCCCAGTTCTGCATACGCTTCCGCTCCCTTGGAGTTTTTATCGTAATACATCACGGGCTTCCCGTAACTCGGTGCTTCCGAAAGCCGTACATTTCTCGGAATCTTCGTCCGGAAAATCTGATTTGGAAAATACTTCGCAACTTCTTCTTCCACCTGACGGGAAACATTCAGCCGTGGGTCAAACATCACAAACAGAATCCCAGCAATTTTCAGCGATGGATTCAGATTTGCACGCACTGCTTTCATGGTGGTCATCAGCTGCGAAAGCCCCTCCAACGCATAAAATTCTGCGGTCATCGGTACAATGATCTCATCGGCTGCCGCCAAACCGTTCAGAGTCAGCAGACCCAATGCCGGCGGACAGTCAATGAAAATATAATCATAATCGGCTTTACAAGTCAACAGCTGCATCCGCAAACGGGTTGCCCGATATTCCATCTGGCTCAGTTCCAGTTCACAGCCTGCTAACTCATCTCTTGCCGGAACAATCGAAACATTTTCATATTCCGTCTGCTGAATCACATCAGAAATTTTTGCCGAACCATTTAATACATGATAAGAAGAGGCGGTCAGCGACCGTTTTTTAATGCCAAGGCCAGTGGTGGTATTGCCCTGCGGGTCAATATCAATGCACAAAACCCGCTTACCACGAGCCCCAAAATAAGCAGCCAGATTCACTACGGTTGTGGTTTTTCCCACGCCGCCTTTCTGGTTGGCAATTGCATAAACGAGTCCCATAGATTCATTCCTTTCTATATGAATTTACACATACAAGCAGTATACCACATTTTTTCAAAAAAGTAAAGTGTTTCACGGGAAACATTCCCACCCATCCAACAAAAAAACCGCTTGTTTTCAGGCAGACAAGCGGTTTTTTCGATGATTCAACATTCTTTTTTCTCTGCTGCAATCAAAAAATCATTACAGCAGCGGTCTATTTTTATTCACTATCTAAGGCTCGGAGCGAAGCACTGTTCCGAAAAATCAAGCATACAGCAACTCCGGCAACGCCCAGTCCTGCAAACAATACAGCTGCTCCAGAACCCAGCCCTGTTCCAAACAACTGCCGCAGCCATTCTGCCTGTGTGGATGCCATCCACAGTTCTAAAACATCATCTACCAGAAAGCCGCCTAGAAAATACCCCACTGGAATGGTGAAAAATTGAAGCGTGTTGCGGACGGCATAGACACGCCCCTGCATTTCTTTCGGCACACTGCTCCGGAAAAGAACGTCATAGTTTGCACGCATTAAAGGAATCAGTCCCCAGCCGAATATTGACCCGATACACCAAATAACGGGATCTCTGCCGAACGCCAGCAGAAAATTTTCCGTACTCATAGCAACCAGCAGACAATTACAAATAGCAGTGGCTCTATTTTTTGGTTTCGGACAAAACACTGCCAGCAAGCTGCCCAGCAGCGTAGCAGATCCAACACAGCTGTTCACGATGCCCAGAGCGGTTTCTCCCTGCTGTGGCAGAATTCTTGCTGGAAGGGCTGCCTGATGCATAGAAGCAATCAAATTGATGCTGGATAGAAACAAAATCAGCCAGAAAACACCTCGGTTCGACCGCAGATAGACCAGCCCCGCCTTGGCAGCCTGCAAACAGGATTCTGTTTGCTCGGTTGTATGCGGAACTTCCGGAATCGGTATCCACAGCAACAGCACCAGAAAGGCAACTGCAAATGTACTGAGGTCAAATGCAATCACAGCTTTCAACCCACCAAAGGCAAAGAATGCCGTTGCAAGGACAGGGGTCAGCATAGAAACCAGCGAGTTAGAAAAGGAACGCAATCCGCTGGTTTTCTGATAATATTTCTTCGGTGTAAGCAGTGTTGTGGCAACATCTGAGGCAGGCGACTGCACTGCATTCATCAGCCCATTGCAGGCATTCAGCAAATATAAATGCCAGACAGCAAGCAGATGCAAATTTAATAAAAGCACAATCACCAATGTGCCGGCTGCTGCAACGCTATCGCAGACCAGCATGACAGCTTTCTTGTTCCAGCGGTCACTGATCACGCCAGCAAAGATACTCAAAAGCACATAGGGGGCATAAGAGCACACGGTGAGCATGGCAGTTTTCAGAGCAGAACCGCTATCCTGATAGAGCCACAACACCAGTGCAAAATTCGTCATGGCACTCCCCAGTGAGGAGAATGCCTGTGTCAGCCAAAGAATCAAAAAAAATCGTAGTTCATAAAATGATTTCATAAAATACCTTGCTCCTTCTATCTGTTTCCAATCACATCCAGATTTGCAAGGTAAACGGAATGAGCAGATGCTCCATGCAATCATCCGTTATGCCTTGCATGGAGCTGTAATGGTGCAACGCATCCTTTGACAACCTCCCATTTCAAAAAAATTGTTGTTTCATGTGAAACAGTTCCCATTTTTTATTCTATGGAAAAACGGAAACGCTCAAAAGTGGCATTCCCGTTTTCTGTTTCATTCTTCATTATGCAGCCGCAATGGTTGCAAGCATTTGGTCATAGTACGCCCAAACCCGTTCCTCAAATATATCCCAATGAGGCAAGATATAGGACGGGCACATCTTATAGGGATGTGGACGGGTATTCAACGCTTCCCGACTGCCAATCACGCCATCTCTGCAATTCAGCCAATAGGTATGGGTGAACAAGGCTGCCTTTGGCAGGTTCATCCAAATCAACAGGCAAGCAGCAAGCTTGGCACAATTGTTCTCAGAAAGCCGGTCTTCTATGGTATTGTTCGGCGACATCGCACATTCAATGGCAATAGTACGGCGATTTCCGTTCCCTGCCCCATCTGTAGCGTGCCAGCCTGCGAGCTGTAACGGCAACGTTTGCCACGCCCCGTATTCGTCCACATAGAAGTGTACCCGCACATCTTTTAGTTCTTGATGCATCGTTTTCCAGACGCACTGCTCCGCTGTTCCCATGCTGTAAAGCGGTGGTTTGCGGTTCGTGTTGTGAATGGTAATGCCAACAATGGAACCTCTGTCCATGATAGCGGTCGGCATTGGAATGGCATTGGGATTATGCTGCGTCAAATCATATCGCCGCACACAAATGCCTTTTAGGTAAAATGTAAAATCTGGTCTTAATAACATGGCAAAAGTCCTCCCTTTCCTTTTTACAAAAGAAATCTCGTTTGGATCTTTGCACTTTCCCGTTTTTAAAATCAGTAAGTTCATTTACAATATGCTATAAGTGAACCGGTTATGATTTTAAAGGTGAAAAGGGCATAGAACATCATTAAAAACGCATATTCTTTTCATCATCATTTTTAATAACATTTCGCCTTTTTCAACGGTTGTTTTTCGACCGATTTTATGCGATTCTTTTTACAGACTCTATAAAAAGAATCACGAAGAAAGCGAGTAATCTGCTTTCTTCGTGACCATTATACCATATAAAAATTTTTTTCGTCAAGGGGGGATTATTTTTTCTTTTTGCTGTGGACAGGTTTGGTCTTTTTGCCGTCCGGCTTTACAAATTCCACGTTGTTTAGCTGTTGTCTGAGATTACCGACAACGCTCTGACGATACTCCAACCGCAGAGCAACCTGTTCTTCTTTTTCGGCATCGGTTAATGTACCGGCTTTTTGTTTTTTTGCAAGTTCATTGATTCTTGCAATTTTTTCTGGTGTCATGAGAAATTCCTCCTGTTTTGGTTTATTTGCGGATAGATGGACTGTAAGCAACAAGCCGCAGGCAAATAAAAGTTTTTTGATCCAACAATTTTTCAAAAATGTTGGCGA
>CABQIF010000096.1 GCA_902464115.1 uncultured Ruminococcus sp. | reverse complement strand
TAAACAACGGCTTGTCGTCGCCACCAGCTGTTGTAACAGTTGTGGTCGGAGCTGCAGTGGTTGTAGCAGCCTTTGTTGTGGTTGTAGTTGCCTTTGTGGTTGCAGTTGTAACAGCTGCAGTAGTGGTCGGATTCGAGGAAGTCTTGTCGGTGTAAACACGAACTGCATCAATGGTAAATTCGTTGCAGTCGATCCACCAGAAGCCAACCTTTACCTGACCGCCGTACTGGGTCTGGATGATGTCAGATGTTGCACTGTCAACATTCCATACCAGTGTACCGGAATCGCCGTCGATAACCTGCTGCATATCATCGGTCTGTGTCCAGTAATCCGGATCAACGGTTGTAGAAGAACCAAATGCACCCTGCCACTTGCCAATCTTGTCAGCGGTAGTAGAGATGTCGATTTCAACCTTCTGAACCTTTTCGCCAGCCTTTACGCCCAGTTCTTCATAAGTCCAGCCCAGCATTCTATCAGTTGCCGGGAGATCCTTATAGACAACATCCTGACCTGGCTTGATCTCATAAGGGCCATTGCCTGTGCTCTGAGAAGCAGTCGTGGTCGGATTCTGCTTGGTTGTGGTAACTGCTGCGGTAGTAGTCGGATTAGAAGAAGACTTGTCGGTGTAAACACGAACTTCATCAATGGTAAATTCGTTGCAGTCAATCCACCAGAAGCCAACCTTTACCTGACCGCCGTACTGCGTCTGAATGATGTCAGAGGTTGCACTGTCAACGTTCCATACCAGTGTACCGGAATCGCCATCGATGACCTGCTGCATATCTTCGGTCTGTGTCCAGTAACCCGGATCAACAGTGGTAGAAGAACCGAATGCACCCTGCCACTTGCCGATCTTATCAGCAGTTGTAGAGATGTCGATTTCAACCTTCTGAACCTTTTCGCCAGCCTTTACGCCCAGTTCTTCATAAGTCCAGCCCAGCATCTTGTCAGTTGCCGGCAGATCCTTATAAACAACGTCCTGATTTACCTTCTTTGTATAGCAGCCATCGCCCTGTGCTACTGTTGTCGGAGCCTTGGTGGTTTCTGCTGCCTTTGTTGTGGTAACAGCTGCAGTGGTTGTGGTCTTGCCAGTTGTTGCAGTGGTTGTAGCAGTGGTTGTCGGTGTTGCACCAACGCCCGGAATGCTGGATTCCAGAGAGCCTGTCTTGTATTTGTCGTACAAGCCAGCTGCTGCACCAACCAAACCTGCATTGTAGTCCAGTGCAACTTCATTTGCTTTATAATCGCTAACATCATCAACATAAGAAGAGAAATCCGAAGAAGTTGGGCCACCAACCAGTGCACCAACTAGTACATGACCGTTTGCACTATAACCCGGCTTGCCCTTTTTCATTTCGTCATTGTTTGTATAGCCAGAAGCAGCTCTGTGGTGCGGATACTTTGCAGAATTGTTGCTGAATCCAACAACCATGCAAGTATTCGCAGAATTGTCACCCAGAATCATATTCATCTGTGCCTTGCTCCAGCTGCTATAATCCATGCCGCTGTTGTGCTTACTTGCAACTAATGCACAGAACTGAACAGCGGTATTGTATCGGCAGCTGCCCCAAGCATCTTCAAAATAGTACTGGCTTTCGCTGGTTGCCTTCTGATCAATATATTTCTTAACCTTTTCCCAGTCAGCAGATTGGCCAGTAATTTCAGATTGTAAAATTGCTGCACCCAAGCTAACATTGTTCCAGCTCAAAGGTGAATAAACGCCCCATTTACAACCAGCCTGTCCAGATGCACCCGCCTTATCTGCATTCATAAATTCGTTTAAGAATGACTTATAGGAATCATCATCTGTTGCCAAATACAAGAATGCAGCAGCAAATGCCTGCTTGTCGTAATAATCCCAAGAATTATAGAATTCATTTGTTCCATCTGTTGCTTTCTGATTATACTGCGTAGAAAACTTATACAATGCCTTTGCATACTTCAGGTCTTCTGCATTGCCAAAGTTCAGATAGTTTACAGCCAATGCTGCTGCATAAGAAGCAGCAATGTCGCTTGCTCCAGCGGAAGTTTGGTATACCTTACGAGAGGAAGAATCCTGTACTTCCGGAGCACACCAAACAGCATGGTCTGCATTGCCGTCGCCAATCTGATAAATGAAATTGGTAACAGTGTCACCGCTTAAAGTGGTGCAGTCCTTAAAATAATCGCAGAAATAATCTGTCAATTTCTGCAGATGTGCAGTCTGACCCAAAGAATCATAAGAATCCTTGAATTCGTAGTAGCTCCAACCCAGTGTTGCTGCGGAATAGCCTGCTGGCAAACCGAACTTCACGTGGTCACCTGCATCATGGAAACCGCCCGTTACAGCATCGTCTGTGTGACAATTGCCACGCCAATCCAACGCTGATTCAGAAGCTACTTCATCACCGCACATATTCGCATCATAGAAATACATGGAATACTGCAACAACTTTGCATAGTTGTCTGTGTCTGCCGCACTTGCCGGCAGGTAGGTTAAGCTGCTCAGCACGCCGCTTGACCCGATGGTGGCTGCTGCAATCAAAGATGCAGCTAACCGCTTTGAGAATTTGTTTTTACTCATAAACGACCCCTTCTCTTAAGATTTAAAAAGTGAAATAAAACATAGAAATATGCCAGTTTCTATTGTAGCATACGGCATGAAAAATTGCAATTATTTTTTCGTTTGTTTCAAAATTTCTATGGAAACCAACCAATTTCGGCATTGTAAAATTGTGTAGTTTTCACAATGATTTCCATATGGAATAGCAAGATTTTCGGTTTTTTTCATTATTTCAATCCACAGTCGGTCATTTCACAGAGCCTGACATGTCAGCAGAGGGCTGACTGTGGTTTGCCTCGTGTCAGTGGGGGATACCGATTTTTCTCTGCCCGCCACAGACGTTCACGTTCTGATTTGCAATTTCTCTCACCACCTGTAGCGGTGGGAAGATCCTTGCTGTGATTCGTTGAAAAAAGAAACGGCAACGAATTTGCTGCCGTTCCCTTTGGATTATTCGCCGAACTTTTCTTTCCGGAGTTGTTCTTTCAGAGCATCCAATATGGTATTTCTTGCCCAAATTGCTTGTTCGGTCGTTGCAGGTTCTACGCCTTTCAGCGGATACGGGATTCCCAAGTTTTCATATTTCACTTCGCCCATAGTGTGATACGGGAGCACATCCAAGGCTTTCAGGTTGTCCAGCCCTGCCAGATAAGCCCCGAGCTGCCGCAAGTATTTTTCTTGCAGCGTGATGCCCGGAACGACAACGTGCCGAATCCAGACCGGAATATTTTTCTCTTTCAGATACTGTGCAAATTCCAGAATGTGAACATTGCTCTGCCCAGTCAGCTTCCGGTGTTCGGTATCATCAATGTGCTTGATGTCCAACATGACCAAATCGGTTACCGCCATCAGCTTGTCAAACGCCTCTCGTTTCTCCTGCCGGAACAAGATTCCGGAGGTGTCCAAACAGGTATTGATGTTTCGTTCTTTTGCCTTCGTGAACAATTCTGTTAAAAATTCCATCTGCACCAGCGGTTCGCCGCCCGTTGCGGTAATGCCGCCATCGTGGTAAAATTCTTTCAGCCCGTCATAGTCATGCAGCAGGGATTCCACCGTTCGTTTTTCATTGATGTTGTACGTCCAGGTGTCCGGATTGTGGCAATATTGACATCGCATCGGACAGCCCTGAAAAAAGATGACAAACCGTGTGCCGGGACCATCGACAGTCCCGTAACTTTCTGTAGAATGAATATAACCTTCCATTTTTTCCGCCTCCTTTTTATCTTTTTGAATAGGATTTCCAATTTTCTTATATTTATGAACCTATGAAAAAAGAGGACGCACGAAAAACGTGCGTCCCCCACTTTTTCTTACGGATTATTCCGCCGTCGATCTCAATTAGAGAGCAGCGTGGAACGTTCTGGAGATAACATCATCCTGCTGTTCCTTGGTCAGCTTGATGAAGTTTACTGCATAGCCGCTTACACGGATGGTCAGCTGCGGATACTTTTCCGGATGCTGCTGAGCGTCCAGCAGAGTTTCTCTGTTCAGTACGTTTACGTTCAGGTGGTGACCGCCTTTTTCAGCATAGCCGTCCAGCAGTTCTACCAGATTATCAATTTGCTTTTCATTTGCCATGATGCATTTCCTCCTAAAAAATTCATACCAAACGCATCCACCCATTTTCGTGGATCATTCGTCTTCGTCCATCAATTCTGTTGGCTGACAACAAGCCTGATTGCCGATTGCACAATCCATGCTGCGGTAGGTATCCACCCGCAAGCCCTCCTGAGAATCCTGTTCAGAAACTACAAGATGACCGCTGCCGTTTTCCATCAGCTGTTCAATCATGTCAACCAGTGCATCAGTCTGTTCCGCATCGGTCGGATTGGGTTGCTGTTTCATAGGAATCGCCTCCTTCATCAATTATCGGACAAGCTGGTATGACAGCTTACTTTTCAATGCTTTCTCTGATGGAAGCAATATCAATATCGCCAGCAAATACCTGAGAATCCTTACCCAGAGCAGCCGGGATAATGGTAAAGGTATTGGAAATACCATCCTGTGCATTTGTCCACGGCAGCTTTGCAACAGATGCCATAGATGCAGCTGCACCGTGAGTATCACGACCGTGCATCGGGTTTGCACCAGGAGCCAGCGGCTGACCCTTCTTTCTGCCGTCCGGTGTGTTACCAGTCTTCTTACCATATACAACGTTAGAAGTAATGGTCAGGATAGAAGTGGTCGGTACACCGTTCCGGTAGCAATAGTTGCTGCGAATCATATCCATGAACTTGTCCAGAATTTCAACAGCGATGCTGTCAACTCTGTCATCGTTGTTACCATACTTCGGGAAGTCGCCTTCTACTTCGAAGTCGGTTACAACGCCGAATTCGTCACGGATGCACTTAACCTTTGCATACTTGATTGCGGACAGGGAGTCTGCAACAACAGACATACCAGCAATACCAGTTGCGAAGTAACGCTTTACATCTCTGTCATGCAGAGCCATCTGGAGAGCTTCGTAGCTGTACTTATCGTGCATGTAGTGGATGCAGTTCAGCGTGTTAACATACAGGTTTGCCAACCAACGCATCATATCTTCATACTTATCCATTACATCATCATAATCGAGGTAATCGCCTTCAACCGGTCTATACTTCGGACCTACCTGATTGTGCTTGCCAGTCTTTGCATCAATTCTTTCGTCCTTACCGCCATTGATTGCATACAGCAGGCACTTTGCGAGGTTTGCTCTTGCACCGAAGAACTGCATGTCCTTACCAACTCTCATGGAAGATACGCAGCAAGCGATTGCATAGTCATCGCCGTGGGTGACTCTCATCAGGTCATCGTTTTCATACTGGAACGAAGAAGTGTTGATGGAGAGCTTTGCACAGTATCTCTTGAACGGAGTCGGCAGACGCTTCGACCACAGAACGGTCAGGTTCGGTTCTGGAGCAGTGCCCAGGTTTTCCAGAGTGTGCAGGTAACGGAAGCTGGTCTTTGTAACCATGGTTCTGCCGTCAATGCCCATACCGCCGATGGATTCGGTAACCCACTGCGGGTCGCCGGAGAACAGTGCATTGTATTCCGGTGTTCTTGCGAACTTCACCATACGCAGCTTCATGATGAAGTGGTCGATAAATTCCTGAGCCTGTTCTTCTGTCAGGATGCCCTTCTTCATATCTCTTTCAATATAAATATCAATGAAAGTAGAAGTACGGCCAAGGCTCATTGCAGCACCGTTCTGATCCTTAACAGCACCCAGATAACCGAAGTACAGCCACTGAATTGCTTCCTGAGCGTTGGTAGCCGGCTTGGAAATATCGAATCCATACCGCTGAGCCATAGCCTTCAGAGCCTTCAGAGCCTTTACCTGTTCTGCGAGTTCTTCTCTCAGACGGATGACTTCTTCTGTCATAGTACCGCAAGTAATTGCCTTCTGATGTTCCTTGTCTTCGATCAGCTTGTCAACACCATACAGTGCAACTCTACGATAGTCGCCGATGATACGACCACGACCGTAAGCATCCGGCAGACCGGTGATGATTGCATTGTGTCTTGCAGAACGCATTTCCGGTGTGTAAACATCGAATACGCCTTCGTTATGAGTCTTCCGGTAATGCTTAAAGATGTAGCTGATTTCCGGATCTACTTCATAGCCATAAGCCTTGCAAGCTTCTTCTGCCATACGGATACCACCGAACGGCTGCAAAGAACGCTTCAGCGGCTTGTCAGTCTGGAAGCCTACGATGGTTTCCTTGTCCTTATCCAAATAGCCTGCTTCGTGAGAATTTACAGTAGATACAATCTTTGTATCCATGTCCAGCACGCCGCCATTTTCCCGTTCTTTCTGGAACAGGTTCAGAACCTCGTTCCACAGTTCGGTTGTTGTAGCAGTCGGGCCAGCCAGAAAGCTTTCGTCGCCTTCATACGGTGTGTAGTTCTTCTGAATGAAGTCCCGTACATTTACGTTGGAAGTCCATGCTCCGCCGACGAAGCCTTCCCATTCCTTCTGCATTGTTTCTGCCATGATTTGAATCTCTCCTTTGCAATATTTCAGCAATTCTATTGATTGCAATTGCTCCGCAGCGAAAGAAAAAAATGACACGGATTTTGCCACTCAAAAGAGTGATTTTTTCCAGTTTTTTCGTTCCGCTCTGGTCTGCTTTTATAATAGCACATGTTCTCAATAATGTCAATAGATTTTTGAAAGTTTCCCGTTAAAAATTCTGGATTTCTTGAAAAAATCATGTAAAAGGAAACGTTTTTCTGAAAAAAACGATAAAAACGAATGCAAAACATGATTTTTGCAAAAAAATGAAAAGTTCAGCCGGAAAATTTCTGGTTTTCCATAGTTCTAGATGCGATAAAAAGCGAGCCTGTCCAAAAATCGGACAGACCCGCTCTTTTCGTTCTTAGAACGGCATGGATGCCATACGGCACTTATGCCAATTCAGCAAAGTACTTAATTGTACGAACCATCTGGCTGGTGTAGCTGTTTTCGTTGTCGTACCAGGAAACAACCTGTACTTCATACAGATCATCAGCAATCTTGGAAACCATGGTCTGAGTTGCATCGAACAGAGAACCGTACTTCATGCCGATAACGTCAGAAGAAACGATCGGTTCTTCGTTGTAACCATAGGATTCAGTAGCAGCAGCCTTCATAGCAGCGTTGATGCCTTCCTTGGTTACGTCTGTGCCCTTAACAACAGCAGTCAGGATGGTAGTAGAACCAGTCGGAACCGGTACACGCTGTGCAGAACCGATCAGCTTGCCGTTCAGTTCCGGAATAACCAGACCGATTGCCTTAGCAGCACCAGTGGAGTTCGGAACGATGTTTGCAGCACCAGCTCTTGCTCTTCTCAGGTCGCCCTTTCTGTGCGGACCGTCGAGGATCATCTGGTCACCAGTGTAAGCGTGGATGGTGCTCATGATACCGCTCTGGATCGGAGCGTAGTCATTCAGAGCCTTTGCCATCGGAGCCAGGCAGTTGGTGGTGCAAGATGCAGCAGAGATGATCTTGTCGTCTGTTGTCAGAGTTTCGTGGTTTACATTGTAAACGATGGTCGGCAGATCGTTACCAGCCGGAGCAGAAATAACAACCTTCTTTGCACCTGCATCAATGTGAGCCTGTGCCTTAGCCTTAGAGGTGTAGAAACCTGTGCATTCCAGAACAACGTCAACACCGATTTCGCCCCACGGCAGTTCAGCAGCGTTTGCCTTTGCATAGATGGTCAGGGTCTTGCCATCAACTGTGATGGTGCCTGCTTCGTCATCAGCAGTAACAGTGTGCTTGTTTTCGCCGATTCTGCCTGCATAACCGCCCTGTGCGGTATCATACTTCAGCAGGTGAGCGAGCATAGACGGCTTGGTCAGGTCGTTGATAGCAACAACCTCATAACCTTCAGCACCGAACATCTGTCTGAATGCGAGACGGCCGATCCGGCCAAATCCATTAATAGCAACTTTAACTGACATTTGGAATTACCTCCTAAAAATTTATACTCTTATTGTACACCAAAACGGTGAAAATTGCAAGGTCTTTCTATAAAAAAATTGACATAAAATTATCGTTTCTTCCGTTTTTCTCTATTTTGCACAAATTTCAACATGTTTCCATCTACGTTTTATCGGCAAAAACACATTTGATAGAAATTGTT
>CABQIF010000095.1 GCA_902464115.1 uncultured Ruminococcus sp. | reverse complement strand
AATCATAAAACAACAAGCCGGAAACTGCTTGTTTTGCAATTTCCGGCTTGCCGTTTTAATAGGAGGTTGTTTATCAAATATTAGTCGTCGCCCTGTAAAGCATCGTAACCTGTTTCGCCCGTACGAACCTTTACAACTTCTTCGACGTCGTAAACAAAAATCTTACCATCACCAATCTGACCCGTGTACAGAACCTTCTTGCAGACATCTACAATCGTTTCTACCGGAATGCTGGTGACAACAATTTCAATCTTAACCTTTGGCAGGAGCTTCGGTCCATCGACCCGAACACCACGATAATACTGCGAGTTGCCCTTTTGTGTACCGTAGCCCTGTACTTGTGTAACCGTCATGCCGTTGACACCAATCTTGTTCAAAGCGGATTGCAGAACTGCAAGTTTTTCTTGCTTGCAGATGACAACGATCTTGGACATTTTTGCAGTGCCGGTGGACGGCTTTACAATCAACTGCGGTTCTGGCAGGTCAACCCCTGCAACCGATGCTGTTTCGGTATCCATGGAAACCGATGCAGCAGATGGCATGAAGTCAGCATAAGCGGAAGGCAGGTTGTGTTCGGTTGCATCCAAACCAATGACTTCTTCTTCTGCGGAAGCACGTAAGCCAATGGTGTGCTTGATAATCAGGAATGTAATGGTAATCAGAATGGCTGTCCATGCAGCGATGCAGACCAGACCCAACAGCTGAGAGCCAAGCAGGCTGAAGCCGCCGCCATAGAACAAACCGGTGCAGGTGGAGAGCGGTGCATCTGGTGTTGCGAACAGACCAACTGCAATGATGCCCCACAGACCGTTGAAGAAGTGAACTGCAACAGCACCAACCGGGTCATCCACGTGCAATACATGGTCTAAGAGCCATACACCGAAGCATACCAGCAGACCGGAAACAATGCCAACGATGATTGCACCAGTAGCATCCATGACATCACAGCCAGCAGTGATACCAACCAGACCAGCCAGAGAAGCGTTCAAGCACATGGAAACATCTGGCTTTCCATATTTCAGCCAAGTAAAGACCATGCAAACGAAAGTTGCAATTGCCGGAGCAATGGTTGTCGTTACGAAAATCGAACCCAGCTGTTCAACAGAGGTTGCAGCAGCACCATTGAATCCATACCAGCCAAACCAAAGAATGAAGCAGCCCAAAGCACCGATCGTCAGGGAGTGACCCGGAATGGCATTGACTTTGATGTTGCCATTTTCATCTTTGGTGAATTTACCGATACGAGGGCCGAGGATGGATGCACCAATCAGGGCACACAGACCGCCGACAAAGTGAATGACACCAGAACCAGCGAAATCATGGAACGGGGTATCCAGTGTGGACAGCCAGCCACCGCCCCATACCCAGTGGGCTTCTACCGGATAAATCAATGCAGAAATGACTGCGGAATAAATACAATAGGAAATAAATTTGGTTCGTTCTGCCATCGCACCGGAAACAATCGTTGCTGCCGTTGCACAGAAAACCAAGTTAAATACAAAACCAGACCAATTGAAGTTTGCATAATCGGAGAAAATATCGAAGCCCGGCTTGCCAATCAAACCAATCCAGTCTTCGCCCAGCAGCAAACTAAATCCGATTAAAATGAAAACAACTGTACCAATACAGAAGTCCATCAGGTTTTTCATGATAATGTTGCCGGCATTCTTTGCTCTGGTGAAACCAGTTTCCACCATTGCAAATCCGCACTGCATAAAGAATACCAGTGCTGCACCGACCAAGAACCATACGCCAAATACCTGACCGCCAACGAGGTCTAACAATTTTGTTTCGTCCATTTCGACTCATCCTTCCGTGTTGTAAATTTGTTTCGGAGAAGCGAGCTCCTTCTTCCACCGGAACACAAGATGATGTGAGAAACAAAAAAGGTGCTGAATCGGCTCTTGTTCCGATTCAGCACCTTTGCTGCTTATGCTATTATGATAGCATAGAAATGACCATTTGTCAACCGGAAATCTACTACAAATTTCCGGCTGCTTTTTCCTGAAATTTTGTCGATTTTATGCAAACCTCACAGAGTGTTCACATTGTCAACACAATATTTATTGCTTTTTGCCAAAGGTTTCCGTCAGCATCACTGCGGTTTTTGCCAAATAGTCAATTTCCGCCTGCTCCAGCTTTCCGGCATCACAAGCAGCTGCTACAGTTGGGTCGAGCGGAATCCGTTCCAGAACCGGAACAGCGTGACTGTCTACATGGTCATCTGAGCCAAACAGCGGAATTTCTTTTCCGCAGTCTGGACATCGCAAGAAACGCATATTTTCCACCATACCCAAAACCGGAACTTGCATCATCTGTGCCATGTTCATTGCCTTGTCTACAATCATAGAAACCAAAGACTGTGGTGTAGATACAATCAGGATTCCATTGATTGGCAGGGACTGAAAGACGGTCAGCGGAACGTCACCCGTCCCCGGAGGCATATCGACAAATAAAAAGTCCACATCGCCCCACTGGACATCTTCCCAGAACTGTTTGACAACGCCAGAAATAACGGGTCCTCTCCAGAGTACCGGGTCGGTTGCGTTCGGCAGCAGCATATTCATTGACATGATCTTAACGCCGCTTTCGGTGATATGCGGCAGCAGAGAATTATCCACTGCTTCTGCCGGCTTGTTGATGCCGAAGATTTTCGGGATGGACGGACCAGTAATATCCGCATCCAAAATCGCTGCATGATAGCCCAGCCGTTGTGTTTGAATGGCGAGCAGGCTGGTAACCAGAGATTTTCCGACCCCGCCTTTTCCGCCAACAACCGCAATGACATTCTTGACACCGCTGGTGTGTTCTTTTACTCTCTTTTCGTGTTCCAGATCCTGTGTGCTGCAATTGCCATTGCTGCCGCAGGAATCACACTGATGATTGCATGCTTCTCCCATGTTGCAATCCTCCTTTTTGTTTGTTGGGGCTGCTGTTGGAATTTCCGAACAGCGAGCCGATTATAGCAATGGAGCGAGTAGCCCCAATACATAACTATTGCATTTCTGATACCACTTTCGGTTTTTGCAGTCCTCTAATGTGATAGGCTGTGATTTCCGCTGTGTTTTCAGGAAATCCGCCAGCATCGTTTGAATCACATTGCAGTGATAAATCAGCGTTGCACATTCAAAGTGCAGATATAAGCTGCGGTAATCCAAGTTGATTGTGCCCAGAACCGCTAGTTCATCATCTACCACAAAACATTTTGCATGGATGAAACCAGGGGTATATTCAAAGATTTTGACACCGGATTCCAGCAACTCTTGATAAGCATTCCACGCCAGCTGGTAAACATACCATTTATCTGGAATATGTGGCGTGATAATCCGGACATCAACGCCTTTTTCTGCTGCCAGTTTCAGGGCAGTCAATAAGTCGTGGTCAGGAATCAGATACGGTGTTTCAATGTAGACATACCGCTTTGCATTGGAAATCAAATCCAGATAGACCATAACGCCCTTTACATCGTCCTGCATGGGGCTGTCCCCGTAAGGCTGAATGAATCCGCCATTGGTCTGCTTTGGCAGGTAAGTTGGGCGGTATTGGTCGTAGGCTTCTTTTTTGTTGGGGTTGTTCATGTTCCAGAGTTGCAGGAACATCATGGTATAGCTCCAGACGGCTGCCCCTTCCAGCATGATGGCAGTATCTTTCCAGTGCCCGAACCGCACTTTTTCGTTGATGTATTCATCTGCCAAATTCGTACCGCCATTGAAGGCAATGTTCCCGTCGATCACCAGGATTTTTCGGTGGTCACGGTTGTTCTGGGCGGAGGAAAGCAGCGGACGAAACGGGTTGAAGCAGCGGCATTGAATGTGGTGTTGCTTGGCAATTTTCAGGAAATCGCCCGTGGAAAAGAATTTTGTGCCGATTCCGTCGTACATCAGGCGAACTTCTACGCCTGCTCGTGCTCGTTCAATGAGGATTTCCAGAAATTCATTCCACATTTTTCCCGGTGCAATGATGAAATATTCAATAAAGATGAAGCGTTTTGCTTCTCGCAGGCGGTTTTTCATCTCTGCAAATTGTTCTTCGCCCAGTGGGAAATAGGTGACGTTGGTCTGTTCATAGACCGGAAAACCTGTATGCTGCAAGTAGGTGGATAGGTTGTAAACCTGCTGACTGTCATTTAATAGGTGTCGGGCAGCGTCCGGCTCTTGGGCGAGCAGGGGTTTGGTCTGTTCCATCTGTTGCTTGTAGTTGTGGAAGAAAATACGGGTATCTCTTCGGGTTTTCAGGAACAGATAGGACAGTCCGCCGAAAATCGGCAAGACCGCAATGACCACCAGCCATGCATTTTTATAGGTTGGATTTTTTCGGGAATTGGTGATATAGATGATGAGCAGCCCGTTCAACAGCAGTAATGCACCATAAACCCATGCATAATTTCGGTTCAAAAACAGAACAGAGAGCACCAGAAAGGCAATCTGCACCAGCATCAGCAAAATGTAGAGCATATTTTGATTGAACAGATGTTTCCATATTTTCTTCATAGAAAAGTCCTCCCTGTCACGCATTACCTGTAAAAAATCGAACACTTCTATTATAACACAGGACAGACAGAAATGCAAGCCGGTCATTTTACGTATTTCGTAAATTTTTCCCAAAAATGCTTGACTTTTTTACGGGTATCCGGTATAATAAAGTTGTATCTGCAAACATATTTTTTGGTCGTTTTGACGAAAAAAGGAAGGAGTTTTTTATGAAAATGTGGAAACGCTGGAAAGCGATCCTGCTGGCTGGAATGATGGCTTGCACTGCAGTTGCCGCTTCTGTTCCGGCAATCGGAACACTGAACGCACAGGCAGAAGAGGATACCAACAATGATGACTGGCTGCACGCAGTCGGGAGCCGGCTTTATGATAAGGACGGTAACGAGGTCTGGCTGACAGGTGCGAACTGGTTTGGGATGAACTGCACCGAAAACAGTCCGCACGGCTTATATGCGGCAGACATCAATGTCTTTGTAGAAAATATTGCAAACCACGGCATTAACATTGTGAGAATGCCAATTTCTACGGAACTGCTCTGCTCTTGGATGAACGGCGAACCGCTGGAAGTCAAGAGTATGAACTGTTATGCCAATCCGGAACTCTCCAAAAATGGAGATGGAAAAGATCCAGCAAAGAACAGTATGGAAATCTTCGATATTATTATGCAGAAGATGAAGAAATACGGCATCAAAGTCATGGTGGACGTACACAGTCCGGCAGCTCACAACTCCGGTCATAACTACAATCTGTGGTATTATGATGCTTCGGCTGCGGATGCAGACAATATGGCAGTGGGAGCATATTCCGGCGAACAGATCACCTGGGATATGTGGAAGGATTCTATCACCTGGCTGGCTGACAAATATAAGAATGATGATACCTTGATTGGCTACGACCTGAAGAACGAACCGCACGGAAAACGTGGCTATAATGGTACAACTTGCCCGACAGACATTGCAAAGTGGGATGATTCCACCGATTTGAACAACTGGGCATATTCTGCAACAGAATGTGCAAATTCGATTCTGTCCGTCAACCCAAATGCTCTGATTTTTGTAGAGGGCGTAGAACAGTATCCAAAGACGGAAAAGGGCTATACCTATGATACCGCTGACATCTGGCAGGCTTCTGCAGATGTTTCCCCATGGTATGGTGCATGGTGGGGCGGCAATCTGCGTGGCGTTCGGGATTATCCGATTCAGCCGGATTCCGGCACGAGCCAGATCGTTTATTCTCCGCATGACTATGGCCCGTCTGTTTATAATCAGACTTGGTTTGATAAGGATTTCACCGAACAGACTTTGTTAGATGATTATTGGTATGATACTTGGGCATATATCAACGCTGAAAACATTGCACCGCTGCTGATTGGCGAATGGGGCGGTCATATGGACGGCGGAAAGAATGAAAAATGGATGACGCTGCTGCGGGATTACATGATCAACCACCACATCAACCATACTTTCTGGGGTTTGAACCCGAACTCCGGTGATACGGGCGGATTGCTGAACTATGACTTTATGACATGGGATGAAGAAAAGTATGGCATGTTTAAAGAATCTCTGTGGCAGACACAGGAAACCGGAAAGTTTATCGGCTTAGACCATCAGAAGGCACTTGGAACGGATGGTTCTGGTATTTCAGTATCGGAATTTTACAAATCCTATGCATCGACTGAGGGCAGCAACTTGGACGGCGGAACGATTGTAGACGGCAACACCACCAAACCAACTACCGAACCAACAAAGCCGACAACCACAACCGAAACAACGACAACAACCGTTTCAACAGAAGTCATCGGTGATATTGATGGCGACAAGAAACTGACGGTTTCAGATGCGGTTCTGCTGAATCGGTATTTGCTTCGGAAAATTGACGGAAAAGACGCTGCGTATACTTTTGAACGGGGCGACCTCAACAAGGATGGTGTTTTGAATATTGTGGATGCGATTGCTTATAAACAATATTTATCGGGGAATATCGCTCCGCCGGAACTTTAACAAATAACAGCACGGATTCTTCCACCGCTACAGGTGGTGAGAGAAATTGCAAATCAGAACGGGAACGTCAATGGCGGGCGGGGAGAAATTCGTATCCCTCATTGACATGAGGCAAACCACAGTCAGTTCTCTGTTGACATGACAGACTCTGTGAAATTACCGACTGTGGATTGAAACAATGATGTTGGAAGGAAGTTTTTGTCATGAAATTGAAAAGAAGATTACAGGCAATTTTGCTGGCAGGAATGATGGCATTGACTGCAACAGCCACTACAATCCCCAGCTTTACAACCATCTCTGCACAGGCAGAGGATACCAACAACGATGACTGGCTGCACGCAGTTGGCAGTCGCCTCTATGACAAGGACGGCAACGAAGTCTGGCTGACCGGTGCAAACTGGTTTGGCTTCAACTGCGGAGAAAACTGTCTGCACTATCTGTGGAGCGGTGACGTGGATGATATGCTTTCCGAAATTGCCGACCACGGCATCAATGTTATTCGGATGCCGATTTCTACAGAACTGCTGATTTCTTGGATGAATGACACACCAAACCCTGTTTCCAGTGTGTCTGCTGAAAACAATCCGCCGTATTTTGTCATCAATCCGGATTTTTTGAATGCAGATGGAAGCATGAAAAACAGCATGGAAATCTTCGACATTATCATGCAGAAGTGCAAGAAATACGGTTTGAAAGCGTTCATTGACATTCACAGCCCGCATACAGACAACTCCGGCCATAACTATAATTTATGGTATGGCAAGGAAACCGCAGATGGGACAATGGTTACCACGGATTTGTGGATTGAAACGCTGACATGGCTGGCAGATAAGTATAAAAATGATGATACCTTGATTGGCTACGACCTGAAAAACGAACCGCACGGAAAAGGACAAGAGGGCACAACTGCTGCAAAGTGGGATGGCTCGACTGATGAAAATAACTGGGCATATGCAGCAACAAAATGTGCCAATTCGATTTTGGATGTGAATCCGAATGCCTTGATTTTCATCGAAGGCGTGGAACAGTCCGTGAAGAGTGATGCCTATACTTGGGGACAGCCGGATTCTAAAACCGATCCGCCGTATATTCCGGCATGGTGGGGCGGCAATCTGCGTGGTGTCCGGAAGTATCCGATTCAGCCGGATTCCGGTACAAGCCAGATCGTTTATTCTCCGCATGACTATGGCCCGTCTGTTTATGACCAGACTTGGTTCCAGAAAGATTTCACCGAACAGACCCTGCTGGATGATTATTGGTATGACACCTGGGCATACATCAATGCCGAGGACATCGCACCGCTGCTGATTGGCGAATGGGGCGGTCATATGGATGAAGGAAAAAATCAGAAGTGGATGGAACTGCTGCGGGATTACATGATCAATCACCACATCAACCATACTTTCTGGTGCTTGAATACCAACTCCGGCGATACCGGCGGACTTTGGGCAGGCATTGGATATGACCAGGCTGCCAGCAAGACCAACCTGACTTGGGATGCCGATAAGTATGCATTGTTTGAAAAATCTCTGTGGCAGACGCTGGAAACCGGAAAATACATCGGCTTAGACCATCAGAAAGCATTGGGGAACAATGGAACAGGTTTGTCCCTGTCAGAATTCTATGCCTCCTATGCATCGACTGAGGGCAGCAACTTGGACGGCGGAACGATTGTAGACGGCA
>CABQIF010000094.1 GCA_902464115.1 uncultured Ruminococcus sp. | reverse complement strand
AACTTATCTGAATTTGCTAAAAATAGAAATACAAAAAAAGAAACAGCAGTCATTCAAAAAGAACAAACTGCTGTTGAATGGTTATTCCTTCGGCTTTTCCGGATGGTTGTCATAATCATCCAAAAAGCTATGGAACTGTTTATTTTGCTGATAGGAAATAATTTTGTTCAGATGGACATTTTCCACACTGCGGAAAATATTCTTCTCGATTTGTGGGTTATCTTTTGCCAGTTCTGCAATCAACTGCTTGATTTTCTGCCGCTTGGAACTGGTATTGCTGCTTGGATTGCAAGTGGTACAGGTGTCTGTAAACCGACATGCACACTGAATAAACCGCAAGTTATGATAGCTGCACCAATGCTTAATATCTGCCTCTCGAATCAAATACATCGGGCGAATCAGCTGCATCCCCGGAAAGTTTGCACTGTGCAACTTTGGCATCATGGTTTCCACCTGTCCGCCGTAAATCATGCTCATCAAGATGGTTTCAATGACATCATCAAAATGATGTCCCAGTGCAATTTTATTGCATCCCAACACTTCTGCCTGATGGTACAAGTGCCCACGCCGCATTCTTGCACAGAGATAGCAGGGATTATTTTCAACATTATAAACAGAATTAAAGATATTGGTTTCAAATACGGTAATTGGGATTTGCAGCAATTTTGCATTGGATTCGATAATGGCTCTGTTTTCCGGACTATATCCGGGATCCATTACCAGAAAGACCAGTTCAAACAGGAATTTTCCATGCCGCTGCAATTCCTGAAACAGCTTTGCCATCAACATTGAATCTTTTCCGCCGGAAATGCAAACTGCAATCCGGTCATTCGGCTGAATCAAATCATACGTATTGACTGCTTTTGCAAACCGACTGAAAATGACACGATGGAATTTCTTCCGTAAGCTCTGTTCAATTTCTGCTGTCTTTTCGCCAGTGGTTTCCCGACGAATTTTCCGTTGCAACCACTGCACATATCCGCCAACCAGATTCACCGCAGAAAATCCATCTTCCCGCAGTTCTGCCGCTGCGTCTTCGCTAATAATACCACTTCGGCAATAAATCACCAGTAATTGGTCTTTTGGCAATTCTGCATGCCGCTCCGGCAGTTCATTTGCCGGAATGTGAATTGCTCCGTCCATATGTCCAAACTGAAACGCTGCTTCGTCCCGAATATCAACCAGTAAATAAGTGTCTTTCGGCTGAGCTTCCAACGCTTCGAGTGTGATTTCTTCTTGTACCATTGCTTTCCTCACTTTTGCATCATTTATACCTGTTGTATCTCGTTTTTTCCGTTGCTTATTGTAGCACATTTTAGGTGGAAAGTCAAGCAATTTCCAAAACCAAACGACAGAATCTGAAAATCTGATAAAATTTCCAAAAAGCCCTTTTTTTCTGCTGGAATTTATGATATACTATATCATGACAACTTTTTATAAAGTGCAGCAAAAAAGGAGTTTTTGCAAGATGTATGGATATGTACAGGTTTATCGTCCGGACTTGCGGTTTCGGGAATATGAAATCTATCGCTCTCACTATTGCGGTCTTTGTCATGCGTTACAACAACGCTGTAACGCCATCAGTCGGCTGACATTGAGCTATGATTTTACGTTTCTGTCGCTGCTGCTGGATGCCCTCTATGAGCCAGAAACCGATACGCACAAGCAACGCTGCTTTTGTGGCATTGGTAAAAATACAATGGTTTATCACAGTGCGGTTTTGGACTATGTAGCGGATATGCATTTATTTTTCGCTTATCTGCACTGTAAAGATGACTGGAACGATGAACACAGCATTCCCCATGCGATGCTTGCAGCTGGAATAAAAGCTGCTTATCGCCGTATCTGCAACGCTTATCCGCAAAAAGCAGCTGCCATCTTGGAACATATGCAGCAGCTCACAGCATTGGAGCAGCAACAGGAAACACAAGTTTCCCTGCCAGCTGCTTGCTTTGGCAGGGCATTGGCGGAAAGTTTCTGTATGGAACAATCCGATGTGTGGAACGCTGATTTGCGGCATATCGGCTATCATCTGGGAACGTTTATCTATGTGCTGGATGCCTATGATGATTTGCAAAAAGACCGCAAACATCATACCTACAATCCATTTCAGCAGGCATCTATCCATGACCCTGCATTTCACCAGATTGTCAAAGATTTTTTGCAACACGCAGCATCAGAAGCCGCTGCAGCATTTGAACGGCTGCCCATCCTGCAAAATGCAGATTTGCTACGAAACTTATTATATGCCGGTATCTGGCAGCCATTTTTGAAAAAACAAAAAGAATACCAAACCGCTGTAAACGAACAGCAGAATCAGGAGTCGTCTTTTTATGTCAAATCCTTATGAGATTCTGGGTGTCGGTGAACAGGCATCCGATGAAGAAGTAAAAAAAGCATATCGAAAATTGAGCCGCAAGTATCATCCGGATGCCAACGTCAATTCTCCGAATGCTGCGGAATACGAAGAAAAATTCAAGCAGGTACAGCAGGCATATCAACAGATTATGGATGAACGCCATAATCCGAACGGTTCGTTCTCCAATTTCCATGCAGAATCCAGCGGCGGACAGGATGAAGACAGCATTCACCTGCAAGCAGCATTGAATTTCATTCAAAATTATCGCTTTATGGAAGCAGTTCGGGTTCTCAATGAAATCAAAAACCGAGATGCACAATGGTATTATATCAGTGCCATTGCAAATAATGGTGCACATAACTATGCGATTGCTTTGGAACACGCAAAGATGGCTGCAAAATTAGAGCCAGACCATGTAGAATATCAGCGATACGTAGAACAGCTGCAAGGACATAACACTTCCTATCAGCGAATGCAGCATACTTATACCCCCTCTTTTGACTCCAGTTGTCCAAGTTGTTTGGAGTGCTGCTTTTATAATTTACTGTGTAATTTGTTCTGTGGATGCTGTTCCCCTTGTGGAAATTGACGAAACACAGGATTTTCCATGAAATTCGACATTTCACTCTTGACTTTTTTTCGGAATCATGGTATAGTATTAGAGTTGACACAAAAACAGTTGTTTTTTGTACAAGTACAAATTTACAACAGGAATCCATAGAAAGGAGCCGGTAACTGCTCCCCCATCTTGGGAAGCATCTTTTTATTGCCGGATATAGCGGATCATGCGTGCACAATTTATTGTGGTAAATACCTCCGTTTTACCAGAAATCTTTGAAAAAGTACTGGAGGTCAAAAAACTGGTCGCAGACCATTCTGAAAAGAGTTTTGCCTCCGCCTGTAAGCGGGTCGGTATTTCCAGAAGTGCCTTTTATAAATATCGGGATTATGTCTTTCACTATGAGGATAAAATGACGCAGCGAATTGTCAATTTGACGGCTGTTTTACGGGATGAAGCCGGCGTTTTATCCAGCGTGTTGGTGGAACTGCATAATTTGCACGCAAATATTTTGACTGTAAATCAAAGCATTCCTGTTGATGGTGTGGCAGGCGTTTCGCTCTCCCTGCAAATCGGAAGCGACAGCGTCGATTTAACACACATTACAAAAACACTTTCCGCACTGCATGGCGTTGTGGAAGTCAAAATCATCTCTGGTCAATAAACTGTCAGGTTTTCAAACCTGTTGAAAAACATGAGAGTGAGAAAAATCATTTTATTGGAGGAATTTCATTATGCAGAAGAAAAAACAAATTGCCGTATTGGGCTATGGTGTCGTAGGCTCTGGTGTCGTGGAACTGTTCTATCAGAATCAAGAAAAGATTGAAAAAAATACGGGTTATCCGATGGACATCAAATATATTTTGGATCTTCGTACATTTGAAGGCGATCCATATGCAGATAAAGTTGTCCATGACATCAATGTGATCCTGCAAGACCCAGAAGTCGGCTATGTTGCAGAATGCATGGGCGGTGTCAATCCAGCATTTGAATTTGTCAGCAGCTGTCTGAAGGCTGGAAAGAGCGTTTCCACCTCCAATAAGCAGTTGGTTGCAGAAAAAGGTGACATCCTGCTGCAAATTGCAAAGGAAAACAACTGCAACTTCTTCTTTGAAGCAAGCGTTGGCGGTGCGATTCCAATCATGCGTCCGCTGCATACCTGCCTTGCTGCAAATGATTTGTATGCGGTTGCTGGTATTCTGAACGGTACAACCAACTTTATTCTGGAAAAGATGTTCTGTGACCAGATGTCCTTTGCAGATGCTCTGGCTCTGGCTCAGCAGCTGGGTTATGCAGAACGGAATCCTTCTGCCGATGTTGACGGTGCAGATGCCTGCCGGAAAATCTGCATTATTTCCTCTCTGGTATTTGGCAAGCATGTTTATCCGGAAAGTGTCTTTACAAAGGGTATTCGGGATATTCAGCTGGAAGATGTCAAGCTGGCACAGCAGCTGGGCGGTACGGTAAAGTTGATTGCACAGGTTGTACGGGAAGATGATGGCAAGATTCTGCCGACTGTAATGCCGATGGTTGTCATGCAGGACAGCTTGCTTTCTCATGTAAACGGCGTTTTCAATGCGATCATGGTATGGGGTGATGACAAAACCATGTTCTATGGTCGTGGTGCTGGAAAGATGCCGACTGCAAGTGCTGTACTGGGTGACATCATTGACGAAGTAAAGTCGAACGGAACTGTTCCGGCTCAGACCTGGGAAACTTCTTCTGATACCGACTTTATCGCTAACATTGATACATTCGTTGCTCCGAGAATGTTCCGGACAGGTACTTGTGCCGCAGATGTTGCAAAGCAGGCTGCTGGTCAGGTTGGCGTAACCGTTCGGATGCATACAGAAAACGGTTTCTTGGTATCTGCTTGTACCGAGCGAATCGCTGCAAAGCTGACAGATGCACTTCAAAGCTTGGGCGTTACTGTTTACTCACAGATTCCAGTTCTGAAAGATCACTCCAAATTCTCTGAATAAACATTTTCTACAAGATAAATCTATTAAAAACAGGTGGAACATGATGCTGTGTTCCACCTGTTTTTTTGAAATAAATTTTCATACCTTTTCATTGAAAACGACCATTTTTCAAGCTACAATAGAGAATATAACATTCATTTTTATAAGGAGGTCTGCAATATGTTGCAGGAAAAAAGCATGCCAAAAATCTACGGGGAACTTGCCCTGTTATTGGCGGTATGCATCAATAGTTTTGGTGTTGTGCTGATGCTGTATTCTGGGGCAGGCATCTCAGCGATTTCTAGTGTTCCATTTGCCTTTTCAGAAGTACTCCCCCACCTTTTCCTTGGAACATGGACGTACTTATTTCAAGGCTTGCTGATTCTCAGCCTGATGGTTTTACGAAAACGATTTGTTCCGCAGTACTTATGTAGCTTTTTAGTTGGCTTTGTATTCAGTGAATTGCTGGATGTGCACGAAGCTTGGATTACAATTCTGCCAACCGCACTGCCATGGAAATTTCTCTATTTCGCAATTAGTTATCTTTTGATTTGCATTGGTATTGCCTTGTCCAACCGCTGTGGGCTGCCAATTATTCCGACAGACTTATTTCCACGGGAATTGTCACAGATTACTGCTGTTGGTTATCCAAAGATTAAGATTGGATTTGATGTTGCTTGTCTCGCTGTCACAGCTGGTTTAACCTTATTGTTCCTGCATCGTCTGGACGGTTTGGGCATAGGTACGATTCTTGCAGCATTTACAATGGGAAAAGGCGTTGGCATCATCGGAAACTGGATGGACCGTCGCTTTCAATTCGTTTCGGTTTTAGCAAATAAGTTGACTTGGTTCAAGTCTCTATAAAAATAGAACCCCTGCACACCGTAAAATACGATGTGCAGGGGTTCTTTGTATTAGAAGGAGTAAGCTTACTTTTTTTTGATTGCCTGAGGATGGCATTTTGCCGCATTCGGACAGCCACCACAAGTTCCCCCACAGGAATGTTTTCCTTTTTTCTGGTCACTTCTCAACTTCCAGACAATTCCTACTACTATGACCAGCAATAGAATTCCAATAATGATACTGCCCATAGAAATGCCTCCTTATATACGGATGTTTGGTTATGCCTTTACTTTTACACCCAGCTTGTTGCTTTCCTTGTACGGGCGAACCAGCATGTAAATAATCAGTGCGATTGCAAGAATTGCAACGATCAGACCGAATACATTTACATCACCAGTGAACAGTTTGCCCAGCTGATTTACAATCAGAGCAATGACATATGCAAAGCCGCATTCATAGCCAATTGCGAACCAGAACCACTTTGCACTGTTCATTTCCCGCTTGATCGCACCCATTGCAGCGAAGCACGGTGCACACAGCAGGTTGAATACCAAGAAGGACATACCAGATACAGCGGTGAATGCAGCTCCAATGTTTGCATAAACGGTACCGTCTCCGCCGCCATACAGGATACCCATAGTTGCAACGATGTTTTCCTTTGCAACCAGACCGGTAACAGCTGCAACGGTTGCCTGCCAATCGCCCCAGCCGAGCGGTGCGAAGATCCAGCAGATTGCCTTACCGATATGAGCCAGAATACTAAATTCCATCTGATCTTCGGTCAGCATCTGGAACGAACCATCAACCCAACCAAAGAAGGATGTGAACCATACAAAGATGGTAGAAAGCAGGATAATTGTACCAGCCTTCTTAATGAACGACCAGCCACGTTCCCACATCGAACGCAAAACGTTTCCAACAGTCGGAATGTGGTATGCTGGCAATTCCATAACGAACGGAGCCGGGTCGCCAGCGAACATCTTGGTCTTCTTCAACATAATACCAGAAACAATGATTGCTGCCATACCGATGAAGTAAGCACCGGTTGCAATCCAAGCAGAACCACCGAAGATTGCACCTGCAATCATTGCGATGAACGGCTGCTTTGCACCACACGGAATAAAGGTGGTGGTCATAATGGTCATACGACGGTCACGTTCATTTTCAATCGTTCTGGAAGCCATGATACCCGGGATACCACAACCAGTACCAATCAGAATCGGGATAAAGGACTTACCAGACAGACCAAACTTCCGGAAGATACGATCCATAACGAATGCGATACGAGCCATATAACCGCAAGCTTCCAGAATTGCCAACAGGATGAACAATACCAGCATCTGCGGAACGAATCCCAATACTGCACCAACACCAGCAACAATACCATCCAGAATCAAGCCTTGCAGCCAGTCTGCACAGTTGATTGCTTCCAGACCGTTTCCGATCAGAACCGGAATCCCCGGAACCCAAACGCCATAATCTGCCGGATCCGGTTCGCCAGCTGCAAACAGATCTGCTGCTGCGGTCAGGTCATCCATCGTAGCGGTTTCCGTTGTAACTTCCAGTGTCTCTTCATCTTCTACATCATAGCTGAAGTCTGCATGGTAATCCTTTTCAAATGCAAGGATCGCATCCTTTGCAGCTTCCCCATCATAAGTATCTGCTTCGGAATCAATGTAGCCTTCCAATGCTTCAGTATCTGCACCCTGTTCACCCAGATATGCAACATAACCATCAATGATTGCATTGGTATCACCATATTCATCCGCAGCATCATTATAAGAACTAGTTCCGATTCCAAGCAAATGCCAGCCATCTCCGAACAAGCCATCATTTGCCCAGTCTGTTGCAGCACTTCCGACGGTTACCATAGAAATATAGTAAACCAGGAACATGATCACTGCAAAAATCGGCAATCCCAAGAACCGGTTGGTAACGACCTTATCAATCTTATCTGAAGTGGTCATGCCAACCTTTTTCTTTTTCAAGCAGTCCTTAATAATGGACGCAATATAAACATACCGTTCATTGGTGATAATGCTTTCTGCATCATCGTCCATTTCTTCTTCGGCAGATTTAATATCGCCTTCAATATGGGTCAAAGTGCTCTGGTCAATCTTGAGCTGTTCCAGAACCTTTTCATCCCGTTCAAATACCTTGATTGCATACCATCTCTGCTGTTCTTCCGGCATGCTGTGCAGGGCAGCTTCTTCGATGTGTGCAATAGCATGTTCTACGCAGCCACTAAACTTGTGCTGCGGAATCATTGCCTTCTTCTGCTGTGCAATTTCAATTGCCTTTTCAGAAGCTTCCTTGATACCCGTGCCCTTCAGTGCAGAAATTTCTACAACCTGACAGCCCAGTTCTTTTGCAAGCTGTGCGGTGCGAATCTGGTCGCCGCTCTTCCGAACGATGTCCATCATGTTGATGGCTACAACAACCGGAATCCCCAGTTCTACCAG
>CABQIF010000093.1 GCA_902464115.1 uncultured Ruminococcus sp. | reverse complement strand
GCGGATTGCAGATTCTCCCCATGCTGTATCCGCATTTTTGTTTTTCTTGTTGAAAAAATAAATCATAGGTCAATTTTTAATATTTTATGAGTTATTCACAATTGATTCATATAGCGTTGTAGCAATCTTGCTGCAATCGTGGTATAATGAAAGGAGAAATGCAGAGAAAACAGTCTTAATTGCACGCAATTGGGACAAGTAGGGAGGGAATGACCATGCAAAGCGTCAACCCGCTGGATGAGGCTGCGTTTACGGAACTCTATCTGCAGCATGTTGACGCTGTTTACCGCATTTGCTACAGTTTTTTAAAAAATCGTACCGATGCCGAAGATGCTGTTCAGGAAACATTCCTGCGGCTGATGCAATCCAAAAAGCCATTGGAAAACGATGCACATTTAAGAGGCTGGCTGGTGGTAACTGCCTCCAATGTCTGCAAGAATATGCTGCACAGCTGGCTGTGGCAAAAACGACAGGAAGTAGAAGACTGGGAAGAAGTTTTAAAATCCGACAACCAAACGCCGGAGGAAACTGCAGTTTTAAAAGCCCTCATGCAGCTGCCGGAAAAATATAAGACGGTTTTATATCTCTATTATTATGAAGAATATTCCTGCAAGGAAATTGCAGAATCCATGCAAAAAAAAGAATCCACGGTGCGTTCTCTTCTCAAGCGGGGAAGAGAAGCACTCCAAAAAAAGATCGGAGGTGACGGATATGCAGCAGGACTGGAAAGCCATTTGGGACAATCTCAATCCGGATGAAGCGGCAAAAGAACGGATGAGGCAAGCAATCCTGCAGCAAATGCAGGAAGAACCGCAAAAATTAGCCTCCAAAAAGCCGTCCTTCTTCTTACAGCGATGTTCATTTGGGACGTTTGCCCGTGCCGCTGCACTGTGCTGTATGACCATTACAGTTGCTTTGGCAGGGCTGCACCTCGCTGACCGCCGGACAGAAGAATTATTGCCAGAACCATCTGTCAGTGAACAGCCAGCGGAAACTACCACGCCGCACACCTTGCCGGCACAGACAACCGTAACTTTACAGACACAAACCACTGCAAAGATACAGACTACTTTGCAGACAGCAACTTCCGCAGAGAACCAAACAGTTGCCAATTCGGAAACAACGGTGCAAACCACAGAATCGCCAGTAGCGGCAGTAGAAGCACCAGATACGGATATCGAACTGCCGGAAGAGCCGATTCAGACAGAACCCATTTATACCGAGCCAGAACCCGTTTTCACAACAACTGCTGTGGAAAACACTATGCCGGAACAAACGGAAACCACCACCACTGCATTCCGTGGCGTTGCAACCTATGGTTCGCTCTTTGATTTTCAGTATGCCCGTTGGAACGGCGTGCATTATCAAACCGATTATACAACGGTTTCGTATGAGGAACTGGATGAACTTGCCGGCTTTTCTGTTGCCATTCAGGCAGAAGGTGACCGTGTTTATACCATTCTGGTTTATCCATTGAAGGGATATTCTATTCAGGACTGCATTGCCGTACAATATGCCGGTGATGAAGATTATTTCTATTTTTATGCGATTTCTTAAGTTTGTCGAATGAACGATAAACAACATTACATGATTTTTTGCAGAAATCAGGAATAAGAGGTAGGAAAAACGATGAGTACACCAAATTGGATTATGGTGACGGTAAAGACACCGCAGACGGCGGGGGATTCCTATATGGCAAACATCATGAAGAGTCATCTTGCAACACAAAATTGTTCGTTTCATTCAGAAGAACAATCTGCTGCTCTTTGGCTGGTTTGCCGACGGGTATCACCACAGCGGTATGATTTTTCAGTTTCGGATTCCGATTCGGTTTGGACAAAAGAAGCCGTGATGGAACTTTGCAGTACACTGCTGCAGTGTCCGGAAGTGGATAATGTATTGGTTGGGCAAGTGCCTTCTCATCAGCAGGATGTAAAGGTAACGGTTTCCCCGATGATTACATTTTTGCATACCGTCAAAAATTACTTACAGCCGCAGCGGATCCGTATGATTCTTCGGTGGCTGCGTTCAACGAATCACAGCAAGAATTTTCCCACCACGACAGGTGGTGAGAGAAATTGCAAATAAGAACGTGAACGGTAGTGGCGGGCGGTGAGAAATCGGTATCCCCCACGCTGACACGAGGTAAATCACAGTCAGCCCTCTGCTGACCGGTCGGACTCTGTGAAATGACTGACTGTGGATCAAAACAAATCGCTAATTGACTATTGGTTCATTGGAAAGAGAGAAGCAGGATCGTGCAAGCGGTTCTGTTTCTCTTTTTTTCAGAAATGACAGATTTTGACGGGTTTTGCATTGTGAGAAGATGGTGAAAATTTCGGAAATGCTTGACACTGCCCCCCTGCTTTGTTATAATAGTGTTGTTATTTTGGAATGACCGACAGGTGGTGAATCCCATATGTGCCAAAAAAAGAAAGCATTTGTGGAAAATCGTGATCAATATCGTGGCGTTTTTTCCTTTTGCTCGATTGGCGTTTTACTGGCAGCCTTGACGGGCTGCTTCGCATTTATTTGGTATCGTTTTTATAGCGATTTTTTACTGTTGCCGTTTTATCGGCGTGGCAACTGGGTCATGATTTTATTATATGCCGTCTTAGTATTGTTATTTGGAAAGGCATTTGGTGGGCTGAAAGTGGGCTATTTAAAGCGAAGTGATTCGTTTTATAGTCAGATGCTTTCCATGTTTTGCGTGAATTTGGTGACATATTTACAAGTCAGCCTCATCAGCCGACATTTTGCAAGGCTCTTGCCGTTTGTAATTTTAATGGGCATTGACTTGATTATCTTGCTGCTGTGGATTTTTTTCTGCAATAAGTTCTATTTTCAACTTTACCCCCCAAGGCGGCTGGTTGTCGTCTATGGTGACCGAGCCGCCGCAGAACTGGTGTTGAAAATGAGCCAGCGTGTGGAAAAATATATGATTTGTGCTTGTGTGGATAGCCATCAGGAAAAATCCGCCATTGTGGAAACGATTGCAAACTATGAAGGCGTAATTCTCTGTGATGTGCCGGGGCAGCTGCGAAACGACCTTTTGAAATACTGTTTCTCCCGGCAGATGCGAACTTATCTTGTTCCGAAGATTTCAGATATTATCATCCGAGGCGGCGAAGAAATCCGCTTGTTTGATACGCCGTTGGTGCTCTGTCGAAACAGTGGCTTGCGGCTGGAACAGCGGTTTGTAAAGCGGCTGTTTGATTTGGCATTTTCGCTGATTTTAGCAGTGCCGGTACTGCTGGTGAGTATTGGGGTCTGTATTGCCATTAAACTGGATGATGGCGGGCCGGTGCTCTATCGGCAGAAACGTTTGACGTACAACGGCAAACCGTTCTATGTTTACAAATTTCGCAGCATGGTCTGCAATGCTGAAGAACATGGTCCACAGCTGGCAAAAAGTGAGGATGACCGCATCACTCGTGTGGGCAGAGTGCTTCGAAAATGTCGGCTGGATGAGCTGCCGCAGCTCTGGAATATCTTCAAGGGTGATATGGCAGTGGTCGGGCCAAGACCAGAACGGCCGGAACTGGCAGAAAAATACGAAGAAGAGATGCCGGAATTTGCATTTCGCCTGCGGGTAAAGGCAGGCTTGACGGGATATGCACAGGTCATCGGGCTGTATGATACGACCCCATATGACAAGCTGAAAATGGACTTGATGTATATTGAAAAATATTCCCTGCTGCTGGATCTGCAGATTTTGCTGATGACCATCAAGACGGCACTTTTTCCGGGAGAGTCGAACGAGGAACTGCACGAGCAGACCCATATTCCCGTACAAAAACACGTGGCAGAACCGGAGGCAGCTGCTTCCGAAGAAAAAAAGGAGAACAAATCATCATGAAATTGACTGCTGTTATTATGGCAGGTGGACGGGGCGAACGCTTCTGGCCACGCAGCCGCACGGCAAAACCAAAACAATTCCTTTCCCTGACAGCGGACAAGGAAACCATGCTGCAAAAGACGGTCAACCGTCTGAAGCCCTTGCTGGAGATGGATGCCATTTATGTAGTCACCAATCAGCGGTATGCTGCCCTTGTGCAGGAACAGCTGCCGGAACTGCCAGCAGAAAACATCCTGCCTGAACCATGCAGCCGGAATACAGCACCTTGTATTGGACTGGCAGCGGCGGTCATTCAAAAACGCTGCGGTGAAGCCATGATGCTGGTATTGCCGTCTGACCATTTGATTCGCTATGAATCCCTGTATGTGGATACATTGCGGCAGGCAATCGCCGTTGCAGAGCAGGGCGAGCGGCTCGTTACCATTGGTATTCCGCCAACGTATCCGGAAACGGGATATGGGTATATTCGCTTTGCAAACCGTTCAGAATCCCATATGCCGGGCGTTTATCCAGTGGAAAAGTTTGTAGAAAAACCGGATTTGGACACCGCAAAGGAATATCTGGCAGCCCATTGCTATCTTTGGAATAGTGGGATGTTTGTCTGGAAGAGCAGCACGATTCTGCACAATCTGGAACAGTTCCTGCCGACAGTTTACGCTGGCTCGATGGAGATTGCCGCAGCAGATGGAACAGATGCCTTTTCAGACACCTTGGAACGGGTCTATGAGGGATTCCCGAGCGAATCTGTAGACTATGGCATCATGGAAAAGGCAGACCAGATTTTCACCGTGCCGGGCAGCTTTGGCTGGGATGATGTTGGAAACTGGCTGGCGATGGAACGCATCAATAAGACGAATGATTATGGTAACTATATTGAGGGCGATGTCATTACCGTCAACACGCAGAGAAGTATTATCTGCGGACAGAAAAAACTGATTGCAGCCGTTGGAGTGGAAAATCTGATTGTGATTGATACCGAAGATGCAACCTTGATTTGTGCAAAGGACAGCACGCAAGACGTGAAAAAGGTCATTGAAAACCTGCGAATTTGCAATCGGGACGCATTGTTATAAAGACAACCAAGAATAAATAGATGGTAAAAAGGTAGAAGTAGGAGGAAATAAAAACAATGAGCAAACATGCATTGATTACTGGAATTACGGGACAGGATGGTTCTTATTTGGCAGAATTGCTGCTGGAAAAGGGCTATGAAGTATATGGACTGATGCGGAGAAAGAGTGTCGTTGATTACGGCAACGTGGATCACATCAAGGAAAAAATTCATTTTATCTATGCGGACATGACCGATGAAATTTCTCTGATTCGTGCGATGCAGATTTCACAGGCAGATGAAGTTTATAATCTGGCAGCACAGTCTTTTGTTGCAACCAGCTGGGAACAGCCGATGGCAACCGCTGAAATTGACGCACTGGGCGTTACAAAGATGCTGGAAGCAATCAAGTTTGTAAAGCCGTCTTGCCGGTTCTATCAGGCATCGACTTCTGAAATGTTCGGTCTGGTGCAGGAAATGCCGCAGACAGAAAAGACTCCGTTCTATCCGAGAAGCCCGTATGGCGTTGCAAAGCTGTATGGTCACTGGATTACCAAGAACTATCGGGAAAGTTTCAACTTGTTTGCCTGCTCCGGTATCCTGTTCAACCATGAATCGGAACGCAGAGGGCTGGAATTTGTCACCAGAAAGATTACCACTGCAGCTGCTCGGATTTCTCTGGGTTTGCAAGACCATGTAGAATTGGGCAATCTGGATGCAAAACGGGACTGGGGTCACTCTAAGGACTATGTCCGTGCAATGTGGCTGATGCTCCAGCAGGATGCACCAGATGATTATGTCATTGCAACCAATGAAACCCGTACCGTTCGGGAATTCGTGGAGATTGCTTTCGCACATGTGGGCATTGAAATTGCATGGCAGGGCAGCGGTACCGATGAAATTGGTGTGGATCGTAAGACGGGCAAGACCGTTGTCACCATCAATCCGCAGTTCTTCCGTCCGGCAGAAGTACAAGTCTTGTTGGGCAATCCGGCAAAGGCAGAGGAGAAACTCGGCTGGAAGCGGGAAATTTCATTCAAGGAACTGGTAGAACGGATGGTTCGCCATGACTTGGAACTGGCAAAAAAAGAAGTACAGTAAATCCATTTTGCAGAAAAAGGAGGGAACGGCATGCGGATTGCCTTGGATGCACTGCCCTTGGTCAGCAGTCGCATGACTGGAATTGGATACTGCGAAGCCGGACAAATACAGGCAATGATGATGCTGCATCCGGAAGAGCAGTATGTCCTACAGTTTTTTGACAAAGGCGATGGGGCAGAAAAACGGAAACGGTTGCAATACTATGAACACCAGCGAAATGTCAGCGTTCGACAGGGACATTTTTCCGGTTATCTGTACCGCCTGATGACCACGGCAATTCCGCTGCCGTACCGTGCATTTTTTGGAAAAGATGCCGATATTACGCATTTTTTCAATTATATCATTCCGCCGGGGGTTGCTGGAAAGCGAATTGTGACTGTGCATGATATGGTTTATAAGACGTTTCCGGAAACCGTACGGGGACGGACACGCTTCATGTTGGAATCCGGCTTGCAGCGTTCGCTGCATCGGGCAGATTTGATTGTGACCGACTCGGAATTTTCCAAAACGGAAATCATCCGGTATTTTCCAGCGACCGAAGAACGGATTCGGGTTGTGCCCTGCGGTGTGGATAAGCTGCGGTTTTCTCCGATGCCGCCGGCAGCCGCTCCGGCAATCGAAGAGCTGAAACGGCGGATGCATCTACAGGCAAACTATTTTCTCTATCTGGGAACATTAGAGCCTCGAAAGAACTTAGACCGCCTGATTCGGGCGTACGCTCTCCTAAAGCAGCAGCATCCGGATGCACCGCAGCTGGTGCTAGCTGGCGGTTATGGCTGGCGGAATAATCACATTTATCAGTTGGTGCAGACACTGCATTTAGAGGACGATGTGTTATTTACCGAATATGTACCAGAAGAAGATGTGCAGCCGCTGTTGTGCGGAGCAATGGCATTTGTGTTCCCCTCTGTTTATGAGGGCTTTGGGATGCCGCCGCTGGAGGCAATGGCGTGCGGAACACCAGTCTTGACAACACGGGCAGCCTCCCTGCCGGAAGTGGTAGGCGATGCCGCTGTAATTGTTGACCCACATCATACCGAAGACATTGCACAGGGACTGGAGAAGTTATTCTTGGATGCAGCACTGCGGGAACGGCTGCAAAAAGAGGGCTTGCGGCGAGCAGCAATGTTTTCATGGGAAAATGCGGCAGCTGCCTTGTATAATGTTTATCAGGAGGCACTGACACGATGAGCAGACCGCTTCGGATTTTACTGGTAAACAAGGCTTATCCGCCGCATATCGGCGGCATTGAAACGCTGGTACGGCAGTATGCACGCTGTTTTCAGACGCAGTTTTCCGCAGAGGTACAGGTTTTGGTCTGTCAGGAAAAGGGCAAAACGGCACGGGAAACCATCGAGGGTGTTCCAGTGCTGCGAGCCGGAAGCATTGGGACATATTTTTCTTGTCCGCTCTCCGGTTCGTTTCTCCGCTATTTTCGGAAGTACGCCAAACAAGCGGATGTGGTGATGATTCACATGCCGTTTCCTTTGGCGGATTTGGCATGCTTGCTCTCCGGCTATCGAGGACGGGTCGTGTTGGCATGGCATAGCGATGTCATCAAGCAGAAGACCTTGTTGCGGTTTTATGCACCGTTGCTGCGGTGGCTGCTCCGGCGAGCAGATTGTATTTTAACCGCAACACAAGGACATATTGACAGTTCTGTATTTCTCCCAGCCGTTCGGGAAAAGTGCAAGGTGATTCCCTATGGCATTGACATTGCAGCCTATCGGGCAGCTTCAGCGTATCCGGTTTTACAGCCGCATTCCAATCACCCGAAAGCCGTCAAGGCGTTGTTTGTAGGGCGGCTGGTCTACTATAAGGGCGTAACGGTTTTGCTGAAAGCAATGCAGCAGGTACAGAATTGTGAATTGTTTCTGATTGGCAGCGGAAAGCTACAGGATACCTTGCAGCAGATGGCAGAAGGTATGGACACGGTGCATTTTCTCGGCAGCCTGTCCGATGCAGATTTACGGGCAGCCTTGCAGGAATGTGATTTTCTGGTGTTGCCATCCGTGGCAAACAGCGAAGCATTCGGACTGGTGCAGTTGGAGGCGATGGTTTATGGAAAGCCTGTCATCAATACCGCTTTGCCGACCGGTGTGCCACATGTCAGCTTAGATGGAGAAACAGGACTGACTGTTCCGCCGGAATCGGAAACTGCTCTGGCAAAGGCGATGCAAACGCTGGTATCGGATGCGGATTTGCGGAGCAGGTACGGAGCAGCTGCAAAGAAACGAGTCGAAACGGTTTTTGCAGAAGATGTGGTGATGCAGCAGGTTTATGATGTGCTTGCAGATTCCATTTTAT
>CABQIF010000092.1 GCA_902464115.1 uncultured Ruminococcus sp. | reverse complement strand
ATCTTCTTATTCTGTTGCCCATTGTATGCCGTTGGCTTGTCCGTGGTTTGCCCATCGTTTGCCCGCAGGCTTGCCCCTGCCTGAAACAAATCGAAGTTTTTAATCGCAAATACGGTACAATTTGGATATGCGGTCTTTGCCACACACCCTGCCGTTTCAAGGTGTTTGATGGCAGTCCGCACCTTTTTGACAGATAGTCCGGTTTTCTCCGCAAGCCGTGCGTAACTGGAAATCATACCGCCCCTTGGAACAGGAATCCCATGCCAGCTATTCGGAATAATATCTGCCTCGATGAGCAGTCGCACAAAGACTGCTACCGTGTTTGCATCGTCAGACCATTCCCAGTCCCGAAAAAAGAGCCGAGGTAATGTCACATAGCCGTTTTCTAACATTGTTTCTCACCGCCTAACATTCTGCATGAAATGTTGTTGGTTTGTGGGTGTATCATCAAAAAATCCTCCCTTTCTTGTATGGCTGGAGGTTGCCAAGATGGACAGCCCCCTTCATATTACAGGGATTTTCGGGAAAAACTTGTACGCAAACGTACAAGTTCCGAAACGGATTTACAGTCTTGTCAAAAAAATTGGAGGATACGACAAAAATAAATCTGAAAACTTGTATGAAATGCCGAAAGGATCGGGACAATTTTGTGAATGAAGTTAGAATGTAACATATATTTTTAGTGAACGATTTACATCCCGATACAAAAACAGGTAGAAAAAAACCGTCAGCGGGAATTCCGTCGGCGGTTTTCTAGATATTGTCGTAGGAAGGGATGGATTAGAAATACTTCGTCAAATTTTCGTCAATCTGCATTTTCCTTGAAACGCAAAAACCCACGCAATTCCGAAAAAAGTCTCGAAACTGCGTGGGTTTTCTCTGGTCTGAGTGACCGGACTTGAACCGGCGGCCTCTACCACCCCAAGGTAGCACGCTACCAACTGCGCCACACCCAGATAAACGGGGGAAGCGTGCAGCTGCACGCAACGCCCCTGATTTTTTTCATGTAAATTAGTGATTCAGACCGGTACGCAGTGCAGCTGCACAATCATCGCCGACTTCTGCATCTACGATTTCCAGTGCATTGCAGTCATACTGGAACCGCAATACAAAGGCAACCATGCCCGGATTATCTGCAATATTGAACGAAACCGTAACTTCATCGCCCTGCTTTGCAGTGACAGAATCTGCTGTCAGAACAAAGTCGCTTGCATTGGTTGCAGTCTGTGCTTCTGGTGTTGCACTGCCGACGGTAATGCAGCCGTTGGTGACAGACGGAACGAGTGCCTTTGCATCCCAGTTTGCAAATTCTGAACTGTACTGCGAGTCGGAAAGGTGGATGACATAGTTGCCGTCCGGAGCCGTTTCCTTTACCTTAAAGGTGACGTTAATCATATCGCCATTGAAGACGATATCCTGCGACTTGGTCATATCCATCCAGTAAGCCTGGAAAGTATCCAGCTTTTCGGTGTAAGGAGCAGCGGTATTCTGATTCGGGTCAACAACCGCACCGCCATTGCTGCTTGGTGTGGTAACGACTTCAGTCACAACCTTGCCGTTGTCATCAACAACCTTGTTGCCGCTGTCATCGGTCACAGCTGCATAAGAGGTAACGACTTCGCTGTTACCATTGGAAGCAGTGTTGCCGTTGGAAGCGTTGCCGTTGGAAGCGTTGCCGTTTGCTGGTGTTGCAGAGTTGGAAGAACCGCCTGCTGCGGTGGTGGTAACAGCATTGCCATTGCTATCGGTTGCTTCGGTGGCATCCTGACTGCTGTCGCTGGAGCCGTTCTTGTTGCCCCATGTGAATTCAATTTCCTTTACCATGAAATCGGTTGCACCGGATGCCAGAACTTCATTTCCGCTTGCATCGGTAACGGCTTCGCCCTGTTCATCGGTTTCCACCGGCAGCGTTGCTGCGGAAACTTCAGCAGCATCGTTGTTCTTACTGCTGGAACTGCTGTCATCATTGCCGGAACAGCCAACAGCAGCCATTCCCAAAAAGCATGCAAGAAGAACCGCAATTCCTTTTGTTGTTTTTGATTTCATATAAATCTTCCTTTCTATTTTTCAATCCGAATAAGTCCACAGGTGGGACGGGATTCATCATCAAACATCGTGTTGCAAAAATTACAACGACCTCTATTATACTGCATTTTGTTCCGTTCGTCAAGTATTTTTTCGTTTTTTCTGTGGAACGTGTTTATTATACTGCATTTTTTTTGGTTCGTCAAGACCTTTTCAAAAAATATCATGCAGCTTTCACACAAATTGCACAGTATTTTCGTGTGGAATTGCAGAACTGCTGTGAAACCATACAAGCCAGCGAAAAATTCCATTCTTTTTTCCAAATCATCACAAAACCATTTGCAATCCAACGCAAAAAAGGGTATACTAAAAGAAAAAACGGACAAAAAGGGGAAGTGGAACATATGAAAGAAAAAGAAACCACAAATGCAATGTCTTGTCCAACCAAATCGCCGGAGGCATCCGCCCGCTGGAAAATGATTCTGTCCGGTGTCATCTTTTTGGTGCTGGTGGTCGCCGTGACCATCCTGATGATACCGGTGATGCGTCTGATGATGCAGGAGGGCGGAAAAGAGCAGCTGATTGCAAAAATCCAGTCCTATGGGATTTTTGCACCGTTGCTGTTTGTCCTGTTGCAGGTGATTCAGATTGTCGTTGCGTTTATTCCGGGCGGGCCAATCCCGATGATTGGCGGAGCGGTGTTCGGCATGGTGCCGGGGATTCTGCTCAGTCTGGCAGGGTCATTCCTGGGAACGGCGATTGTCTATTATCTGGTGCAGTGGATTGGACGACCGCTTTTGAATCTCTTTGTAAAAGAAGAGCATCTCGAACGGTTTGCCTTTTTAAAGAATCGGCGGAAGATGGAACGGATTGTGTTTCTATTATTTTTGTGTCCGGGCTTGCCGAAAGATGCCCTGACGTACATTGTCGCCTTTAACAAGACAATTCCGCCGCTGCCGTTGTTTTTCCTGACAACAATTGCACGATTTCCGGCAATGGCATTGACAGTGAAGATGGGCAGCAGCTTATGGGAAGGCAACTGGAAGATGGTGGCGTTGGTCGTTGGCATCCTGATTTTGATTGCAGCGGCTGGCGGTGTGATTCGCTGGTATCATAAAAAGAGGCATGGAAAGAGCCTTTGATGGCTCGAACATACAAAAGCAGGCAGGCGAAAGAATTGTGCTGCCTGTTTTTTATGCATTTTTCTGGATGATTTTTGCTGTTTTTTCTCTTTTCAACAGAATTTGGCGGAATAAATTGCAAAAACCAATCAAAATCATTTGCAATCATGTAAGTTTTTTCAAAAAGCATCAAAAACCAGTCGACTAAATCGCAATTACCATGAAATTGTGAAAAAATAATTGTGCAATCTGCATAAAAACTGAAAACGTTTTCCTATGTAAATGACTGATTTTCGGCGTTTTTGATTTTTTTTGACGGAAAAGGCTTGCATTTTCGCTGGAACTGTGCTAGAATAAAACCATCGAAAGAACAGAACGAAATCACACGAAAAAGGAGATGACCAAACGTGCTTGCAGAAGAACGACACGCTTTGATTTTGGATTTGGTCAATCAGCAGGGAAATGTAAAATTAACCGAATTATGCAGCCAGCTGCACGCATCCCAGTCCACCATTCGGCGGGATTTGCTGGAGCTTTCCGAACAAGGTCTGCTGACCAAAGTCCACGGCGGAGCAATTTCCAGAAATGAACGCTTCTTTCCGGTGGAACACAATATGGAGGAGAAAGCAAATCTCTATATTGCAGAAAAAACTGCCATTGCCCGCTATGCAGCATCGCTGCTCGAAGAAGGCGACTTTGTTTATCTGGATGCCGGAACGACCACAGAAAAGGTGATTGATTTCATCCCATTGAAAAAAATCACGTTTGTGACCAACGGTTTCCTGCACGCCAAGCGGCTGGCACAGCGTGGCTTTCAGGTTTACATCCCAGCCGGAGCAGTCAAAGCTGCGACAGAGGCAATTGTCGGGGCAGAATGTGTATTGAGCCTGCAAAGCTATAACTTCACCAAATGCCTGATGGGCGTGAATGGAATTTCGCTCACGGCTGGCTTATCCACACCGGATAAGGGCGAGGCAAGCGTGAAAAAAGCTGCCATCCACCAATCCAAGCAAGTTTATTTTCTGGCAGATCACTCCAAATTTGACCAGATTTCAGCCATTACCTTTGCACACCTGAACGGCGTGCAGATTATTACAGACCGGCTTCCCGACCAGAAATACCGTTCGGAAGCCACGATTCGGGAGGTTTTGTAAATGATTTATACCGTTACTTTTAATCCGGCAATTGATTATATCGTCCACACCGGACAAATGCAAGTCGGACAGGTTAATCGCTCGCAGAGCGAGGAACTGTATTTCGGCGGAAAGGGCATCAATGTTTCATTCGTCCTGCACGAACTGGGCTTGCCCTCTAAGGCATTGGGTTTTGTGGCAGGGTTCACGGGAGCAGCCATTGAAGCTGGCATTCAGGAGCAGGGCATTGCAACCGATTTTGTGCATCTGGACAGCGGTTTTTCCAGAATCAACGTCAAAATCAAGTCCGGCGAGGAAACGGAGCTGAACGGACAAGGCCCGAACATCTCAGAAGCAGCCGTTGCAGAATTATTTGAAAAGCTGAACCAGCTGCAAGACGGTGATGTGCTAATTCTCGCAGGCAGCATTCCAAACACCATGCCGGCAGACAGCTATGAAAAGATTTTGGCACATCTTTCCGATCAGAAAATTAAAGTTGTCGTGGATGCCACGAAAGATCTGCTGCTGAACGTATTGCCGTATCATCCATTCCTGATTAAGCCAAATAATCACGAGTTGGGCGAGCTGTTCGGCGTGACACTCCACAGCATCGAAGAAATTGCAACCTATGCGAAGAAATTGCAGGAAATGGGTGCACAGAATGTATTGATTTCCATGGCAGGCGATGGAGCATTATTGATAGACGAAACCGGAAAACAGCACGTCTGCGGCGTATGTAAGGGCACGGTGAAAAATTCCGTCGGTGCAGGCGATTCCATGGTGGCTGGATTTGTGGCAGGTTCGATGCAAGGCGATTATGAAGCAGCCTTAAAACTGGGAACGGCTGCCGGCGGTGCAACTGCCTTTTCCGAAGGTTTGGCACAGCGAGCAGAAATTGAACGGCTGTTGCAGCAGCTGTAAAAATAGAAACAGATAGGAGAAACACAATTCTGCTTTTCCTTTGTTTGACAAGTACCGAAAAATCCGCTATAATAAGAAACGAATTTGATTCAGAAACTACAACAGAAAGGGCGGATCCCATGCAGTTTTTCAAAAAACATATGAAGCAACTCGGTACAGTCGTCACGCTCTTGGCACTCTTTTTTGTCGTCTGGAAAATGGTGACGATGGATGTCGATTATGGAGCATTTGCAACCCCACGAGCCATGGTGATTTTGGTGCTGAGTATTCTCCTACAGGCACTGATTTTTTGTTACATGACATTTCCATGGCTGCACTTGGTGCGGATTTTATCCGGAAAGAAAATTTCCGGCAAACAGGCATTGCCCGTTTATACAAAAGCCAACCTTATGAAATACATCCCCGGCAATGTCTTTCAGTATGTTGCCCGAAACAAACTCGCCAGCGAAGCCAACATCAGCCATGTGGATGTTGCTCTGGCGACTGTGCTGGATATTGGAATGAGTATGCTTGCCCCGTTTCTTCTCTCGTTATTGTTCATGCGGCGGCAGATTTTCACGGTTTTAGCAGCGTATCGGAAAACTTTTTTACTGGTTTTGCTCATTGGCATTGTGGCAGTCTGCTTGTTTCTTGCATTGGTTCGCTGGAAGTTTCGGGACAAGCTGCACGCTTACTTTGAAAAGTATCGCCGCCTCTTGCGGAAAAAAACGCTCGGACAATTGGCACTGGCATTTCTGCTCTACCTGCTGCAAAGCGTTCTGTGCGTGGGCTTGTATGCCTTGCCACTGCTGGGCGTAGTGAGCGTTCCGGCAGAAAAAATTCCGCAGTTTTTAGGGGCATATCTGTTCTCTTGGATTGTGGGCTTTATTACGCCCGGCTCTCCGGGAGGAATTGGCATTCGGGAAGCCGTGATGATGCTGATTTGCGGCACGTTTTTGGATACGCCGTCCATTGTCCTGTATGCTGTCATGATGCGGCTGGCATCCACTTGTGCGGATGTTGTTGCCTTTGGAATCGGGGCAGGCTATCAGCGGATTCAGCAGAAAAAGGCAAGGTGAACGGGTATGTATCGGATTTTCATTGTGGAAGATGACAGCACCATGGCAGCAGTGATGAAAAAGCAAATCGAATCTTGGGGGCACTCTGTCCACGTGGCAACGCAGTTTTCCGATATTCTGTCGGAGTTTACCGCTTATGATCCGCATATGGTGTTGATGGATGTGATGCTGCCGTTTTTCAATGGCTATCACTGGTGCAGTGAGATTCGGAAAATTTCCAATGTTCCGGTCATTTTCATTTCCTCTGTTTCGGATAATATGAATATTGTCATGGCAATGAACATGGGCGGAGATGATTTCATTGCAAAGCCAGTGGATTTAACGGTCATGATGGCGAAAATACAAGCAATGCTGCGGAGAACGTATGATATGGGCGGAAAGATTCCGGTGCTGGAGCATCAGGGGGCAGTTTTGAACCTGAACGATGCGGTTTTGACGTATCAGGGCAAGCAACTTGAACTGACGAAAAACGAATTTCGGATTTTGCAGACGCTGTTAGAGCAGAAAGGCAAGATCGTCAGCCGAGAAACATTGATGATGAAGCTGTGGCAGGTGGATTCCTATGTGGAGGAGAACACCTTGACCGTCAATGTGACCCGTCTGCGGAAAAAGCTGGAGCAAATCGGCTTGGGCGGATGGATTCGGACGAAAGTCGGCAGTGGCTATTTGATTGAATGATATAAAATAACACAAAAAATCGGAATGGGCAAACATACCATTCCGATTTTTCAGCTTGAAAGGAGTATGATATATGCAGCACAAGAAACGGGCACGCATCTTGCTACAATTTTTCTGGGAGCAGCGAATAATCGGGTCGTTTTTGGTTTTGGCAGTGGCGATTTTTGCACTGGTCTTTGCCATGTATGATATAAAGTCAGAGGCGATTCTCTACGCATCCATGCTCTGCTTGGCAGCAGGTTTGCTGTTCGAGGGGATACATCTGGTATGTTATCTCCGCCGACATGCAGAACAGCAGAAACGCTTGCAGGGGCTGCCGGTTTTCTATTCGGAACTACCACCACCTCGCACGCTTGCCGAGCAGGATTTGCAAGAGATGGTGCAAAAACTGGGGGAACAATACACCGCCGTTACCACCGACTGGCAGCGACAGCAAAAAGAAAGCCTGGACTATTACAGTGCATGGGTGCATCAAATCAAAACACCGATTTCCAGCATGAAAATGATTTTGCAGCAGGAGGACACCGAGGAAAACCACTTGCTTTCAGCGGAGCTGTTCCGGATTGAACAGTATACTGAGATGGCATTGCAGTATTTACGGTTGGACAGCAAGACAAATGATTTTGTCTTTCAGCGATATGACTTAGACGGCATCATCCGGCAAGCCATCCGAAAATATGCACCGCAGTTTATTCTGCGGAAAATCCGGCTCATCTACGAACCCGTTTCCATGACGATTTTGACGGATGAAAAATGGATGCTGTTTCTGCTGGAGCAGCTGCTCTCGAATGCCATCAAGTATACACCGCATGGCAGCGTGACCATCTCCGTGACACCGGAAAAAGTCTTGCAGGTTGCTGATACCGGCATTGGCATTGCACCGGAGGACTTGCCCCGCATTTTTGAAAAGGGCTTTACCGGATACAACGGCAGAGCCGACAAAAAGTCAACGGGTTTGGGGCTGTATCTGTGCCAACAGGCAGCGAAAAAGATATCTGTTTCGCTTTCGGTCACATCTGAGGTCGGGAAAGGGTCGGTCTTTTCCGTGCATCTCGATATTCCACCCTTGCAAGTAGAATAAAACTTGATTCAGATAGAGCAGCGAAAGCGTTTTCGTTTATCCGGCAGGCAGTGAATTTGCTCGGCAAAGTTGGAACAAGTCCGTTTTTCCGTGCATCTTGCCATTCCATCTTTGCAAGTAGAATGAAATCTTTACGCAGAGGGTAGCGAAAGTGTTTTCATTTATCCGACAGGCAGTGAATCTGCTTGGCGAAGTTGGAGCGATTTTGTTTTTTCATGCATCTTATTATTCCACCCTTGCAAGTAGAATAAAACCTTATTTAGATAGAGCAGCCTGAAAGCGTTCCAGAATCTGGCATTCCAGTTCATCCGGCAGGCAAAGGCTATGATTTCGCCCCGTGCCAAGGGCAATGTCAGGCTTGATGATTTCGC
>CABQIF010000091.1 GCA_902464115.1 uncultured Ruminococcus sp. | reverse complement strand
GTACACAATATAATATAATAAAAGAAAAAGATAGAAAAATGCGTATCGGTTTAAAGCCAATACGCATTTTTCTTTTGATTTTTTGTTTGAAAAATTACTTTCCAACTTTCCAAACCGAGGATTGTTTTTGCAATTCTGTCATGTGTCGGAACAGCCCATTTTCTTTTTGCATCAATTCTTCTGGTGTTCCGCTTTCCACGATATTGCCATCCTTTAAAACGAGAACCTTGTCTGCATTTGCAACGGTTCGCATTCTATGAGCAATCATCAATACGGTTTTGTTCTCGATCAGGCGAGAGAGTGCCGTTTGAATAAGCGTTTCGTTTTCAACGTCCAGCGAAGCGGTTGCTTCATCCAATAGAATAATCGGTGCATCTTTCAGGAATGCTCTTGCAATGGAAATCCGCTGCCGTTCACCGCCAGAAAGGGCACTACCATTTTCTCCAATCATGGTTTGATAGCCGTTCGGCAGTTTCTCTGCAAATTCATCACAGTTTGCCAGCTTTGCAGCTCGCAGGACTTCTTCATCCGTAGCACCTTTTTTCCCCAGTCGGATATTTTCCAAAATGGTATCATTAAACAACGTGACATCTTGGAACACAATGGAATACAACGTCATCAACGTTTCTGGGTCTACCTTGGAAATGTCCATACCGCCAATGGTAATTGTACCTTGTTTGGTATCCCAGAAACGAGCAGCCAGACGGGAAACGGTTGTTTTTCCGCTGCCGGAAGGCCCAACCAGTGCCGTAACCGCACCTTGTTTTGCCGTAAAGCTGATGTCTTTCAGAATGGTTTCGCCGTTGTCATAGGCGAATCCAACGTGCGAGAATGTAATATCACAACCCTGATTCGACAGCACATCTGCACCCTGCTGTGTCGGATGGTCGAGAATCTCATTCATACGGTCAACATTGGTACGAGTAGAAATGATGGCTGCCAAATTCTGCAATGCTCCTTGCAACGGGTCATACAGACGAGAGGCAACCAATAAGAACAGGAAAAATGTCAACACGTCAATCGTTCCTTTAGAGAGCAGGATTGCACCAACGAGAGCAACCGTCGCAATGCCCAGCTTTAGAATCATGTTTGCGGAAACAACAAAGGCAGCCGTTCCAAATTCGCTGACAATCGAGCGTTGTTCGACAGCACGAACTTTCTGTTCCAGTCCATTCAGATATTCTTTTTCGGCATTGTTTGCCTTTAAATCCTGCAAGGTTTCGATGTATTCTTGAATGCCATCTGCACAAGCCATTTTTGCCTGCATGGATTTTTGGCTTAGATGGTCTTGTACCTTGGAGGACGCTGCAATGATGATAAAGGCAACTGGAATGACCCAGAGAGCCGCCAATGCCATATGCCATTCAAAGAAAAGTAGGCTCAATGCAATCAGAACTGTAGAAATCATCGAACCGACCAATTCCGGAATGAAATGAGAAAATGCCGTTTCCAGCGTTGCACAGTCTGCCATCATGGTGCTAGTCAAATCGGAAAGGTCTTTTTTCCCGAAAAAGGAAAGCGGAATTTTCCGCAGTTTTTCTGCAAGATGAATTCGGCGAACACCAGATTCTACATAGGTTGCCAGAAAAGCCGCATTGTACTGAAAATAAGTGGCGGCACAAATCAGTGCCAGACAAACCACAATTCCAACGATATAGAATCCAGTCTTTGTTCCGGAAACACCGCCATTCATCAAATCCTGTACCAACAAATAGAGCAGGCAAACCGGAAACATGAGAACGATATTTTGCAGCGTACAACAGATAATAGATTTGATTAAATCTTTTGCCCCTTGCGGAGAAAGTGCAAACTTTCGCTGTATTTTTTCCATCATAGTGTTTGACCCTCCTTAGAAACTTTCCATTGTACCGATGTTTGATAAGCATCCCACATCTTCCGGAATATGCCGTTTTTGCGTTGCAGTTCTTCTGCTGTTCCGCTTTCAATCAGCTTTCCTTCTTCCAGAACGAAAATACAATCTGCATGCGTAATAGTAGAAAGCCGATGGGCAATGATTAAAATGGTCTTATCTTTTGCCAGTGCGGAAATCGCAGCCTGTACCTTTGCTTCATTGTCTGGGTCGGCAAATGCAGTTGCTTCATCGAAAATCAAAATCGGTGCATTTTTCAAAATGGTTCTTGCAATTGCAATTCGCTGCTGTTCTCCGCCCGACAGGTAAATACCACCCGTTCCAATGACGGTTTGCAGCCCATTCGGTAACTTTTCCAGAATGTCCATACACTGTGCCTGCTCCAAAGCAGAACGTACTTCCTGCTCTGTGGCATCCGGCTTGCTCATTTTTACATTGTCTAAAATTGTACCTTTGATTAGGCGGCTATTTTGGAAGACAAAAGAAACGGTTTCCATAAGCTGTTCCTTTGGAATTTCCTTGACATTGACACCGCCAATGAGTACCGCACCTTTTTGTGTATCGAAGAAGCGACTGATTAAGTTGGCAGCAGTTGTTTTTCCGCTGCCGGAAGAGCCAACAAAAGCAGCGGTTTTTCCAGATGGAATGGTCAGGGAAACATCATCCAATGCATTTCGTTTGCCGTCATACGAGTAAGAAACGTGCTGCAACTGGATGGAAGCATCTGTTGGAACAGTTCTGGCAGCATTATTGGAAAGCGGTGCAGCATTTAAGATGGTGTCTACACGCTTGAGGGCATCTGCAACAATCATGCCGTTTTCGCTCATAAACATCATTTTCGTCATGGTGAGAGAGATAACCGGCGTAATGATAATATAGAAGAGCAGGTTCAGCAAGAAGGTATCCGTCACACCGTTTCGAGTCATCACCAAAGCCGCTGCAATGAGAACCGCAAATACGCCATTGATGACAGTGGTATAGAGCATCATCGGAACACGCAAATCTTTGGTATAGGCAATCGTCCAAGTTTTATATTGGTCGATGGATTGCTTGAACCGCTGGAAGGAGAAGACAGTCTGACCAAAAGTTTTGACAACTGGAATCCCACGCACATACTCAACCGCTTCATTGGACATTTCATCGAGTGCGTTTTGATATTCCTCCATTTTCTTCTTCATATTTTCGCCAGTCATGCTTGTCATAACTAAGAAACCGGCTGCAACCGGAATCAAACTTAACAGACCAAGTTTCCAGTCAAAGAACAACAGCAACGCAATCAAGCCAATTGGGGTTGCAATTGCATTTGCCGTATCGGGCAGCATATGAGCCAGATAGGTTTCTGTTGCTCCGCTGGATTCGTTGATGGTTTTCCGTAGTTTACCACTTCCGAATTGTTGTGTAAAGCCGAGCGGCAGTTCTGCAAGGCGATGCAACATCTGCAAGCGAAGATTGGTTGCAACACGAAATGCAGATAAATGCGAGCACATCAAGCCGCCAACATAGACGACAAAGGAAAGGACTGCGAATAATACTGCAAGCCAGCCGTTTTGAACGAGATGTTCTGCTTTTGAAAAATCGGGCATCACATCAATGACTTCCGCAATGATTTTCCAGAGATACCAGAATGGAACGAGTGCGAGTAGGGCACTGCCAGCAGACAAAATCCAAGATGCGTAAGTGAGATAGCGATGAGAACCAGCATATTGCATCAATCTGGAAAAGTTGGATGGTTGTTTTTTCAAGAAAATTCCTCCTTTGAATTAGTTGCTGCTAACTATCGGGGATACATCCACATCGTTAGCCGAAATGATTTATATTTTAATCTGCATCAACTCCCCCCAACCTGCCTGATAGAACCGACGAAGTGCAGAAATATAATTTTTTGCGTTTTCTTTGGTCATATCATGCACGACAATTTCAAATACGCCACTAAACATTCCGCTGCTGACAATATGGCAAAGCTGCCGGTCAATCGGGGGAACGGCTTTCCCAAGGCGATGAAGGGTTTTCAAGAACTGAAAGGTTGCATCCACTTCCACCTCTACCATTTGATGAATGAAATCCTGATAGGGTGTTCCTTCCGAACAGCAGATAATCAGCTTTACAGCATCATAATGGGTTTGGTCGGAATAGAGATAGTCAATCATCCAATCAAAGCAAGCACCGGATTCCATCCCCATCTGTTGCATCTGTTCTTCATCTGGCAGCTGGGCAAAATGGTCTTGTGCCTGCATAAATTTTCCCATAATGGCAGCAGCATGTGGCTCTACAAGTGCAGAAAAGAGGGCTTCCTTATTGGAATAGTACCCATAGAATGCACCGGTTGTTACACCTGCAAGCTTAACGATGGTTCGGAGCGAGGCGTTTCGGAATCCTTTTTCTAGAAATTCTGCCTTTGCAGCTGCTAAAATGCGGGTTTGTGTTCCTGTTTCTGTGGTGAGCATATGCATCCTCCTATTCGAGTATAACAGTGTTATATAACGGTGTTATTATAGCACACCCGTTTTGGTTTGTCAAGTAGAAGAGCTGATTTTTTAATAGAAAAACGGATTTTGTTTTTCGAACACAAAAAACATTTCACAATTACAAAAGAAAAGCATCTTGTATTTTTTGTCTATCTGTGCTATACTAATGGCGTATTCATGGAAACTTGCAGAAAAAATTAATAATTTAATTAAATGGGGGTGTGGAAAATGAGAATTCTACAAAATGGAAACCAGAGACTATCAGTGCTGCTATGATGAATCAAGTGAATAACCAGACACTAACTTCTTCTGTATGCAGCATTCTGCAAATTGATTCTGAATACTATATTCCCAGTAATAATCAATTTACAGAATGGCATTTTGAAAAATACGGGAATGGTTATGCGATTTGGTCTGGAACAGAAGAAAATAAACAGTATATCAATACAGCTTGGACAAAGACAAATGGAGACGGTGGTTTAAAGTTAAGTGATAAACCAGAAACATTTTATTTAGAAAGAGACACAACTGGAAAATATGCTGAGCAAATGCGAATTCGTAATGCAAAGGACTACGCCATTAACTGGTGTGGCGGAGGAAATAAAAACAAACTTTGATTTGCATTATGGAAAGAAGCACAAAAAGATCGTCCATCTTGCAACGACTATATGATTTTAGCAACTCCCATAAAAACCAATATGCTGTTCTTCGATGTCAATCTTCCAACAATACTGGGGTCACCTGCTCCGGGAAAAGAAGATGGTTGGTTAGAAAAAACACCATCCACACAAACTTATGTCACAAATGTGGATCTCTAAATGATCAGCCAGATGGCTATACAGAGGGGTTGAGTGCAGCAGGGAAACTATATCAAGAGAAATACGGAACAGATGTCGAAAATCCATATACAAAGCTATATCGTTATCACATTATAGATGATTATCAGTTTACCAATCAATCGAACAGTGCACATTATCTATATGATTTTGACTATTACAAGGAAATTCGATTTCTGGGCTGGTCTTATACCAATTCTGGCGGAACAAAACACATCTTTAACGCAAATGCACCAATTACTCGACAAGATAATGGCACCTATTTAATTACTGACCAAACCGGAACAGCCATTGCTATTCCAAACGGAACGACTTTCTATGGAGAATGGGAGCAGGTTTCTTCTCCAGTAGAATTTTTCATTTGCTACGGTGGAACAATTCTGGATACAGAAGGGGACGTAAAAGTACGAAATGATGCTTATCGTTCGCTTTTCACAAGCTGTGCTGCCGTTGGTACACTGCTGTACGGGGATTTGACAGTAGGAGATAGTGAACTATATGCCAATGAACCAAACAAAGAAATCACAGCGATGATTACAACTGCACATGATTTGGATTTTGACAGCAAAAAGCCGCAAATCGTACTGGAAACTTTAACAGACTATGTAGAGCAAGACAAACAAGTTCACTACAACCTCAAAAATCATGGTGCAAACTTTTCCATGTTACAAGACAGCTTATTACACTGGATTCGAAACGACGACAATATGGTGATTTGCCTGAGTATAGGGGATGGCAATGTACAGATCAACAATGAGTTGGCAACACCAGAAAATTATCAAGTGCGTTGGTATGTTCTGAAAGATCAAAAAGATGGTTGGCATGTAAATGGTGTGTTGACAGCAACAACTGAAGAAATGACCATTACCAAAACATTCCGAAATTTAGAAGAGAATCAGGTCAATGAAATCTTGAAAGATGGTTATCAAATTGATTTAACCAGTAAAAATCCAAAACGAGAAATGATATCCGGTTCTCACGGAAATCAGCAGTTAAGTAAACCGGTACCAGATGAAAATGGCAATATCATTTATGTCTATAACACCTACATGACATTGACCACAACATCGATTGATGGGCAATATGATTACCAAAGTTCTTATGATGCTACCACCAAAACTTATACTTGCATTTGGTCAGTACGGGTATTGAACGGGGAATGTTATGTTATAAAGGAAAAAAATTATGAATATGAAATTGGAAGTTATAATGTAACTGCTTCTTCCACCATTGATAATCAACCAAACACCCAGCGATTTGGAGATACTGCCGGAAGAATGGAAGATACTGAGGAAAAGAAATTTGAAATTACTGGTGGAACGACACAACTTGTTTTATTTAGCAATATGTATTCTCCAGTAGAAACTGCAACCCTTTCCATTTTAAAAACCAATGCTGATACGGGTTTAATGATGAATGGGATTCCTTTTACATTGACGCCGATTGATGAAACAGGAAAAGAACTCACAGACAGCACCAAAATTCAAGTTGTTACCAATGAAAATGGGAATGCATCGTTTACAGGCTTAAAAATCGGAACCCGATATCAATTGACAGAAGATCTGACATCCAATTATTTTCAACCAAATGAAAATACAATGATTGTGGATGTAACAAAGACTGCAAACAGTGATATTCCAACCATTACCGTGACGGAAACCACTAAGGATGGAAACGTTCATACGTATACCAATCCAGTCGGAAAACCAATTTTATTATATTCTGTTCAAAACTCGTTATCGGATTCTACCGGTGTCATTACAAAAAATTTTGAGAATATTCCATCCAGTGAAATTCAAACAATCTTGAACAGTGGCTATCAGATTGTTGTAAAAGATGAAAATGGAACACTTCTTACAACATTGACACAAGCGAATGCAGTTCGAGTTTCTTCAGACTATAAACAATTAATCTGGTATGTATCCGGATTAGAAGATAGGAAAACATATACGGTAACAGAAGAACATTATCAGAGTTCTTCACAAAAGTATGCAAATGTTACTGTTACTGCACAGCAGAGTGATTTTATTGTTGCACCCTATCAAATCCCTGTAACTGTAAATGGAACAGGAAAGAATCGAACCGCTTCGCTCACTATGAAGAAAAGCGATACCCATGAATGGGTTGGATTCATCAATTCCTATTCTAACACCTATACTTTGAAGCTGCGAAAAGTGGACAGCGTGACAGAAAAACCGTTGCAAAATGCTGTATTTGCTCTATATGAAAAGCATGAAGAAGCAACTGATCAATATTTCACCGGAGCAGGTGCTGGAAGTCACACCCGACCAAATTGGAAATGGTACTTATGCATTGTCCATGAAAAATACCGCAAAAACAGAATCGTTGACCATTCAAAAATTGGTATCCGAACAACTACAGGAAAAGGATGTTTCCTATTTCATGCACCTGAAAATTACCGATACTGTAAATCCTGCCCAAACAGAGAAAAAATATCCATTCCCCTACGTGATTTTCAACGCAGATGAAACTATTGCAGCCACTGGAACTTTTGAAGAGGAAACAGAAATAGTTATCTCCATAAAAGCAGGACAGACCATAAAGATACAAGCTGTTCCGATTGGATTTACCTATGAATTGACAGAAGAGATTACTGACACAACTGGAACGGTATTATATAAACCTTGTATCACAACAGCGGATGGTTCCGTATGGGAACATACAATTACAGGAATCATACAAGAATCCAAAGCACAACAATCAGAAAATTGGATTACGATTAAAAATTATCAGGCTGATGCTGTGCCTGACCAGAAAGACATCACTGTACAAAAACAGTGGGATGATTCCATTCAACATCCAGACGTAACAGTACTGCTTTATCAGATGCAAACAAATCGAAATACTGGAACATCGAAAACGATTTTATATGGTACGCAAACATTAAACGATGCAAATCAGTGGACATATACATGGAACGATGTCCCTCGAAGCGATCCAACAAATGATTATAGTTACTATATTCAAGAGATAGCTGTGGATGGATATGATCCGTCCTATTATACAGATCATATCCAATTGTTGCTGACAAAATGCGTCTTAAATGGAACAGAAGTTTTTGCAGCTCCAGTAGACTGGGAGAAAGCACAGGTTACGATTTTCAATCGAAAGCGTCCAGAATTTCCGAATACTGGCGGTAAAGAAACTATCTGGTATTCGATTGGCGGTGTTCTTCTTTTGCTTTTTGCTGGTTTTGGCATCGTAATACGAATACGAAAAATCAAACTATTGTAAAT
>CABQIF010000090.1 GCA_902464115.1 uncultured Ruminococcus sp. | reverse complement strand
CTGTTTACAATGGATACCCATACGGACGATTATTTAAACACGCAGGAGGGAAAGCATCTGCCCATTCCGCATTGCATCAAGGGAACGGCTGGGCATACATTAGTCCCAGAAGTGGCGGAGCAAGTAGAGCCGCAGGATTTGTTCTTTGAAAAGGATACATTCGGGTCAACCGATTTATTTGTATATTTGCGGACACAGCAGTATGCAAGTATTGAATTGGTCGGCGTGGTTTCCAGTATTTGTGTGCTCTCCAATGCAGTGCTTTGCAAAACTGCATTGCCAGAAGTTCCGATTTTAATCGATTCAAACTGTATTGCTGCACCAGACCCTTCATTACAGGATGCAGCGATTTTAATGATGAAAAATCTGCAAATGCAAATTTTGCCGGAGGAGGAAACACCATGAAACAAGAAAATTATGCCATGCTCTGTGATTTCTACGAGTTCACAATGAGCAATGGGTATTTCTGCAATGGCTTTTATCAGAAAACCGTTTATTTTGATGTCTTTTTTCGGGACATTCCGGACGGCGGTGGCTTTGCGATTGCTGCCGGATTGGAACAGGTCATTGATTACGTGAAAGAGTTGCATTTCACTGAAGAGGACATTGCTTTTTTAAGAAGTAAGCAGTGTTTTGATGAAGGCTTTCTGACTTACTTGAAAGAATTCCATTTCAGCGGTGATATTTGGGCAGTTCCAGAGGGAACACCGGTATTCCCGAATGAACCGATTATGACCATTCGAGCACCTGCCATCGAAGCACAGTTGCTGGAAACATTTATCTTGCTCTCACTGAATCACCAATCTTTGATTGCAACGAAAGCCAACCGTATTGTACGGGCAGCAGATGGTAGAACTGTTCTGGAATTTGGTTCTCGTCGAGCACAGGGGGCATCTGGTGCAATTTTAGGGGCAAGAGCTGCTTATATTGGCGGCTGTGCCGGAACAGCTTGCACCTTAACGGATGAGTTGTATGGTGTTCCAGCAGGCGGAACAATGGCACATTCTTGGGTGCAGATGTTTGACACGGAATATGAAGCATTCAAAGCCTATTGTGAAAATTATCCGCATCAGGCAACTTTGCTGGTAGATACCTATAACACCCTGAAAAGTGGGATTCCGAGTGCGATTCGAGCATTTAAAGAGATTCTGTTGCCGCAGGGCATCACAGACTTTGGCATTCGGTTAGATTCTGGTGATATTGCCTACCTGACGAAAAAGGCAAGAAAAATGCTGGATGATGCCGGTTTGCAGAGCTGTAAAATTGTTGTATCCAATTCGCTGGATGAATACTTGATTCAAGACTTAATGGCACAGCAGGCACAAATTGATGTGTTCGGGGTTGGAGAACGCATGATTACTGCGAAGAGTACGCCTGTATTTGGTGGTGTTTATAAGCTGGTTGCGATTGAACAGCCAGATGGTTCGATTGTACCGAAGATTAAAATTAGTGAAAACATCACGAAAATCACCAATCCGCATTTTAAAAAAGTCTATCGGTTCTACGACAAGGAAACGGGCAAGGCGATTGCCGATGAACTCTGTCTGCATACGGAAACGATTGATGACAGTCAGCCGCATACCATTTTCGACCCAATTGCAACTTGGAAAACCAAAGAAATTACAAATTACACGGTACGGGAATTGTTAGTGCCGATATTCAAGAATGGTGTCTGCGTTTATGACCAGCCATCTTTGTCAGAGATTTGCCAGTACTGCAAAGAACAGATTGCATTGCTTTGGGATGAAGTCAAACGGTTTGAGAATCCGCATAATTACTATGTCGATTTGTCCCAGGTACTCTGGGAAGTAAAACAGGATTTGTTAAAGAAGAATCGGTAAGCGATTCTGAATAGAAAATTATTGAAAAAGAAAGAAGAATCATTATGTCAGCTGCTTTTATGAACTACGTCCGCAAGGTAGACCCTTATGTTCCGGGCGACCAGCCAAATTTTCCGGACATGGTAAAACTGAACACCAATGAAAATCCGTATCCGCCAGCTCCAGCAGTAGCAACTGCTCTGCATGATTTATCTGTCGATTCGCTGCGGCTTTATCCAGACCCGGTTGTTTCCAAGTTAAATACTGCCATTGCAGACTTTTACGGCGTGAAACCGGAGCAGGTTTTCAGTGGTGTTGGGTCAGATGATGTGCTTGCGATGTGCTTTTTGACGTTTTTCAACTCAAAAAAGCCGATTTTCTTCCCAGATGTCACATATGGATTTTATCCGGTATGGTCGGAACTGTTTCAGATTCCATATGAAAAAAAGTCGCTGAATGACCGTTTTGAACTGGTAAAAGAAGATTATTATGCAGAAAATGGCGGCATTGTATTCCCGAATCCAAATGCACCAACGGGCATTGCCCTGTCTGTTGCAGATATTGAGGACATCATTCAGCACAATTCAGATAGTATTGTCATCGTTGATGAAGCGTATATTGATTTCGGCGGAACATCTGTATTGCCGCTGATTGACAAATACGATAATCTGATTGTGGTACAGACCTTCTCGAAGTCCCGTTCGATGGCAGGTATGCGAATTGGGTTTGCAATCTCCAACCCAAATTTGATTCGAGTACTGAATGACTGCAAATTCTCCTTTAATTCCTATACCATGAATCAAACGACCATTGCAGCCGGTGTTGCTGCGGTTTCTGACCGTGCTTATTTGGAAGAAACAGTTGCAAAGATTGTTGCAACCAGAGAACACGCCAAGAAAGTTCTGGCGGAAATGGGCTTCCAGTTCCCAGATTCCCAGAGCAATTTCCTGTTTGTTACGCATCCAGATTATTCTGCAAAGGAATTATACGAGATGCTGAAAGAGCAGCACATTTTTGTCCGTTATTTTGGAACAGGCAGAACAAAAGACTACCTGCGGATTACGATTGGAACAGACGAGCAGATGGAAACGCTGTATGCAGCCCTGCGGGCATATTTCCAGCGGTAAGACTTGCTTTTTTCAGAAAAAATGCCCCCTTGCTACATCTGCAAGGGGGCAAATTGATAAAATAGGAATTTGATGTTTTAGAATTAGAAAATGGTTTCTCCGTTTGTTTCAATCACAGTCTGATAGAAATAACCGGAATCCTTGATGGTACGTTCCTGCGTCCGGTAGTCTACATAGACCAGACCAAACCGCTTGTCGTAGCCATCTGCCCATTCAAAGTTGTCCATAATTGACCAGTACAGGTAGCCCATGACTTCTGTTCCGTCCTGCATTGCACGGTGCAGTTCTCGCAGATACCGCTTCATATAGTCAATTCTGCCCGGGTCGTGAACCTTGCCGTCCAGTTGTACCCAGTCATGGCTTGCCATGCCGTTTTCGCTGATGAGAATCGGCTTGCCGTAGCGTTCAAACAGGAACTTTGGCCCCCAGTACAACGCTTCTGGTGTAACCGGCCAGCCCATTTGGGTTCTCGGACAGCCAATATAATCATTTTCTACATAGGCATTTGGATTTTCTTGTGCCTGACTGTAATAGATATTGACACCGTAGAAGTCAACAGGCTGAGAAATCAATTCCATATCGCCTTCTTTGATGTTTGGCATATCAGACTTTAAAACGCTGTAAGCGTCCTGCGGATAGTCGCCCAAGAAAATCGGGTCTGCCCACCAGGATGTTTCAAATGCAAACCGTTCCCGTGTGAATGCAAAGCTCTTCTGCCGTGCGATTTCGATGGCAAGCGGAGAGTTGTCTGTCGGTGTGGTGCAAGGGGTGGAGAATGCAAAGCCAATCTTTGGCGTTTTCTTTGCACATTCCCGAATCATCTTTACGGTCTTGCCGTGTGCCAACAGAACATTATGAGACATCTGTGCCAGATCTCTAGCCGGCAGCTTCTGGAACGGGGCAAATTTGCCGATCGCATAGCCGCAGCCGATGAATACTTGCGGTTCATTGATGGTCATCCAGTAGGTGACCCGGTCGGACAGTGCATCGACTACAATTTTTGCGTAGTTAACGAACCAATCAGAAGAATCCGGATTCAGCCAGCCGCCTTTCTGGTGCAGAGCATACGGATAATCCCAGTGGAACAGGGTAATCATTGGGGTAATGCCAGCTTCCAGCAGAGCATCGACCAAATCCGAATAGAACTGAATGCCCTTTTGATTGACAGCACCCGTTCCATCCGGCAGAATACGAGTCCAGCTGATGGAGAACCGATAGTTTTTGATGCCCATTTTCTGCATCATCTTGACATCTTCTCGAAACAAGTGGTAGTGGTCGCAGGCAACGTTTCCGTTTTCGCCATGAGCCACATGACCGCTTTCCTGACAATAAGCGTCCCAGATGTTTTCGCCTTTCCCGTCTTCGAGATAAGCACCCTCTATTTGATAAGATGCAGATGCTGCACCCCACAGAAAATCGTTTGAAAATTGCATTTGCAATCCCTCCTGTCTTGATGTTATCTTTATTATATCGTTAAAACACAACAAAATCTCGCACGTTATCCGCAAAAAATTGCACTTTTTCTACTTCTTTTTTCGAGGTGTCTTTCATGAAAAAACAACAGCTTTTAGAAAATAAACAGCATGGAACACCAGCGTTTCCGTTTGAATGTTTCCGCACACAGACAGATACAACCGACTTTTTTATTCCATTGCATTGGCATAAAAAAACGGAGCTGATGCATGTCCATCATGGCACTTGTCTGCTGACCATTGGAACTGAAACTTATCCGGCGAAAGGCGGCGATTTATTTTGTATCAATGCGGAAGAACTGCACCGGATTACTTCGGAAGATGCAACATTAGAATATAGTACCTTTATTTTTCAGCCGGATTTATTTTCCTTTGCAATTTCCGACCAAGCACAGTTGCTGTTGCAGCCGCTGATAGATGGACGCATGCAATTTCCAACTTGTATCACCGATGCAGCCGTAAAGGCGACCTTGCAGCCCTTACTACATCGGATTTTACAGGCAGCCGAGGAAAAAGCAGTGGGATATGAATTATTGGTCAAAGCAGGGTTGCTGCAATTGACCGCAGAACTGCTCTATCAAGGGTTGCTGTTGCCCACAGACCCCATTACTCTAGAGGCAAGCCGCAACCAACGGGAACGGATGAAAAAGATTCTGACGTATCTCAAACAGCATATGACAGAGCCGCTGACGCTTTCCAACTTGGCAGATACATTTCATATGTCAGAAAAATATTTTTCCCGTTACTTTCGGAACGCAACGGGGCAGACATTTACCGCTTATCTGAATACCATTCGGATGAATCATGCTTGTCAACTGTTGTTGGAAACAGATGATACGGTGTTGGAAATTGCGTTGGAATGCGGATATGAAAACGTCAGTTATTTTATTCGCCTGTTCGGGAATTTAATGCATTGTACGCCGTTGCAGTATCGGCTTTCCAAACAGCACCGATTGAAGCAGCAATTTTAAAATTCAGCGGATATTTTTTGAAAAAGCGGATAAGATACTACTGTTTCCTGTCGTTGCGACATTCACAGACCAAAAATAGAATGGCGATGATTCCTACAAAAATGAATCGCTGCACGGGAATTTGAATAGAAAAGAAAAAATCTCCGAAAAAGTGGTCTTTTCCTGTTGACAAAATCAGAAAATTGGTGTATACTTTTACTAACCTACAAAACAGATAGGAAAAAGGATAAAGGAGCCTTTGCATATGAAACAGTATCATTTTGAAACCTTACAAGTACATGCTGGTCAGGAACATCCAGACCCGACTACAGACGCAAGAGCCGTTCCGATCTATGCCACAACATCCTATGTCTTCAAGGATTCCGCACAGGCAGCCGGTCGGTTTGCCCTGACAGAACCAGGAAACATCTACACCCGTCTGATGAATCCGACCAACTCTGTATTTGAAGAACGGATGGCAAAGCTGGAAGGCGGCGTTGGTGCGTTGGCAACTGCCAGTGGTTCTGCTGCCATTACCTACGCTGTTCAGAACATTGCAACGGTTGGCGACCATATTGTATCTGCCAGCAACCTCTACGGCGGTACACACAACCTGTTTTCCAACACCTTGAAAGAACAGGGACTGGAAACCACATTTGTAACCTCCAAAGACCCGGCAGATTTTGAAGCAGCCATTCAGGAAAATACCAAGCTGATTTATGCAGAAACACTCGGCAACCCAAATTCGGATATCATTGATTTGGAAGCACTGGCTGCTGTTGCTCACAAGCACGGCATTCCGCTGATCGTAGACAGCACCTTTGCAACGCCATATCTGCTGCGTCCGCTGGAACATGGTGCAGACGTTGTTGTTCACTCCGCAACAAAGTTCATTGGCGGTCATGGTACGGTTATGGGTGGTATTATCATTGACGGCGGAAAGTTCGACTGGACACAGAATGACAAGTTCCCGGGTCTGAGCAAGCCGAATCCGTCTTACCACGGCGTTGTATTTACAGAAGCATGCGGAAATGCTGCTTATATCATGAAGATTCGTACCACACTGATGCGAGATCAAGGTGCAGTACTTTCTCCGTTCCATTCCTTCTTGCTGCTGCAAGGTCTGGAAACCCTGTCTTTGCGGGTAGAACGGCACGTAGAAAATGCACTGAAAGTCGTAGATTTCTTGAAGAATCATCCGCAGGTAGAAAAGGTTTACCATCCGTCCCTGTCCACCGGTAAAGAAAAAGAACTGTATGACAAGTACTTCCCGAACGGTGCAGGTTCGATTTTCACCTTTACCATTAAGGGCGATGCAGAAAAGGCAAAGAAGTTCACGGAAAGTCTGGAACTCTTCTCCTTGCTGGCAAATGTTGCTGATGTTAAGAGCTTGGTGATCCATCCGGCATCCACAACACATTCTCAGTTGGATGAAGAAGAATTGCTGGCATGCGGCATTCATCCGAACACCATTCGGCTTTCGATCGGTACAGAACACATTGATGATATTCTGGCTGATTTGCAGCATGGTTTTGATGCTGTAAAGTAAATTGGATACAACCGCAATCCGAATATTGCAGTGTATGGAGGGTTTGTTCTGGCTGCGTTTGCAGGAGCGAACAAGCCCTCCTTATTTTTTTCACCAGATGCAAATTGCTGCATCCAAACAATCCAATTCAAGAGAGGAAGAACAACCATGATTTATGCAGACCACGCTGCAACCACAAAAATGAGTGCAGAAGCGATGGCAGCCATGGTAAAGGGCTGGGAAGTATATGGCAATCCGTCCAGCCTGCACACCATTGGACAAGAAGCTGCTGTTGTTTTGCAGAAAGCAAGAGAACAGATTGCAGTCTGTCTGGATGCTGACCCGAAAGAAATTTACTTTACTTCCGGCGGCAGCGAAGCAGACAATCAGGCACTTCGTTCCGCTGCAGCCATCGGCAAGCGGAAAGGGCACATGCACATTATCTCCACAGCGTTTGAACATCATGCGATTCTGCACACGCTGGAACAGCTGAAAGCAGAGGGCTTTTCTGTCACACTGCTGGATGTGCACGAAAATGGAATGGTAACACCAGAGCAGGTAGAAGCTGCCATTCAGCCGGATACCTGTCTGGTTACCGTGATGTATGCCAACAATGAAATCGGTTCGGTTCTGCCGATTGCAGAAATTGGAGCGGTTTGCAGAAAGCACAATGTTTTGTTCCATACCGATGCCGTGCAGGCAGTGGGACACATTCCGATTTCTGTCAAGAATGACAACATTGATATGCTGTCCCTCTCTGCCCACAAATTCCATGGGCCAAAGGGAATTGGCGTTTTATATGCAAAGAAAGGTGTTCGCTTAACTTCTCTGATTGCTGGCGGAGCACAGGAACGGGGCAAGCGTGCCGGAACAGAAAATATTCCAGCAATTTTGGGCATGGCAGCTGCTTTACAGGATGCTTGCGACCATATGGAAGAAAACACTCGTCATTGTCTGGAACTGCGGGAACGCTTGATTGCAGGGCTTTCCAAGATTCCACATTCCGTTCTGAACGGCGACCGAGAACATCGTCTGCCGAGCAACGTGCATTTTTGCTTTGAGGGAATTGAAGGGGAATCGTTGCTGCTGCTGCTGGATCAGAAGGGGATCTGTGCATCTTCTGGTTCTGCCTGCACCTCTGGTTCATTAGACCCTTCTCACGTTCTGCTGGCAATCGGCAGACCACATGAAATTGCACATGGTTCGCTGCGGTTGTCCCTGGGCGAAGAAAATACCATGGCGGAAGTGGATTATATGTTGCAGGCAATTCCGGAAGTAGTTGCTTATCTGCGGCATATGTCCCCAGTTTGGAGAGATTTAGAGAGCGGAAAGAAGTCTTTCTTGCTGTAAGAAAAAGGAGAAACAACGATGGCTTTATATAGTGAAAAAGTAATGGATCATTTTCTGCACCCACGGAATGTTGGTGTTCTGGAGGATGCGGATGGCGTTGGAGAAGTTGGAAACGCAAAGTGCGGCGACATCATGAAAATCTATCTCAAGATTGACAATGATGTGATTTCGGATGTAAAGTTTGAAACATTTGGCTGTGGTAGTG